>DBPQ01000099.1 GCA_002304945.1 Actinomycetales bacterium UBA1416 | reverse complement strand
CCCTTACAGACCCACGCTCCTAGGCGAGCAGCGCCGCGATCCCGGCGAGGGTCGGGATGGCGAAGAACGTGGTCGCCAGGACGATGCCGCGCGCCAGGCCGGTGGCCGTCCCGGTGCGGAAGGCCGCCACGTAGGTGTTCTGCGCCGCCGGCAGCCCCGCCATCGCGACGACGGCGAACAGGGCGTGCCCCTCCAGCCCGAACAGCTGCGTCGCGGCCACCCACGCGAACGCCGGCTGCACGAGGAGCTTGAGGGCGCTCGCGAGCGCCACCCCCCGCGAGGTCGCGACGACGGCGGACCGGGCGGCGCCGTCGTCGTGCGATGAGGGGCCGTCGTCGGGCCGCTGGGTGAGAGCCGGGAGACGGAGCGTGGTCCCGGCGAGCGACATGCCGAACGCGATGAGCACCGCCGGGACGGCGGCCGCGCCGACCACCCGGAAGGGCTCCATCGCGAGGTCGGGCAGCGCGGTGCCCGTGGCGCCGAGCGCCATGCCCGCGGCGGCGGCGAGCACGAGGGGGTTCCGCAGCACCACGCCGATCACCCGGCCGGGGGATGTCGAGCCCTGGGACACCAGGTCCGCGAGTACGAAGAACATCGGGGTGAAGAGGCCCAGCTGGAAGAGCAGGACGGGCACCACGTGCGTGGCCGATCCCAGCACGTAGGCGGCCAGCGGGATGCCGAGGTGGGCGGCGTTCGCCACCGAGGACCCCATCGCCCCCACCACCGTGTGGCCACGGGGATCGTGGAACGCGAACCGCGAGAGGGCCGCGAACGTGACGGCGGAGCCCACCCCGCTGAGCGCCGCCACCGCGAGCGGCGCCCCCACGAGCGCGGGGATGTCCGTGGTGGCCAGCGTCGCGAACAGCAACGCGGGGGTGGCCACCCAGTACACGAGGCGGTTCAGCACCTCCTCGGCTCCGGGCCCGAGCACGTCCAGGCGGCCGAGCACCCAGCCGAGGAGGATGATCACCCAGACCACCGACATCCCCGCCAGCACCGCCGCCATGCGGGCATGATCTCACGGGCGTGGCGGCTCGCCCGGCTCGCTTTTCATGACGGAGCGTCGTAACATTCCGGTTGCGCGCGAGGACGCGCCACCGTCAACCCGTCAGGAGCGCGATGCACACGCCCGGATCCACCGCCGTCCTCGACCGCACGCGATGGATCGGGCTCGTGGGCATCGCCCTGGGGGTCGCCCTCGTCATCATGGACGCCACGATCGCGAACGTGGCGCTGCCCGTTGTGAGCCGGGACCTCGGGCTGAACGCCACCGAGACCCAGTGGATGAACGCCATCTACTCCCTCGTGTTCGCCTCGCTCATCCTGCTCGCCGGGCGCCTCAGCGATCTGTACGGCCGCCGCCTGCTGTTCGTCGTGGGGCTCACCATCTTCATGGTGGCCAGCCTCGGCGTGGGCACGGCACAGAACCCCACCTGGTTGATCGGGGCGCGGCTCGTCCAGGGCATCGGTGCGGCCCTCGTGATGCCCTCCACGCTCTCCACGATCAACGCCATGTTCCACGGCCGGGAGCGCGGCATCGCGTTCGCCGTGTACGGCTCGATGATCGGCGGGATGGCCGCGGTCGGCCCCCTGCTCGGCGGCTGGCTCGCCACGGACTTCAGCTGGCGGTGGGCGTTCTGGATCAACATCCCCTTCAGCCTCGCGGCAGTGGCGATCGCGCTGCGCTTCGTCCCCGAGACCCGCGACACGAGCCTCCGGCGGGGCACCGACGTCCTCGGTACCCTGCTGGCGAGCCTCGGTATGGGTGCCATCGTCTACGGCCTCATCGAGTCCTCCGAGTACGGCTGGCTGACTCACGACGGCGGTCCCTCCCCCGTCCCCTTCGCCCTGGCGGGCGGCATGCTCCTCCTCGCTCTGTTCGTGTGGGTCCAGCGCCGCCGGGAGGCCGCGGACAAGGTGGTGCTCGCCCACCTCGACCTGTTCGCCCTCCCCACCTTCCGCTACGGGGCGATCGCGGCGCTGATCGTCTCCCTCGGCGAGTTCGGCATGCTGTTCGTGCTGCCGCTGCTGCTCCAGGGCGCCATGGGGTACGACGCCATCGGCACCGGCTGGATCCTCGTGGCGCTGGCCGGGGGCACCTTCGTCTCGTCCGGGATGGTCCCGCGGGTCACGGGCCTGCTCGGGAAGCGGGGCGTCGTGCGTCTCGGGCTCTTGCTGGAGGCGCTCGCGATCGGCGCGCTCGCCCTCGCCCTGCCCGCCGCCAGCGGCCTGATCGCCGGCATCCTCGCCGTCTACGGTCTGGGGGTCGGCTTCGCGACCGCCCAGCTCACCAACATCATCCTCGAGGACGTCCCAGTGGCGGAGTCCGGTGAGGCCTCCGGCATGCAGACCACCGCGCGGCAACTCGGCACGTCGCTGGGGATCGCCCTGCTCGGCGGCCTCCTGATCTCCGGTCTCGCGTCCGGCACCCGGGACGGGCTGGAGGCGGCGGGGGTGCCGCCCGCCGTCGTCGAACAGTTCGTGGACGTGGTCCGGGACTCGGTGGGGACCGCCATCCCCGCCCTCGCGGCCGATCCCGCCACCGCCGAGGTGGCCGAGATCGCCTCCGATGCCCTCATCGACGCCGCCAAGCGCACCACGGGGATCGCCGCGGGAGTCCTCGTGCTCGGCCTCCTCGCCACGCTCGCCCTGCCGCGCAGTGCGGACGACGACGAGGTCCCCGCCCCGCCCACCACCGGCGCCGCTGCGGCGTAGGACTCCCCGCCAGGATCAGGGAGAGCATCCTCGCGTGCGGAGAGCGCACACGCACCCTCCCCACGCGAATCCGCTCTCCCTGGTGGCGGGGGCGAGGCTCAGGTGCGGCGGCGCCGCGGGCCGGCCGGGCGGTAGGCCGAGACCGTGGCCTCGCCGTCGATCCACAAGCGCCAGGGGTGGGCGACGGCGTCGCCGCCGGGGCCACTCACCCCCACGCGCGGGCCGGTCGAGATGCGGTCCGCGGGCACGGGAGCGGCCGGCACCCAGAGCGACCACTCGCGGCCGAGGAGGTCCGCGCCGTCGTCGGCCCGGGTCGCGCCGACGGCGGCGGCCAGGTTGCCGGGACCGCGGGCGAGCGACGCCGCGGGGATGTGTGACTTCCGGGGCTTCGCCTCCCGGCGGCGGCGCGCCACCTCCACGCCCTCCACCACCTCCCCGGCGCGGAGCAGGCACCCGGTGGGGACCCCGGGATCGTCGCAGACGATGTTGAGCGCGTGGTGCATGCCGTAGGTGAAGTAGCAGTACAGGTGGCCAGGTGGGCCCCACATCGTCGCGTTCCGGGCGGTGCGGCCGCGGTAGGAATGGGAGCCGGGGTCGGCGAGTCCGGCGTAGGCCTCCACCTCGGTGAGACGCACGGCGACGGCCCCGTCCGGCGTCTCGCGCCGCAGCACCGCGCCCAGGACGAGCGGGGCGAGCTCGAGTACCGGGCGGGCGAAGAAGGCGCGCGGGGCGCGGGTGAGGCCGTCCACGTCAGGAAGTATCACCGGCGAGCGGGGGTGAGGTGCAACCCGGACGCGGTCCGGCCCGGCGGCAACCACCGCAATCGAGCTGCCGGGGAACCTACGCTGCCGTAGCCTTGTCTGCACCCGACCCTCCTGCCCGAAGAGGTGCATGATGCAGTCCCTCCAGGACCTCTGGACCGCCGCCGTCCCCGAGCAAGTGCCGCACAGTCTCGAGTACCCCGCCGGCACGATGGTGGACGAGTTCGACCGCGCCACCGCCGAATTCGCCGACCTGCCCGCCCTCGACTTCTTCGGCCGGCAGACCAGCTACGCCGAGCTGCGCGAGGCCGCCTACACCGTGGCCGCGAACCTCGCCGCGCGGGGCGTGGGACCGGGAACGCAGGTAGCGCTCCTCATGCCCACCTGTCCCCAGCACGTGATCGCGTTCTACGGGGTGCTGCTGGCGGGCGGCACGGTGGTGGAGCACAACCCGCTCGCCACCGTCTCCGAGCTCACGCCCATGTTCGCGGATCACCTCGCCGACGTCGCGATCGTGTGGGACGCCGCAGCCAACCTGGTCCAGAACCTGCCTGCCTCCGTGCGGCCGCACCACATCATCAGCGTCAACATGATCGACGCGATGCCGCTGGCCAAGCGGCTCCTCCTCAAGCTGCCGATCGAGAAGGCGCGCGAGTCGCGCGCGGCGCTCTCCAGGCCTGCCCCCGGGACCACGCCGTGGTCCGCGTTGCTGAAGCACGCACCGGTACCCCCGCCGTCGGCCCGTCCGGCGAACGACGACGTCGCCCTCATCCTCTACACCTCCGGCACCACCGGCGTCGCGAAGGGCGTCCCGCTCACCCACCGCAACCTGACGGCGAACGCCGTGCAGTCCACCGCGTGGGTGTACGACATCGAACTCGGCAAGGAGGTGTTCCTCGCCTGCCTGCCGCTGTTCCACGTGTTCGGATGCTCGCTGTCGATGAACCTGCCGTTGCGGATCGGCGCCATGATCCACCTCGTGCCGAAGCCGGAGGCCTCCCTGATCCTCGACGCCTACAAGCGCCGGGTGCCGACCGTCGTGATCGCGGTGCCGCCGGTGTTCGAGAAGGTGGCCGATGCGGCCGCGGCCCAGGGGGTGTCGCTGCGGGGATCCCGGGTGGGCATCAGCGGCGCGATGCCACTGCCCGCGAAGCTGATCGAGAAGTGGGAGGCCGCGACCGGTGGCCTCCTCATCGAGGGGTACGGGCTGTCCGAGACCGCCCCCGTGATCGCGGGCAACCCGGTGAACCGGACGCGGAAGGCCGGGCACGTGGGGGTGCCGTTCCCGGACACCCAGATGCGGCTCGCCGACCCCGAGGACCCCTCCCGCGAGGTGCCCGACGGCGAGCGCGGCGAGATCCAGGTCAAGGGTCCGCAGGTGTTCTCCGGCTACCGCAACCGCCCGGAGGACACGGCGAACGCCTTCCACGACGGCTGGTTCCGCACCGGGGACATCGCCGAGCCGGACGAGAACGGCTTCCTGCGGATCGTGGACCGCATCAAGGAGATGGTCATCACCGGTGGGTTCAACGTCTACCCGTCGGAGGTGGAGGAGGCGTTGCGCGGCCAGGCGGGGATCCGGGATGCGGCCGTCGTCGGACTGGTGAACGAGCTCGGCGCCGAGGAGGTCGTGGCCGCGGTGGTGCTGGCCGAGGGGCACTCCGTGGACCTCGAGGAGATCCGGGCCCGGATGAAGGAGCGGCTCACCGCGTACAAGGTGCCCCGCAAGGTGTTCGTGCTGCCCGAGCTGCCGCGCAACCCCATGGGCAAGGTCCTCCGGCGCGAGGTGCGGGACGCGGTGGAGAAGCTCCGGGCGGACGGCGCGGACTTCGCCGACCGGGTCCGGAGCGGCGAACTGGCCGACAAGGTGCGCGCGGACGCGGAGATCTTCGCCGACAAGGTCCGGCTCGACAGCGCGGAACTCGTGGACAAGGTCCGCACCGAGCGGGACCTGCTCGCCGAACGCGTCCGCGGCGAGGCCGAGATCCGGGCGGACCGGCGCGCCCAGCGGCGTGCAGCCCGCGCCGGATCGGTGGATGAGGCCGAGGACGCGCTGGAGGAGCTGGACGAGGCCCAGCCCGACGCCCTCGAGACCGCTGAGGGCGAGCCCGAGACCTCCGAGACCCCGGAAATCCCCGGACAGTCCGAAGAGGACGGCCGCACCCAACCCTGACCCCGGAAGTCCCCCGGGTCTGTGAGCAGTTGCGTGCACATGCGCAACCAACTGCTCACAGACCAGGGGATGACCAGCGGCGGGCGATGACGTGGAAGACGTGCCAGTGCCGCGGCCCGACGAACGACGGCCCCACCGCGTCCTCCTCCTCGAACTGCACGACCTCCCACCCGTCCAGCAGCCCCAGCACCTCGGCGCGCGTCAGGTAGGTGGCCGGCTCACCCTCGGCGCGGCCGGCGTCATTGACCCCGAACAGGTGCGCCCCGAACCACCCGCCGGGCTCGAGGGCCTCCCGGATGGCCCGCCACAGCCGCGCGAACACCTCCGGCTCCGCGTACGGCAGCGCGTAGGACGAGTGCACCAGCCCCGCCGGCGGCAGCTCCGCCACCGCACCGAACTCCACGTGCCGGAACTCCAGCGCTCCCGGATGCCGCTCGGCGAGCGGGGCGAGGTGGCCGGCCACGGTCGCGTCGCCGTCGATCGCGTGCACCCGCCACCCGTTCATCAGCATCGCCGCCACCTCCACGCCGGCCCCGCACCCGAGGTCGACGGCGGTGCGCCCCTCCCCCGGGCCGGCCAGCGCGAGCAGGCGGGCGGAGAGCGGCCGGAGGTCCCGGACCGCACGGGAGGCGTTGTACTCCGCCCACTCGGTGAACGGCTCGCTCACGTCCCCATGCCGCTCACGTGCCCATGCCGCTCACGTCCCCACGTCCCGCCGGCGGAACGCGACCACCGCCCCCACGAGCAGCACGCCGCTCAGCGCGAGGAGCAGTGCGAGCCCTCCGGGGTCCCAGCCGTCCGTGATCGGGCTGTTCCCGTAGGCCCACGCGAACGGCGAGATGTCCTGCAGCCAGCCCCAGCCCGCAGCCTGTCCCCCGACGGCGTCGCCCACGTACCCGGACACCGCGAGGCCCGCGCCGGCCGCGAGCGCGACCACCCGCCGGCCCACCAGGGCCCCCGCGGCGAGGGCCGCCATCGCGGAGGTCAGCAGCAGCATCACGAAGGCCGTCACCGCCGCGAGCACGTTCCCGGCCACCAGGTCCAGGCCGAACGGCTCGGACGTCGCGAGCAGCACCACGGCCACCACCACCCCGAGGACCACCAGCCGCACCAGGATCCCCAGGGCACGCTCCAGCACCAGCCGCTCCCGGGAGACCCGGTGAGCCAACGTGAGTTCCAGCGTGCCGGTCTCCTCGTCCCCGGCGATGGCCCGCGCCCCCCAGGAGACCGCCGCGATCGTCCCGAGCGCGAAGCCCAGCAGTCCGAGGATGGTCGCCTGCGCGTAGCCGGGCCCGGTGAACATCTGGTCGTAGCGCAGCGCCTCGACGAGGGCGGGCGGCAGGCTCTCCACCAGTTCGCGGATCTCGGAGTCACCTCCCATGATTCCGAAGAACGGCAGGTAGATCATCATCACGACGATCAGGCCGAGGGACCAGCCGATCAGGGAACGGCGCCCCTCGCGGAGGTCCTGCACGAACACCGGCAGCCGGCTCATCGCGCCTCCTCCTCGTCCGTCGCGGGAGGCGCGGGGGGCGAGGGGATGTCCTCCCCGGCGTCCGGGCCGCGGTAGAGATGCAGCACGGTCTCCTCCAGGTCAGGCTCGGCGTACACGAGGTCCACGAGGTGGAACCCGGCGAGCCCCTTGACCACGTCGTCCGCGCGGCCCTCGACCATCCCGGTCACCGCAACCTGGCCGTCGCCGAGGTCGTCGAGCGTGAACGCGAGCCCCCGGAACGAGAAGGCGGCCCGGATCTCCCGGACGGACGTGCCGTCGAGGACGGCGCGCAGGTGCCGCACCGCCGTCGCCCGCAGTTCGGCCATGGGGGCCACGGTGGCGATCCGGCCGGTGCGGAGCAGGGCGGCGGTGTCCGCCACGGCCTCCACCTCGGACAGCACGTGGGAGGAGAGGAACACGGTGGCGCCGCCGTCACGGGCCTCGCGGACGACGGCGAGGACCTCCTGCTGCACGAGCGGGTCGAGACCGGAGGTGGGCTCGTCGAGGATGAGGAGCTCGGGGCGGTGCATGAACGCCTGGACGAGCCCGAGCTTCTGCTTGTTGCCCTTGGAGAGCGTGCGGGACTGGCGGCCGAGGTCCAGTTCGAGCCGCTCGGCCAGGGAGTGGGCGATGTCCCGCGCGGACGCCGGATCGTCGCCCAGCGAGGCCCAGAAGTCCACCTGCCGGCGGCCCGTGAGCCGGCCCTCGAGATGCAGTTCGCCGGGGAGGTAGCCGATGCGGGCCCGCAGCTCCGGGCCGGCCGTCCGCGGGTCCTCCCCCAGCACCACCGCATGCCCGGAGGTGGGCCGGAGGATGTCGATGAGCAGGCGCATCAGGGTGGCCTTCCCGGCGCCGTTCGGGCCGATGACCCCGAAGATGGACCCGACGGGGATCTCGAGGTCGAGGGAGTCGAGGGCGCGGACGTCCCCGAAGTCCTTGGTGAGGGAGTGGGTGGCAACCGCCGTCATGCGCACCACACTACGGCGCCACGGCCGGGCGATGGCGCCGGTGGCGTGGTCAGGCGAAGAGGTCCTGGGCGAGGAACTCGCCCTCCCGCACCCCGCGGGGCACTGCGAACACCGCGGACCCGATGGGGGTGGTCCACTGGTTCAGCAGGTCCAGTTCGGCGAGCCGGGCCTGGACGGGCAGGAACTGGTGCTCCAGGTCCGCCTGGAAGGCGATGAAGATCTGCCCGGTGTCCGAGGGGATCACGGACGGCGCCGCCTCGTAGGAGTAGGGGCGCCGGAGGATGCGCTGGGTGGGATCGTCGGTGCGGGCGCGGCGGATGTGGGCGGCGGCGTCGATGGCGGGGAAACCGAGCTCGTTGACGGCCTCCAGGTCCGGGGCGGTGAACTCGTCGCCGCCGGTGAGGGGGGCGCCGTCGCCGAGCCGCCGGCCCACGATCACCTCGCGGCCCGGGCGGTCCAGCTCGTCCCACTTGTCGAGGTTCATGTGGATGCGGCGCACCACCATGGTGGTGCCGCCGCGCAGCCACGCGGGCGCGTCCGGATCCGTGATCCACACGTGCTCGCCCTCCTCGCCCTGGAGGTTGGAGGAGCCGTCCAGCTGACCGAACTGGTTGCGGAAGGTCATGGCCTCCGGCACCTGGCCGGCGGCGTTGCGGAACCCGTGCTGCGCCCAGCGGACGGTGGCGAGGTCCGCGGCCTCCTTGGCGAGGTAGCGCGCGGCGTGGGCCACGGTGGACGGGTCCTCGCCACAGACCTGGAGGGCCAGGTCACCGCCGCTCCAGGCGTCCTCCAGCGCGTCGATGGGGTACGGGGGGAGCTGCGCGAGCCATGCCGGCCGCCTCGCCTCCAGCCCGGTCCGCTCGAAGGCACCGGGCCCGAGCCCCACCGTCACGGTGAGGCGCGCGGGGTGCGCCGCGAGTTCCGGCTCGGTGTCGGTCAGGCCCGGCCGGCCGGCGGCGAGGCGTGAGATCCCGTCCGTCCAGATCCGCAGCAGCCGCTCGAGACGGAGGGCGTCGACGTGGTCCGCGAGGTCGTAGGCGGTGAGGGTCAGGAACCCCTGCGGCGCGGTGACGATCCCCGCCTGGTGCTCCCCCTGCCACGGCTCGGTCAGGTTCCCCCGGTAGTCGGCCGCCGTCGCCGGTGCCGAGGTGTCCGACGACGCCGCCCCCTCGTCCGTGGGCGTGCCGTCCACCCGGAGGCCCGCCCACGTGGCGAGCGCCCCGAGGGCCGCGCCCCCGCCGCCGACCAGCACGTCCCGCCGTCGCACCCCACGCGGGATGGGCGGCTGGTCGGTGCGCCGGGGCTCGGCCGCGGGTGCGGGTCCGGCGGGTGCGGGTCCGGCGGAGCGCGTGGGCTGGTCCATTACGGGGTCGGCGTGGCGGAGGCCTCGGACTCGACGTACTCCTCGTTCGCGCCGGCGAACGTCCGGGCGGGGGCGATCCACGTGAACGTGCCGCCGTCCTCGAACTCGAGGGTGAGCTCCACGTCCTCCCCGACCTCGACGGGTGCGGCGAGGTCCATGAGCATGAGGTGGTTGCCGCCGGGCTCGAGCACGAACGCGGTACCGGGCTCGATGACGAAGCCTTCCTCCATCTCCACCATGACCATCGAGCCGTCCTGCATGACCATCTCGTGCAGCTCGTTGCGGTCCGTGACGGAGGAGGAGACGGCCACCACGTGGATCGGGACGTCGGTGTTGTTCTCCAGGGTGCCGAAGGCGCCGGTCATCTCGGTGTCCGTGGCCTTGACCCACGGGTCGGTGATGGCGACCTCCGCGAGGACGGGCTCGCTCGCGGCGGAGGAGCCGGCGTCGCTGGCCGCGGTGGACGCCGTTGACACCGCTGCCGACGGCTGCTCCGACGGCACGGTGGAGGTGCACCCGGCGAGGGCGGCCCCGAGGGCCAGGGCGGCGGTGAGGGTGAGGGTACGCTTCATGACTTCTTCCTGACGGTTACCCAATTGTTCTATCGCGTGGGTCCGTCACACGTGGGACGTTCGGCGGGATGGCGCCGTTCCCAATGGCGCATCTATACCCCCTAGGGTATCTGATCGCGGGCGTGACGGTAGCCTTGGAGGCCCCTCCGCGGTCCGAAGGATTCCCATGCTCGCGCTGCTCGCCTCCTCCCCCCTGCTCACCATCATGGTGGTGGTCGCCCTCGGCGCAGCTCTCGGCGCGGTCCCCTTCGGCCCGCTGCGCTTCGGCGCCGCCGGCGCACTGTTCGTGGGCCTCGCCGTCGGCTCGCTCGACCCTGCCCTCGGGGAGGGCCTCGGCCTCGTGCAGACGCTCGGCCTCGCCCTGTTCGTGTACACGGTGGGGATCGGGGCGGGCTCCGCGTTCTTCTCCGACCTGCGCCGGCAACTGCCACTGATGGGCCTGGCGGTCGGCGTTCTCGCCGTGGCCACCGGCCTCGCCGTCGTTCTCGGCAAGGCCCTCGGGCTGGGCACCGGCCTCGCCGCCGGCACCTTCGCGGGCGCCCTCACCTCCACCCCGGCACTCGCAGCGGCGACGACGGCGACCGGAAGCCCGGAGGCCGCCGTCGGGTACTCGCTCGGCTACCCGGTGGGCGTGACGCTCGCGATCGTGGCCGTCGCGCTCGTGGTCGGGCGCGACTGGCCCGGCACGCGGGACACGCCGTCGCTCGCCAGCGCGGGCATCGAGGCAGTCTCGACCCTGGTGGAGCGCCGCACCGCCGTGCGCGACGTCCCCGGGTGGGAGTCCCAGCAGATCCGCATGTCCTACCTGCAGCGCGACGGCCGGACGCGGGTGGTCCAGCCGGACGAGGACCTGCAGCCGGGTGACGAGGTGCTGCTGGTGGGGGCGGGGCGGAACATCGACCCGGCCATCGATTTCCTGGGACGCCGCCTCGGCGAGCAGCTCACGGACGACCGCAGCGCCGTGGACTTCCGGCGTTTCGTCGTCTCCCGCACCGACCTGGCCGGCCAGAGCCTGGCGGACCTCGGGCTGTCGAGCCGCTTCGGAGGCGTGGTGACCCGGGTGCGGCGCGGCGACGTCGACCTCCTCGGCCGGGACGACCTCGTCCTCCAGCTCGGCGACCGCGTGCTCGCGGTGGTGCCGCGCGGGGAGATGGAGGCCGTCTCCGACTTCTTCGGGGACTCCGAGCGCAAGGTCTCCGAGGTGGACGCCCTCGCCCTCGGCATCGGCATGACGCTGGGGCTGCTCCTCGGCGCGGTGGCGGTGCCGCTGCCCGGGGGGATCGTGTTCTCCCTCGGCCCGGCCGCCGGGCCGCTCGTGGTGGGAATGGTGCTCGGCGCGGTCCACCGCACCGGGCCGATCGCCTGGGAACTGCCCCTCGCTGCCAACCTCACCACCCGCCAACTCGGCCTCCTCCTCTTCCTGGCGACCGTGGGCCTCGCCTCCGGCGACGCCTTCGCCGCCCAGGCCTTCACCGCCACCGGCCTCCGCGTGGCGCTGGCCGCCGCGGCTCTCGTGGTCACGGCCGCCGGCCTGTTCCTCGCGGGAGCACGCCTGCTGGGGCTGTCCGCGCCCCGCTCCGCCGGTGCGCTCGCCGGCTTCATAGGGCAGCCGGCCATCCTCGCCTACGCCACCGGCCGGGTCACGGACGAGCGGATCGAGGCCGGGTACGCCGCCCTCTTCGCGCTCGGGATCATCGCCAAGATCCTCGCGGTGCAGGTGATCGCCGTCCTATGATCGAGCGGTGCTGCCGCGCCGCAACTCCGCCCGGGCCCTCGTGGTGGCCTACGTGGTGGTGGCGGTCGTCGCGGTGGTCGCGGAGATCTTCCGTTCCCCGCTCGCGGACGTGGCGGGCTGGCTGGCCCTCCCCCTGCTCGCGGAACTGGTGCTGGTCTCCACCGACCCGCCCCGCCCGCGACCGGTGGTCCTCGTGGTGGCGGCCCTCGCCCTGTCCTTCCTCGCCGACGTCGCCGCCGACCTGCTCGCCGAGCCCGCCGCGTTCGTCACCCTCCTCGGCCTCCTGACCCTCGCCCAGCTCTGCTACGTGGCCGCGTTCCGGGGCCTGTGGCGCTCCTCCCTCCTCCGGACCTCCCCCCGGTGGCTCATCTGGTACGGCCTCCTGTACGTGGTGGGCGTGTTCGCGGTCCGCGCCGGGGCCGGCGACTGGTTCTGGCCGCTGCTCGCCTACGGGGTGCTCGTCGCGGCGACGGCGGTGCTCGCCTCCGCACTCGGCCTCTCCGCCGCGTTCGGTGGGGCGCTCTTCTTCGTCTCCGCGAGCCTCGCGGCGATGCACCGGTTCACCCCGGGCTGGGACAAGCCCGGCCTCGGGTTCTGGATCGCACTCACCCTGCTCGCGGCCCACGGTCTCATCACGCTCGGGGTGGTGCGCCGCTGGCAGGCCGAACCTGCCGCACCCGCCGCGCTGCCGATCGCCGGGGACGTTACGATCGAGGCGGGTGCTGGACCGAACTGACGTAAAGGACCGCTGATGGCCGACTACACCGAACTCCTCTCCTCCCTCCCGCTCGACGACATCGCCCGGGAACTCGGCACGGACCGTGAGACCGCCCGCGCCGCCTCCGCGGCCGCCATCCCCGCCCTCCTCGGCGGCATGCGCGCGAACGCCTCGGACCCTGCCGGGAAGGCCTCCCTCGTGGGTGCCCTCGGGCAGCACGACCCACGCCTCGTCGAGGGCGGGGTCAACCTGGCGGAGGTGGACCGCACGGACGGGGAGAAGGTGGTGCGCAACGTGTTCGGGCCGTCGTCCGACGACGTCGTCACCCGGCTCGGCGCGAGCCAGGGCGTGAACTCCGGGCTGTTCGCCAAGCTGCTGCCCATCCTCGCGCCCATCGTCCTCTCATGGATCACGAAGAACGTGCTCGGGAAGGCCGGCCAGTCCCAGGCCGCCCCGCAGCAGCAGTCCGGTGGCGGCGGCCTCGGGGACCTTCTCGGTGGGATCCTCGGCGGCGGGGGCTCGCAGCAGTCCGGCGGCGGCGGACTGGGTGACCTGCTCGGTGGGATCCTCGGCGGGGGCTCGCGGCCGGACGCCGGTGCCGCGCCGTCGCCGTCCTCGGGACGCTCCGGCCCGACCCCACCCCCGGGCGTGGACATCAACGACATCCTCGCCGACATGCTGGGAGGCGGCGCTGCGCCGTCGCAGACCGGGCGGCCCGCGCCGCAGGGCGGCGGCGTGGAGGACCTGCTCGGGTCCGTGCTGGGCGGCCTGCTCGGTGGCGGCAAGCGCTGAGAGCACCCGCATGACCACGGTCCCCGGCGACACGCGCGCCCTGGCGGTCATGGCACACCCGGACGACGCGGACTTCGGCGCCGGGGGCACCCTCGCGACCTGGGTGGACGAGGGCTTCGAGGTCACGCTCGTGGTGTGCACGCGGGGCGACCAGGGGGGCCTCGCCGACGCCGACATCGCCGCGATGGGTGCCGTGCGGGAGCGGGAGCAGCGCGCGGCGGCCGCGATCATCGGGATCCGGGACGTCCGCTTCCTCGACGGGCACCGGGACGGGTGGCTCACCCCCAATTGGGAACTGCAGCGGGACCTCGTTCGCATCATCCGTCAGGTGCGGCCGCACCGGGTGCTGCAGCAGTCGCCGGAGCGCTGGTACGAGCGCCTGTACGCATCCCATCCCGACCACCTCGCCGCCGGGGAGGCCACGATCCGGGCGATCTACCCGGCGTCGGAGAACCCGCACGCCTGGCCCGAACTCGTGCACCGCGAGGAGCTGCCCGCCTACCGGGTGCCCGAGATCTGGTTGATGGGCCACCCGGACCCGAACCACGCCGTCGACGTGACGGACGTGATCGACCGCAAGCTCGCCGCCCTGCGCGCGCACGCCTCCCAGACCGGGCACATGGAGGACCTGGAGGATCGGGTGCGTGGCATGGCCGCCGCGTCCGCCGAGCAGGCCGGGCTGCCGGAGGGCCGGCTGGCCGAACTCTTCAAGAGGATCGTGATCGCATGACGCACCTGCCGCTGCCCCCCGAGGCCCTGGCCCTGCTCGACTTCGCGCGTGCGGCGCGCGTGGAGCACGGCTTCGCCCATCTCGACGCCGACGGCGTCCCCGACGCGGGCAAGCCCCTCGAGCTGTGGATCAACTGCCGCATGACGCACTCCTTCGCACTGGGAGCGATCGCCGGCGAGGAGGGGTGCGCCGATCTGGCCGCCCACGGCGTCACGGCCATCGGCGGGGTGTTCGCCGACGACGACCACGCGGGCTGGCACTCCGCCGTCGGGTGGGACGGGGTGCCGGTCGAGGGGGACAAGGAGGCCTACGCCCACGCGTTCGTGGTGCTGGCGGCGTCCTCCGCCGTGGCGGCCGGGGTGGCCGGTGGCAGCGAGCTGCTGGCGCGGGCGCTCGACGCGCAGGACCGGTACTGGTGGGACGAGGGCGAGGGCATGGTGGTGGAGCGGTACGACCGGGCGATGGAGGTGGTGGACCCGTACCGCGGCATCAACGCGACGATGCACACCGTGGAGGCGTACCTTGCCGCTGCCGGGGTGACGGGTGAGGACCGGTGGTTGGACCGCGCGGTCCGGATGCTGGAGCGGACGTTCGCGTTCGCGCGGACGCACGCCTGGCGGCTGCCGGAGCACTACGACTCGTCGTGGACGCCGCTCCTCGACTACAACCGCGACCAACCCGCGGACCCGTTCCGGCCGTACGGCGCGACTCCCGGCCACTGGATGGAGTGGGCGCGACTGGCGGTGCACGCCCGGGCGGAACTGGAGCTGCGGGGGCGGACGGCGCCGTCGTGGCTCCTCGAGGACGCCGTGGCGCTGTTCGACGCCGCCATCTGGGAGGCGTGGGACGTCGACGGCGCGCCCGGCTTCGTCTACACGGTGGACTGGGACGGGGCGCCGGTGGTGCGCCAACGCATGCACTGGGTGGCGTGCGAGGGCATCGCCGCCGCCGTGGCGCTCGAGAAGGCCACCGGGGAGGACCGGTTCGCCGAGACCGCCGCCATGATCTGGGAGTACGTGGCCCGGTTCGTGATCGAACGGCCGGGAGCGTGGCGGCACGAGCTCTCCCCCGCGAACCAGCCCGCCGGGGAGACCTGGCCCGGGAAGCCCGACATCTACCACGCCCTGCAGGCGGTCCTGCTGCCGGGTCTGCCGCTCGCGCCGTCGTTCGCCCCGGCGCTCGCGCAGCAGCGGGAGCATCGGTAGCCGGTAGCCCCGCACATCCGTGCTGCACCCGCGCGCCGCGTGCATCGGCGCCTCGAAGACCGCCCCCGCACACCGTCCCCCGCCCTCCGCACACCGCGCCCCCAACAACGGGGGCGTCTGCTGTTCCATTCGGCCAGAAGTCCGGCCCGTCAGTGCGAAATGGCTTGGTCAGGGGCGCAGATGGCGTGCCGTCTTCACAATTGCGCACGCAGAACGATCCGGCGCCCGCTGTGGGGGATCTCGCTGACGTCCTCTCCGCCCGAGAGCGCCCGCAGAACGATCCGGCGCCCGCCGTGAGGAGGCGCGGAGCAATCCGGGGCCACAAGAGCGTACGCAGGACGATCCAGCGGGCCTCGTGCGCCCCAGCGTCGTTCACAACAGCGTGCGCCCTATCGTCCAGCGCACGCAGAACGTTCCTGCGGGTGGTGTACCGTCCGCAGGAACGTTCTGCGGGCGCTGTTGTGGACGCTATCCACCACTGCGGGCGCTCTTGGGGAAGCCACCCACCACTGCGGGCGCTGTTGTGGCATGGCTGATGTCTGCGAAGGGCTCCAGGCACGCCACGCGTCAGCCCGCGACGAACCCCAACACCACCACGGTCAGGGCTCCCGCGAGCAGGATGAACACCACGTCCGGCACCTTCACCCGCGCGTGCACGGCCAGCAGCAACGCGACGAGCACCGCCATGCCCCACACCATCGGGGTGGGGCCCACGTCCGCGCGGCCACCGATGGCCACGGCCGCGAGCGTCATCGAGAACGCCGTGGTGATGAGCAGCCCACAGATCACGGGAACCACGTACGCCTGCAGGCGGCGCATGTACCCGCGCCCGGCGATCCGCTCGTACCCGGCCATCACCACCATGGCGACGGCGCCCGAGACCGTCGCCGCCACCACGAGTCCGCACAGGGCGAGGACCACCCCCGCGGCCGGCGAGACGTTCTCCAGCCCGTAGCTGAAACCCACCTGGGCGGCGAGCTTCGTGATGAGCGGGCCGGGGGTCGCGTTGCCCACGGGAACGAGTTGGGCGTAGAAGACGTCGGCGGACACGAAGCTCCCCACGAAGAAGCCGTCCGCCACGGCGATGTAGGCCGGCCCCCCTCCGAACGTGGCGAGCATGGAGAGCGCCACGAGCGCCATCAGCCGCCCGCCGCCGCTCCCCGCCACGAGGGCGCTCACCCCGATGGCCGCCACCGCCAGCCCGGCGAACACCCCACCGGCAATCACGTACCGCCGCACCCGCAGGGGATCGGTCAGCACCGGCACGAGTGGCAGGGGGGTGGGCCGCCGCACCATCATGACCACGGCGATGAGCACCAGCGACACGAGGATCACCTGGATCGCGTTCATCGCCGGCAGCGCCGGGGCCCACTCCTGCCCGAGCAGCAGCCCCACCACCCGCACGAACGGGTTCAGGCCCGAGACCACGAACGTCACCAGGGTGATGCCGACGGCGAGGCGCCGCGCCGGCGCGGTACGCCACACCTTCGCGATGTACTCCACGAGCAGGACGATGATGAACGCCGAGATCCCCACCGCGGCGTACTCCACCCACCGGATCGCGTCCGGGCCGAGCACCCCGAAGAAGGCGACGATCCCCACCGCCAGGATCGTGCCGGGCAACCCGGCCACGATCGAGGAGAGTACCGCCGTCCGCGTCCCACCCACGTGGAAGCCGCTCAGCGCGGCCAGCTTGGTGGGCAGTCCCCCGGGCGTGACATTCGCGATCACGGTGTGGCGCACGAAAGTCTCGTCATCGAGGACGCCGCGGTCCTGGACCAGTTCCTTCTCGAAGACCGGGATCATCGCGCTCCCGCCCCCGAAGCCGATGGATCCCAGCTTCATCATCGAGAGCAGGTGGCGGACGGCGGCGTTCACGCCCCCAGCCTACGCACTGCCCCACCCGCCTCCCCCACCAAG
>DBPQ01000128.1 GCA_002304945.1 Actinomycetales bacterium UBA1416 | reverse complement strand
GATGCGCCATCGGTAGTCGAGGCGAACGAGGCCGGAACCGCCGGCCCAGTTGTCGAGGGCGGCGGCGTTGACGAGGCGAGAGCGGCTGCCCTTCAGGCGCTGCTCACGATTGGCGACGACGGCGCGCAGGCCCTCGTCCGCGGCGGCGTCCGTGGTGCGTTGAGCGCCGGTGATCCAGTCCTCGACGAAGCGCACGGTAGTAGGTCGGAGGCGGGGGTTGTGGCGGCCGAGAACCACCCAGAACTCGGGGAGGGACCAGCTGTTCCAGACGGCGTGGTCCGTGAGTTCCTGCTGCCAGGCGACGAGGTCCGTGCGGTAGTGCTCGACGAGGTCCCCGGACTGCTTCTTCTCGGCGAGCATCAGGTTGTAGAGCAACGCGGCGCCGTGGGTGGCGTGATGGAAGCGGCGGGCATGGTCGGCGAGGTCGCGCAGGTGCGCCGGGAAACGCGGAAGGTCGGGGTGCTGCCAGAGGTGGGGGACGTCGGCACGGGATTCGTTGGCGAGGAGCCAGGCGATGAGGCTGCCGGGAACGGCCTGGACCACGCGGTCGCGGAGATAGGAGGCCTCCCCCGGGGTGAGCTGGAACGTCGTGGACGTAAGGAGATCCGCGGGAGGTGGACAGGAGACAGCCAGTTCAGGATCAAGACCCGGCGTGGTGAGGCGGGCGGCGAGGCCGTCGTCGTCAGCATCGGGAAGATCGCGGCGCCGCTCGGCCGTGGTGGCGGCGTCGCGGAAGAACTGGTCAAGGGTGCTGCCGCTGGTGCGGATGCCGAAGCGGCGGAGGGCGGGGTCATAGACGGCACTGGGCATCCGCTTGAGGGAGGATTTCGCGTCGCGGCCGATGACTCCCTCGCTCTCACCGACGGCGAGCAGGGCGTGGATGAGGCCCACCTCGTGAGCGCGGAGGCGTTCTGAGGCGGAAGCCGCGTTGCGCGACTGATGGACGGTCCGTTCCAGCAGCCACGGGATGAAGAGGAGATAGCGGGCACGGGTCTGGAGGACGGAGGTGCCGGGGAAGAACGCGTCCGCAAAGGTGTCCCGGATAGAGCCGATGCCGAGCTCGTCCACCGTTCCGGACTCCTTGAACAACTCGATCAGCCGGAGCGTGCGATCACGCTCGGCGGTGTCGTGGCTGAGCCAGGTGAGCGTGGACGGCATGGGCCTCTCCTCGGTGAGATCCTCTGATCAGGTCTCCTCGGAGGAGTCCCTCGCCGATTTGCGGGCGTCGGCGGGACTCGCGTGATCCCGCTTGCGGCGGAAGAGCGAGCCGACCGCCCCAGTCGCACCAGCAGTCGCTCCCTTGATCGCCGAGCCCGCATCTTCTACGGCTGCGCGGGCTCTGGGTTTGTCGGGGACTCCGTCGCCGTCGAGGTCGACCGACCGGAACACCCCGGTCGCCCGATCAAGGGTCTCGCTACTGCGACGGACGGCTGCATCGACGCCCCCTGTTCCGGTCTCAATCGCCCTGTCCTTCATCTCCGTAACAGCTTCCATCCATCGCTTCGCATCGAGCGATTCTCGGCTCGACTCGATCCCGAGCAGCCCACGGAGGTCGTGGACGCCAATTGCGACATGATTGCTCGACTCCACCACCGACCGTGCCGCGACCGGGTGAAGCAAGACCTTCGCATTGGCGGACCCTGCCGCAGCGTTCATGCGTGCGATGAGTTGAGCGGTGCTCCGCGAGATGAGTTCCAGCCGATTCCGACGAGCGGCGATCAGCGCGAGACGATGGCGGTCCAGTTCCTCCGGAGACGCATCCAACACGCGGTCGAGTTCCAGGACCGCGATGGCGTCGAGCAACTGGAAGCAACGAGCGAGCACCGCGAGCCACTCCGGAACCTTGGACTCGACTTCGCTCGCCACCTTGGCTAGGTCACTGATCTGGCTCTTACGTTCCACCTTCTCTGTGAGCGCGTCGAGTTGACGCAATGCGTACGCCTGGGTTCGGGCGACCGTCACCGATGTGGATTGCACCTTGGACCACGTCACCTCAGAAACCCGACCCACATGCTCACGGATGGTCATGGCCTCCTCGATGACGAAATCGACACCGATCATGTCAGCCAGCACCGAGTCCTTCTGAGCCCGGAGCAGATCATCAACCTTCTCGTCGATGATCGCAAGGTACTCGGTGATCTCCTCCATCGACTGCTGCATCGAGTACTGCGCCATGATCCCCGCGGCACCTGTCAGGATTGCCGGGTTGGTCAGAAGCGATCCAGCCTTGTCAATCTGGATCCATGAGGTGATTGAGCCCGGCTTGCCCACCATTGCATGACTGACTCCGGGCGTCTTTGACTCCATCAGCCCGTACTTCTTGACGAGCTGCGCTGATTCCTCAGTCAGCTTCACCCAGCGACTGGAAGTGGCGGAGATGGTTGAACCTGCCTGAACAGCTACAGCCGCGGTCGCGAAGGCAGGTCCGAGACGTTGAAGTCCGAGGTCCTTCGAGGGCAGTCCCTCCGCGGCCAGAAAGCGCTCGACTGCCGCAGGATCCCCGATGACCGCCAAACCATTACCATCGCTGATCAGCTCAATCGCATCATTCATATTTGGCTCCTCAATCATGGGATCGCAAATTTCCTCTCATCGGCGAGTGGCGAGTGACGTCCCTCGGTGACAAGGTCATGGCTGAGGATCATTCCGGTCCGTAACCGTGGTCGGCAATCTCGCGGAGGATGCGGACGCCCTGAGCGACCTGCCTCTCGGATGGGTTTCGGCCTTCCGAGGCAACCACGCCCAAGGAGAACGCAATCTTCCGTTGCCATCCTTCCAGGACACCATTCTCCTTGGCCCAATGGCTGAGGGCGAACCACTGGTCAGCGTCAAGCGCCAACACACGTTCCACCATTGGGTCAGGGTAGGTGAGGTCACTGGCGGGTACTTGCCCTCGTATACCCAATGCCGAGGTGTTCGCCGCCTCCAAGGCGTCAGAAGCCGCGAGATCGCCGATGCTAAGTCGTGCACCGTCCGCGTTGAGCGCTCCTTCGGAGGTGAGGATGTCCAGAACTCGGAAGAACTTGGTGCCGATATCCTTTCCGAGCCGGGAAAACCCGAACGTTATCTTGAGCTTCTCTATCAATTCACCCTTTTCGATCGTACCATGAACCGAAACAAGATGTACGGCCGCGTTCGCGATCTCCTCGCCGGGAATTTCGGTAATCGCACGCCTGGTCTTCTCGGAGGAGGCGCGGAACGTGGAGTATGTCGTGGGGTTCATCCCGGTAGGCCAGAAGTAGCGATCACCCAACAGATCCTTCGCGATGTACCCCCGCGGCAGCGTGCTCAGGATGTCGACTCGCCGACTCTCGTGGACCCGAGACATGCCAAAACGAGTACCCACAATCCGAGCCAGCCGGTGTTCCTCGACTGGTCCCTCGCTGGCGATCACGTCGAGCAGTTCGCTGCGAATCGACTCCCGGTTGTGCTTGTTCGCCAGATCCTCGATCACCTCTCGGTCACCGACCACATATGTGGGCGCCGGCTTGAACCACGACTTCGTGGGCGGGTTCGGCCGCGGCGGGAATCGCCGCGCGCGTGCAGGTCGGGGCTTGGGGGGCGCAACTTCCCGGACCGAAGAGGGCTGCGCACCTGGCGCCAACCGTTCAGAAGGGACAGCCTCCGACAGCTCCACCGAACGCGGAGGCAGCACGCCTGGTGGCGTCGTCGACGATCGGGAGATGGTCGGTGTGTCTACTGGAGCTCTGATGCTGAGCAACCGAGGTTCGTCGCTCAACGCAGCGACGTCGACATCATCTTCCTCGTTGAGGCCTTCGACTGCGGGAGCGAACTCCGCAGGCGGTGAAACGCTGGAAGCAGTAGCCGATGCCGCCACCGCTCGTGCGGCCTCTTGCACCTCCGCGATGACGGCCTCAGGCTGGCGCAGCCACATCGGGAGCCAGATCCTGTGGACGTCGGGCCAGCCCATCGTGCCGACAAGCACGCTCGTGGGAAGACCCTCCCGGTCGGACACCAGAGGCCGGTGTGCCCACTCCGGCCCATCCAACAGGACAGCCAACCAGTTGGCCGACCCAGGACGACGGACGGCGAGGTCCACCCGGAAACTGGAGAGACCGAGGTCGGTCTCGACCTCGAGCCCGCTGTCCCGCAGGGCTTCCGCAAGCCGGTCACGATAGAGATTGGATTCGTGGAGCCTGCTGGCAAGCCGACCCTCCGGCCCGCGGCTGGCGTACTCCAGGTAGGCGCGGAGGTGGTGCATGCCGGTGGATGATGTCCGGCTCAGGTCGATCGCTGCCGGGCCGAAGGAGGTGAAAAGGACGACCTCCCGGCGCGCACGGGTGATGGCCACATTGAGACGCCGCTCCCCTCCCTGCGCCGTCAGCGGTCCGAAGTTGAGGCGCAGTCGGCCGGAGACAGGATCCGGCGAGAAGGCGAGCGAGAACAGGATCGTGTCGCGTTCGTCGCCCTGTACGTTCTCGAGGTTCTTGACGAAGAGGAAGTCGGATTCACGGATGAGCGCCTTGGCGATGAGCCGGTCGTTGCTTCCCTCGAGGAGGTCGAGGAGCAAGTCGCGTTGCTGAGAGTTGAAGGTGACCACACCGATTGACGCGGCCTCGTCGGCGCGCAGACGGGCCTGGATCTCCTGGACGATCCGCTCCGCCTCCGCCCGGTTTGTACGCGTGCCGCCGCGTCCGCCGTCGAACACGCCATTGACGCTGACGAGCCTGATCCCGAAGCCCTGACGGCTGACTGGCGGGGTTGGGAACGTCGAGAGTTCGCCGCGGTAGTAATTGTCGTTCGAGAAGGCAATCAGACGTTCATCCTGGCTGCGGTAATGCCACGTGAGGCGAAGCTTCTCGAGATTCGCGGCCACCGCCTCGCTGAGAATCGATTCCTGATCCGCCGGTGTCAGGCCTGCTTCGAGTTCGTCCTCGTCGGTCTCGACATCGATCTCCGAGGTCTCGAACATCGACGTTGGGGGCATCTGCTGGGAATCCCCAACCACGACGACGGCGCGCCCGCGTCCCATCGGACCAATGGCGTCGGCCACGCGGATCTGTGACGCCTCGTCGAAGACCACCAGATCGAACTGGACCGCATCGGCCGGGATGAACTTGGCGACGGAGTAGGGACTCATCAGGACGCACGGGGTCGTTGCGAGCACTTCGTCGCCATGGGTGGAGAACAGCTCCCGGATCGTGCCTCCGCGTCGCCGCTTGATCTCCGCGAGGAAAGAGCCACGGGCGTGGTGGGTGGCCGGGCCGGGACGGCGCTGCTGGACGATCCTCGCCGGCAGCTGGCGGGCGAGCTCGTCACGAACCTCGCTGGTGGTTTGAACGTACTGCGCGACGTTCCGGTCTCGCACTGCGGGGCGAAACGCGTCAAGTTGGGTGTGTTCGAGTCGCTCGTCGCGCCGCGCCCGGGCCAGGGCGAGCCGGACGACGTGCTCCAGGTGGTCGCTGGGAATCTCGTGGCGCACCGCCTTGTCGACGAAGTGCTGCATCCCCAGGCCTGACAACCTGTCCACGGCCAACTGCAGGTTGCGCTGACGCTTCACGTACGTGTGGATGCCGTGATCCGCCTCCGCGAGCCAGGATGGAAGACTCTCGGAGATGCGCTCCACCAGCGACGTCCCGAACCCCTGCCACCTGCTCATGTCGATGCGTCGCGGCAGGAAGGCCTCGAGTGCGGCAGTCCACGCCCGCTGGAAGGCGACGAGGGCGTCCGCGGTTCCGACGGCGACATCAAGCCGGCTCGCATCGCTGACCAGCGCCGCCGCTGCTGGGACCCGGTCGAGCGCCCGCCGGGCGTTGCCCACCCGTCGTTGGATGTCCAACACGCGGGGCTCGACAAACGCGAAGTCGAAAGAACCGGGCAGGAGCGTCACGCCGAGTACGTGGGCTGCGCGGCCGGCGATATGGGCGGCGGCCTCACGCAGGGCATCGATGTCTCTCAGCAGTCCGCGGGCCTGGTCGGAGTGCTGCACGACGATACCCGTCGCGGCGCTTACCGCACCGATGGCACGTTCGGTCGCCTTGCGGCGGTGGAAGAAACCCGCGCTCTCTGCAGAGTCGAGCGACGAGGACAACGCGTGGGTGTCAATCGACTGCTGGTGGCCACCCACCGCTTGGAGCAAGGGGCCAAACCGCTGCTCGAACGACGCGACTGCGGCCAGCAGGTCTGATGCCTGCTGATCCCACGACGAGCTTTCGATCGTGGCGAGTTCCTGCGGGGTGATGGCCTGACCGCTCTCGGCGTCCCGAAGCCACGGCACGAGCTCGCTCCACGCGCTGACCTCGTCAGATGTCCGCAGTACCGACTTCAGCTGGGCGCCAATCGCCTCGTGGGCGCGCGCCAGATCCCGGACCCGGGTGTCAATGAGGTCGAAGTCAAGGCTTGCTACGGGGTTGGCTGCCAGATGCCATGCCGGATCAGCCTCTCGACCGGCCATCAGCCGGATCGCTTCACCCAACTCGTACGCTGCCTCATAGATGTCTGCCTCGTCGACCGTCCCGGAGAGGATCCGCCCATGCACATGGCGCGGGTCGGCGAGCTGGCGTAAGTCCTCGGGCAGGCCCCGCTCAAGCGACAGCACAGTCTGTTCGGCGGACCAGACGCTGGGCAACTTGCCCTCCACGGCGTGGAGGGCATGCGGATAGTCCTCGAGCTTCCGGATGAGGGAGAGATGCTGTTCGCGCAGCGTCGTGAGGTGCTCGGCACCGCCCGGACTCCGGAACTCCCACGCCTCGACCAGCTGCTCACGCACCGATTTGATCGTCTGGGTGCGTCCGTGTAAGTCCAGGACGAGCGGTCCGAGCCCGACTCGTTCGAGACGTCCACGCACGATCTCGAGGGCAGCCTGCTTCTCGGCCACAAAGAGGACGCTCTTCCCGTGGCCGAGGGCGTCGGCGATCATGTTCGTGATCGTCTGGGACTTGCCGGTTCCCGGCGGACCTTCGAGGACGAAGGTCCGCCCCGCCGTCGCCCACGAGATGGCCTTCAGCTGAGATCCGTCGACAGGCACCGGGAGATACCGGGTCGCCTCGTCGCGCGCATCGAGGGCGGGCTCCCCAACCGTATCGATGAAGGTCTCGTTGGGCGTCTTGATGAGGTGCTTGACCACTTGGTTGTGGGTGAAGGCGTCCCAGTTCTCGCTGACATCTCGCCACATCTCGAGGGTCGAGAACTGGAGCATGGCGAGCCGAACATGCGACTCAACGGCGAGACGCGCACCAGACCCGACGATCTGTTCACGTGTCTCACGCATCAGCCCCGGGATGTCGAGGCCGTGGCTGTCATTCGGCGGGGACTGGAGGGTGGTGAGCGTGACGCCGAAGTCACGGCGGAGCTTCTCGATGAGGCAGTAGTTCGGGAGCGCCTCCGCTCCCTCGTCAATGCGGACGGTGAAGGGCGTGCGGGACGACCCGGCCAGTGTCACCGGCAGCAGGAACATCGGGGCGAGCGCCTCGTTGCCACGGGCATCAAACCACTTGATCGCACCGAGCGTAACGAAAAGATTGTTGGCGCCTGTCTCCTCGAGAACGGTCCGGGCCTGGCGCCGCATTCGGTCGAGTTGCGCTGAGTGTTTTCCCGCGAGAGTTCGCGCGTACACGACATGCTCCCGATTGAGGATCTCCGCGAGTTCTGCCGCTGGGAGCCCAGATGCCTCCGAGATTCCCTGAGCCAGATGGATCTCCGGGAGGTCCTGCCCGCTTCGCACGTGCAGTGGCTTCTCGGCGGCGAGGAAGTCCTCGAACCGTGCGAGCGCCTGCTCGGGCACATGGAGTTCGACGCCGCTGGTCTTCTTGAGCTTGAGGAGCGGATTGCGTAGCGAGAGGTCCAGCAACGAGGTCCGCCAGCGCTCCACCCGCACCGGGTAGGCCGGTTCCCCGGGTCGCTGTCCGGGTGTTCCCGCGGTGCCGGTCAGGCTGGGGAGTGGCGCGAACGCGGGCCGCTCCACCTCGACGACGACTCCACCGTCGGTACGCAGGAGCCTCGGTAGCGGCCGGATACGACGGCGGGCGGCGGCGACGTCGAGAAGGAACCACACGTCGTCGATCCGCGCTGGGTCCCAGTACTCCTCCGTTGCGGCGCGCGCGGCGTCGAAGGGTAGCGACCGCCCCTCAACCGCGGCCGTGAGGTCGACGGTCACGAGCAGGTTGGACCGAACCAGGTTGGACATCATGGTGGAGTCGGTCAGCACGACGTCGGAAAGCTTGGAGTCGGTGACGAGGAATCCCGCGAAGGCATGCCCTTGCTGCAAGACGATGACGGGATTCAGACCGGCCTGTTCGACGGCGGCCGAGAACGTGAGCGCCAGGTCCAGGCACGTTCCCCACCGCTCGCCCAGAACCGTCTCCACAGGCCGGATCTTCTGGCCGTCGGTCTCGAAAGATGCGGGTGGGTTCACATACCTGATCCCGTAGCCGGCGAGGACGTCGTAGATCGCGGCGCCAATCTCAAGCGCGCGTTCGCGTCCGGCCTGGTAGCCCTGCAGGGACGGATCGCTGGTCCTTTCCGCCAGTACCCCAGAGACCCGGGACAGCAGATCGGAAATCTCCGGCGCGTTGGGCGTGATGAAGGCGGCCAGCAGCTCCGGCACCACGAGCCCGTTCCACTCGTTGCGGGCGAGCAGTCGAATCGGGGCCTCCGCCACGTGCACTGCCCCGTTGATCCGCGCCTCCACGAGGAGGCGGGCGGCAGTCGCCTCCTCGAGCTCGGCGAACTGGGTGTGGTCCAGCGCCCACTCGAGCCGGCTGGAGTCGAGCGTGACAGAGTCTCCGGGCTGCAGCGTCACGGGTGGGAACGAGCGCTGATCCGAGCGGGCCGCGCTTTCCAACCGGAACGCGAGACCGTCGACCTCCACAGGCTCCTGATTCGCGGAGGAGAGGAGGATCTGGACCAGCGGACTCACCTGGTTGTGGACGAGCGCGTAATTGACCGACTCCCGGTAAGTGACGACGACGCGGACGCCGGAGGCCGCCAGCGCGACGTCGCGCTGGCCATTGCCGAGGTCCCGGATCTCGACGGTGGTCGGGCCGTCATCCGGAGTGGGAGCGCTGATGACGGGCGGTGCGACGGAAGGCGTGTCGGCGGTGGCTGGGGTTGCGGTGGGTGAGGTGACGGCGATGGTCGGGGCGGGGGCAGCGGAGGCGAGCGAGGGCCCAGCTGGCGAACTCACCGATTCTGCGACCCGTCCGAGAGGTTCATCTGGCGTCTCCTGACGGCGCCGGAACTCGTCACGGAGCGCGCGTAGTCCCGCGATCTGCGGGACCGGACCGGCCACTCGGAGGAGGCGCACCATCGTGTCAAACATGCGGTCGACATCGTCGTCCGCCAGTTCATGATGGTGCGCCCACGCGTTGCCCATCTCTCGGAGCTCAGAGGCATACCCGGAATGAACTCGAGAAAGCTCCGGCTGAAAGGCACGCCACTCCTCCGTGAGCACTCTCAACAGGAATCGCGGGTCCTCTGTGGAGTCACCGGTCCCACGCCAGCCACGGTCCGGGTACCGGATCGGGAGATGCTCGACCCACTGATACCCGCCCGAATCGGGTTGCACGCGCATGCGCTCGTCAACGAACCGTTCCAATCCGTCTGCGAGCAGCTTGAGGGCCTGACCAACGTAATCGTGGTTTCGTGACACCGGAGTGAATCGTCCTTGCTTCTCGAACCTGGTCAGATCAGGCTAACCGATAGGTCAGACACGGTGCCCTTGCACGCTCAGCTCTTCGTGTTCTTGAGGTGCCGACCGATGTAGCCGATGTACAGCCTGCCGGTGTTGGCGGTGTCATCGAAGTAGTGCATCCGCGGCGCAAAGGTCGAGTCGTGGGTCGGCTTGAAATGCGCATACATGTGCACGGAGCCAGCAGGATCGACCTCTGTCGGCACGGGGAACCAGCGCGTGTCCGCCCATTGGTTCTGGGTTGTCTCGCTCTCAGTGGCCGCGTGCCGCTGGGGCGAGCACTTCTGGCCGTCCGGCGCGTTGTCGTCTGTCAGGTAGGTGTGGACATTCCCCTGGTAGCCAACTGCCCGAGCAGAGGCGTAGTCGAAGAGGACCCGACAGTATGACCAAAGATTCGCTGCGTACCGGCCGAACGGGTCGCGCTTCTCCACGGAGAGGGCATCATCGGCATCTCCGGTGAACTGGACCCGCTCCGCGATCAAGTGCGACCCGGGCGCGAGCCTCTCGATCAACTCACCAACTGACTCCGGTGGGTCCCACTCCTGGTCATCGCCTGGAACGTTCAGCGAGTCGAATCGCTGTGCCTCCACGAGTTGCTGGCGATAGAAGGCAGCAGCCCTACTCGCACGGTCGGCCTCTTCCGCCTCGATCGCAGCTTCCAGCTCGATTTCCTCGAGCCGCGACTCGAGGTCACGATTCTCTTCCTCCACGCTCACAGCACGCTCGAGCATCTCATTGGCCTGCTGAACCGCGACCGCCGCCTCCGCACGGGCCTCCGACTCCTTGAGGAGGGAGTCGGTGAGGACACGGCGCAGTTCCTCAACAGGGTCGACGACCCACTCACGGCCAACAAGCTCCGCGAGGAGGCGTCCGAGGCGCCTGGCCAGACCATCATCCGGTCGTGTGAGCGCTGTTGCCGTCTCGGGTTCGGACGCCTCGATTGTTCCGGTGCTAGCGTTCCCACCCCGAGCCTTCTCGACGCCGGATTCAGTGATCGACTTGTCTAGAGTCGCCGTCTCGATCGCCGCCCTCGTGCGAACCTGGCGATCAAGCTGGAAGTCTGCCGCGATCAGGATGTCCAACCCTCGCCGGACGTCGGCCGGCAGCTTCAGCTCGATGAATCTCCTGCGCGTGGATGCAGCGTGGAGGTACCTGGCACGAGGCCCGATGGAGAGGGTGTCGCTGTGCCGGATGTTCTCGGTGATGAACCGCGGGCCGAGGTACCTGTGCCGGAGGCCGTCATCGATCGAGGAGAAATCCACCATCGGAGCGAACGTCCGAACACGGCCTGCCAGCACCCGATGTGAGGCTGGAAGAGATGCATTGAGTGCCTCGACTGCATCTGCGTCGACCGAGTACACCGCAGCCACACCGGAGCTCTCCACGGTGAGGTTTTTCAGGAGCGTGGCCCACCTGTCGTCGATCTCTCGTGAGAGAGACGCTCCGACCACGACGGACGCGATGCGGTCGGGATCCCCGATGACACCCACAAGACCCGGAACATCATCCTCATGGATGCGCGTGGGCGAGCCTGCGAGCACTGCGGTTCCGTCACGCACGACCGTTCGGTCGAGAATGTTTCGCACAAGCCGCGGAGTCCCAATACCAGAGATGGCAGAATCACCGTCGGCCCCGAGCTTCTCCGCCTCGACGACGATTGTCTGCCGAAGCCCCTCGCGCGCGTGAGGGGTGGCGAGCGCGAACATCGAGACCACGAATGTCCCGTTGTCGGTGCCTTCCTCCAGCCGGTAGAGGCGGCGGCGAGCGTCGTCGGCACCTTCAGTGGCCTCCACCACGCGAAGCATCGACTTGGGCCCCAGGTGGTGGTCACCGAGTCCTTCCCACTCCGCCGTCTCGAGTGACGCGTTACGCCGCGGTGGCGTCTTCGAACGGAGCCAACTGTGGAGTTGTTCCTCGGCGATGCGAATCGCGTCCTCGCCGTCGTCGAGCCTCAGGATCGCCCGATAACCAACTGCCACAACTACCTACTCTCCCCTGTCGATTCTTCATCCAACAACGTGATGGATCAGCAGCTCACGAGCCGAGAATTCCGCTCTTCTTCCCACTCCAGGACACTGCCAGCTCATCCCGCGCGCGGGTGGCGGCGACGTAGACGAGTGACCGCTCGCGGAGCAGCGCGTCGGACGCCGCGGCGTCGTCGTACTGTTCATCCCGCAACGCGGCAGGCACGCTGCCCTCGCTGACACCGAACAGCAGCACCCGCGAGAACTCGGTTCCCTTGGCCCGGTGCATGGTCATGACCACGGGCTGGCCCGGCTGGATCTTCTCCCGGTCCACGGCGCGCACCACCACGCCGCGGTCGCCAAGACCGTTGACCACCTGGTCGGCCTTCCACCGATCGCGCACGAGCACGGCGATGGTCTCGGGCACCACACCGGCATCGAGCCACGCGCGCAGCAGCCCGGCAGCGTTGTCCAGCTCCTCCCCCAGCCCGCCAGCCGGCAGCAGCCGCGGCGCCGGACCGGACCGGGCGGATCGGTAGTCGCCGTGCTCCTCGGTGCCGTCCTCGAGGTCCACGTACTCGCCCCCGGAGAGCACCCCCATCGCGTACCCGAGGTTCTGGGCGGTGGTGCGGTAGTTCAGCGTCAGCCGCCGGGACCGGCCCACGATCGCGATCCCGTACTGCGAGAGCGTCACTTTCTGCCCGTAGATCCGCTGGTGCGAGTCCTCCGCGATGAACAGGTCGTTCGCGTGCTCCCCCGCCAACGCGCGCAGCAGCATCCAGTGTGCGGGCGCGAGGTCCTGCCCCTCGTCCACGAGCACGTGGTCGGCCACGTGCCCGCCGCCCTCCGCCGCGACGCGCCGCAGATGCACTGCCGCGATCGCCGCGGCCTCATGGAAGTCGATGGTCTCGTCCATGCGGGCCTTGGCCCGGTAGGACTCGATCACGTCCCACACCGCGGCCCGCCTTCCCCGGTCCAGCGCCACCCCGCGACCGGTGCGCCGGGCCCGGAAGTACGCCTCCCGTGTGGTGATCAGCTGCGGCAGCACCACCGCGGAGTACTCCGCCGCGAAGAATGCCGGCGACCGCAACGGTTCCGGCAGCCCCCCGCCGTGGTCCTCGATCGCGTCCCGCCACACCTCGGGCGGCGTCCGCCCCACGAGCCGGCTCGACCCCACCCCGAGCACCGTCTGCGCGTCCCGCTCCACGTCCGCCCCGGCCACCCGCAGCACCGCCGACGCCAGCGCATCGATGCCGCTCACGTGCACCCCCGCCCCACCGAGCTGGTCAGCACGCGGCAGCCCCGGCTCCAACCGCTCCAGGTCCCGGGACATCGCCTCGGCGAGGTTCTTCGTGAACGTGGTCAGCACGATCCGCGCCCCCGGCTCCCGCCGCGCCAAGGTCCGTGCCCGGTGCAGCAGCACCACCGTCTTGCCCGTCCCGGCCCCACCGGACAGCCGGAATGGTCCGTTGTAGTCCTTCTCCGCGTACTGCCGCTGCTCCGGGTGCAGGAACACCCGCCACGCCCCGAAGTCCCCGCCCTCGATGACGCGCCGCAGTTCCTCGCTGTTCTCGATGTACGTGAACGACATCTGCGCCGCCGGGTGCCGCAGCCCTTCCAGGATTGCCTCGTCGTCGGTGCCGGCGGGCACGGGCGCCGCTCCGATGCCGAGCTTGTCCTTCACCTCGTCCACCGTGTGCCCAGCCGCGAGGTCCAGCAACGCAAGGCCCTGCCACTCCACGGCGTTGCCGGCGATGTCGAGGAGCTCGTCCTCGCTCCGCGTCCCGACGGCGGCGCGCGCCACCCCCGCGTCGATCCCCAGGTCCTCGGTCAGGGCGGTGACGTCGAGACCGTCGAGCGGCCCCGCCACCGGCGCCTCCTCCACCGTCTCCGGCACAACCTGAGCCGCCTTCTCCTCAACCGCGGGCTCCGGTTCCACCGGCTCCCGCACCGGCGGCGCCACCGGTTCCACCGGCGTCTCGATCGTCCTCACCTCGGCCACCCCGTTGACCGGGTTCAGCGACAGGACGGTCTTCTTCGCCACAGTGATGGCGTCATCGTGCGGCCAGATGCCGTGGACCACGTAGGACGTGCCCTCGGGTGAGGTCATCTTGAACAGCACGGCCCGGAAGCCCGCATCCACCCGGCCGGTGCGGACCTTCGCGTCCGCCGACCCGTTGATGGGTTCGATGTGCAGGCCGGGGGTGGTGTCGTCCTCGGCGAGCTTCTCCAGGAACGCGAACGCCTTCTTCTTCAGGCTGGGGTCCAGCTTGGACGCCAGCTTGGTCATCACGATCGTGGGCATCAGGCCCCTTCTGCCTCGCGGGCGGCAAGCGCCGCCGTGATCTGCTCGGCGTCGGCGGGCAG
>DBPQ01000131.1 GCA_002304945.1 Actinomycetales bacterium UBA1416 | reverse complement strand
CCGCCTCCCCCACCAAGGCCCCCACCCTGCGCCCACGCACTGGCGCTCCGGCCGCGGCCGCTGCACCATGTCTCCATGACCGGCTCCGCCCTCTCCCGCAGCGCCGCCCAGTCGGCCGTTCCCGGCTGGCGTCTCCTCCTCGGCGCCCTCCACCTGCACGTCGACCTCGACACCTTCCCCGCCGCCCTCGACTTCGTGACCCGTGTGGGGAAGCTCGCACTGCCCTACTCCGAACCGCCCAGCATCGACATCCGAGGCTCCCGGGTGCACCTCGCGCTCACCACGCCGAGCCTGGGCGGTGTCACGGAGCGGGACGTGCTGCTCGCCAACGAGATCAGCGCCCTCCTCGTGTACCTCGGGCACGTGCCGGACCACGGCCGGCTCACCGCCGTCGAGATCGCGGTCGACGCCCTGGACCGCACGGCGGTGGCGCCGTTCTGGGCCGCCGTCCTCGGGTACGTGGCCGACGGCGAGGCCGCCCTCGCCGACCCCTCCCGCCTCCTCCCCGGCGTCTGGTTCCAGCAGATGGACGAACCGCGGCCGCAGCGCAACCGCCTCCACCTGGACGTGACCGTGCCGCACGACGAGGCTCCCCGGCGCGTCGCCGCCGCGCTCGCGGCCGGGGGCCGCCTCGTGTCCGACGACGCCGCGCCGGCCTTCTGGGTGCTCGCGGACGCCGAGGGGAACGAGGCCTGCGTCAGCACGTGGCAGGGCCGGGACTGACCGGTCGCGGGCGTTCCACTCCGGCTGCGGAGACCCGGCGGGCATGGTTCGCTAGGTGTGACTCGGCCCACATCCCGGGCCGCCGATGGAGCCAGGAGCCATGACCACCACACTGAACCTGCCGGAGGCCGACCTCAGCCCGCTCGACGAGGCCCGCGCACAGTTGCGCGGCGCGATCGACTTCCTCGAGCTGTCCGAGGGCAAGTACCAGATGCTCGCCAACGCCCGGCGCGAGATCACCGTGTCCATCCCGCTGCGGCGTGACGACGGCGAACAGGAGGTGTTCACCGGTCACCGGGTGCAGCACAACTTCACCCGGGGTCCCGCGAAGGGCGGGGTGCGGTACGACCCGCACGTCGACCTCGACGAGGTCCGGGCGCTCGCCATGTGGATGACGTGGAAGTGCGCCCTCCTCGACGTGCCGTACGGCGGTGCGAAGGGCGGCGTGGCCATCGACCCGCGGAACTACTCCCCCGCCGAGCTGGAACGGGTGACCCGCCGCTACACCTCGGAACTCATCCCGATCCTCGGCCCGGAGAAGGACATCCCCGCCCCGGACATGGGCACGGACGAGAACACCATGGCGTGGATGATGGACACGTACTCGGTGGCGGTGGGCCACACCGTCCCCGGCGTCGTCACCGGGAAGCCGATCTCGCTGGGAGGGTCGCACGGCAGGCGGGAGGCCACCTCCCGCGGCGTCGTGGACGTGGCGCTCGCGGCGATGGAGTCCCGCGGGCTAGCCCCGGAGCGCTCCACGGTTGCCGTGCAGGGCTTCGGGAAGGTGGGCCGCGGCGCCGCCCGGTTCCTGTGGGACGCCGGGACGCGGGTGCTCGCCGTCTCGGACCAGTACGGTGCGGTGCACAACCCCTCCGGCCTGGACCTCCCCGCCCTCGAGGCCCACGTGGACCGGACGGGGTCCGTCGTGGACTTCGACGGCTCCGACTCCCTCGACCGGGACCTCCTCCTGGAACTCGAGGTCGACGTGCTCGTGCCCGCCGCGCTGGAGGGCGTCCTCACCCGTGAGAACGCCCCGCGGGTGCACGCGAAGGTGATCGTCGAGGGCGCCAACGGGCCCACCTCCGCGCAGGCCGACCAGATCTTCAAGGACAACGACATCCTCGTGGTGCCGGACATCCTCGCGAACGCCGGCGGCGTGATCGTCTCCTACTTCGAGTGGGTGCAGGGCAACCAGTCCTACTGGTGGAGCGCCGCCGAGGTGGAGGAGCGCCTTCACACCCGGATGCTGGGCGCCTGGGAGGCGGTCACCTCCTACGCGCGGGCCCACGACCTGTCCCTGCGCTCCGCGGCCACCATCATGGCGGTGGAGCGGGTGGCCGAGGCGCATCGCCTGCGCGGGCTCTACCCCTGATCCGGGGACTCCACCGGTAGGTGCCGCCGCCACCAGTCGAGGATCGCCTCGAAGCGCTGGCGGCGGTGCCACGGGGAGCCGCTGCGGGACAGCTCGTGGTTCTCCCCCGGGAACACGAGCATCTCGGCCTCCACCCCGCCGCGCTTCACCGCCGCGAACCACCGCTGCGCCTGCTCGAGCGGGCAGCGCAGGTCCTGCTCGGAGTGGATCACGAGCGAGGGGGTTCGCACCGCGTGGACGTGCGCCATCGGGCTCTGCGCCGCGATCCTCTCCGGGTCGGAGCCCGTGTACCCCTCCGAGAAGAACCAGCCGATGTCCGAGGTGCCCACGAAGTTGACCGGGTCGAGGTAGCCGCGCTCCACGATCGCGCCGGCGAAGCGGTTGTCGTGCGCGATCGTCCACGCGGTGAGGTACCCGCCGTAGGACCCGCCCATGATCCCCACCCGGGCGCCGTCGAGGCCGAACTCGGCCACGGCGCCGTCGAGGAAGGCGAGGACGTCCGTCATGTCCACCGTGCCCATCGCGTGCCGGATCGCGAGCCCGTGCTCCCGCCCGTAGCTCGCGGACCCGCGCGGGTTGCACTGCACCACGGCGTACCCGGCCGCGGCGTAGGCCTGGGCCTCGTCGAACCACCCCCAGCCGAACTGGGCGTACGGGCCGCCGTGGATGTTCAGCAGCACCGGGTGCGGGCCCTCCCCCTCCGGCAGGTACACCCACCCGTGCACCGGGTAGCCGTCCGCCGCGGTCGCGGTGAACTCCACCTGGGGCGCCGTGCGCGTGCCGGCCCGCAACGGGGCGGCGAAGTCGGTCAGCCGCGTGAGCGCGCCGTCGACGACGACGCCCACCTCGCCCGGCGTCGTCGGGTCGGCGTAGCTGACGACGACGGTGCCGCCCGCCTCGGCGGCGCCCGTCACCACGCGCTCGCCCTCCAGGAGCGCCCGCGGGGCGGCGTCCGCCGATACCACGTACGGCACGCCGGCGCCGCGGACGGCGGCGACCGTGAGGACGCCGCCCGGGCCGAACGGCACCGGGACGGACTCACCGTGGTCGTGGGCGTCCAGGTCGGTGAGCAGGCGCGGCTCGGCGCCGGTGCCGATGGCCGCGGCGTCGAGGGCGAAGATGCCGGCGTTGCGGGCCACGAAGTCCGTGCCCTCCTCGCCGAGGTCGGAGCCCTGGAGGAACAGCACGGAGCCGTCGCGGGAGAAGGTGGGGTGGCCGTAGGAGAACCGGCCGTCGGCGGCGCCGGCCACGAGCTCGGGCTCCCCGCCGTTCACCGGCACGCGGTGCACCATCGAGCGGAGGTCCGTGTCGGCGCCCTCGTGGAGCGCGGCGGCGAACAGCACCCCGTCCCCGTCCGGGGAGAAGCACGGGTCGGTCGCGTCCCGATCGGCCGGGGTGAGCCGCCGCGCCTCGGGCAGGCCCCTGGTGCCGCCCAACCGTGAGGGATCCGGCGCGGCCTCCTCCGCCGCACTGCTCTCCCTCGCCTCCTTCGCCGCGCGTCCCGTCGGCTCGAGCCAGGGCTCGGCGTCCACCGGCGGCACGTCGAGCACGAACACGCCCTGGCGCTTGTCCTCCACGTACCCCAGCCCGTTCATCTGGTACTTGAAGCCGGTGATTCGGCGGGCGTCCTCGTGGGCGGGGTCCACCCCCTCGAGCGTGCCGTACCGGCCCGGCGCCGGGATGCGGGCCGTGAACGCGAGGCGCCGGCCGTCCGGGGACCAGGCCACCTGCCCGACGCCGAGCGGAGCGTCCGTCAGCACGCGGGGCTCGCCGCCGCGGGCGTCCACAACCGCGAGCTGGGGCCGGCCCTTGGCGTCCCGGCGGAGGAACGCCAGCAGGGTGCCGTCGGGGCTGAAGGAGGGGGCGGCGTCGCCCATGCCACGCGTGAGGCGGCGGGGCGGCTCCGCGCCGCTGGTGTCCACCACCCACAGCTGGCCGGTGTAGCCGTCCGTGGCGAAGCTGGCACGGGAGGCGGCGACGACGGCGCGCCGGCCGTCCGGGCTGAGGCTGGGGCGGGAGACGGTGGTGACGAGCTCGAGTTGCGCGGGTTTCACCGGTCCATCGTAGGCACGCCTCAGGCGGAGCCGCGGATGACGAGGCGGGGCCGGAGGATCACGGGGGCCCGGTACTCCTGGCGGTCGAGCTGGGAGAGCACCATGCGGGTCGCGGCGACGGCGAGCTCCCGGCCAGGATTGGTGAGGGTGGTGAGCGGCGGGTCGGTGTCGGGGGCGACGGGGCCGTCGTCGAACCCCACCACGCGGAGGTCGCCCGGGACGTCGCGGCCGACGGCCCGGGCCACGCTCAGCACCCCGGATGCCATGAGGTCGCTGGCGGCGAAGATCGCGTCCACCTCCGGGTGCTCGGCGAGCAGGCGGGCGGCGATCCGCCGGGCGGAGCCCATGGTGAAGTCGCCCTCGTACTGGATGGACGGATCGAGCCCGGCGTCCAGGATGGCCTCACGCCAGCCCTCCAGCCGGTCGAGGGCGGCGGACATGTCGAGCGGCCCGCTGATCGTGGCGATGGCGCGCGCCCCCGTGGAGACGAGGTACTCCGCGGCCATCCGCCCGCCCATCCGGTTGTCCACGTCCACGTACTGCAGCTCGCCGAGCGAGGAGAACGGCCGGCCCACGAACGCGGCGGGCAGGCCCGAACGCGCGATCAGGTCGGTCAGGTGGTCCTCGCGGTGGTGGGAGACCACGACGACACCGTCGACGTGGTCCCCCTCGAGGTAGCCGAGCAGCCGTTCGTTGCCCCCGCCGCGGGAGCGGATCAGCAGGACGATCTGCTTGGGAGTGTCCTCCAGCACGTCCGCGACGCCGGCGATCGTGGCGGCGAAGAACGGGTCGGAGAAGATGCGGGCGTCGGGTTCCGGGACGACGACGGCGATCGTGTCCGTCCGCCGGGTCACCAGCGAGCGGGCGGCCTGGTTCGGGACGTAGCCGAGATCGGCGACGGCGCGGCGCACCGCCTCACGGTTCGCCGCGCTCACCAGTTCCCCGCCACGCACCGCGCGCGACGCCGTCGCCCGCGACACCCCGGCCAGGCGCGCGACGTCCTCCAGGGTGGCCCTCCCCGACCCGGCCATCGCGTCAGGGCAGTTCGACGCGTCCCGTGCGGGCGACGTCGGCGTACCAGAGGCCCGACGCCTTGGGGGTGCGGCGCTGGGTCTCGTAGTCCACGCGGACCAGCCCGAAGCGGGGACCGTACCCCCACGCCCACTCGAAGTTGTCCATGAGGGACCACTGCAGGTAGCCGCGGACGTCCGCGCCCTGCTCGATCGCGGCGTGCAGGGCCGCCACGTGGTCGCGGAGGTAGGCCAGGCGGGTGCCGGAGTCGTCGACGAAGCCGGACTCGTCCGGGACGTCGTCGAAGGCGGCGCCGTTCTCCGTGACGACCAGCGGGATGCCGGCCGGTCCGGTGTACTCGCGGTGCAGGCGCAGCAGGAGGCGGGTGAGGCCCTCGGGCTGGATGTCCCAGCCCATGGCGGTGGTGGGCAGGCCGCGGGAGACCTGCGGGATCCGCTCCGAACCCACGTAGGGGTTGCGGCTCGGGCGGCCGCGCGGCGTCGGGGAGACGAGCGGCGAGTCGTCCCCGGGAGCGGGGGCCGTGACCATCTCACCGCGGTAGTAGTTGACGCCCAGGACGTCGATCGGGCTGGAGATGATCTCCATGTCCCCCTCCCGGGCTACGCGGCCGAGGCCCGGCTCGGCCATGTCCTCCAGCACGTCCGCCGGATAGGCGCCGCGGAAGAGCGGGTCGAGGAACACGCGGTTGAAGGCGCCGTCCACCTGGCGGGCGGCGTCCACGTCCGCGGGATCGTCCGGGTTCGCCGGGTCGGTCACGGACTGGTTCAGGGTGATGCCGAGGCGGACGTCGCTGCCGGCGGAGGCGGCGCGCAGCCGCTGGATGGCCAGGCCGTGCCCGAGGAGCAGGTGGTGGGCGGCGTCGACGGCCTCGGAAGGCGAGGTGTGGCCCGGCGCGTGCTCGCCCCCGGCGTACGCCAGGAAGGACGAGCACCACGGCTCGTTGAGGGTGGTCCAGGTGGGGACGCGGTCCCCGATGGCGGCGAACAGGACCTCCGCGTAGTCCGCGAAGCGGTACGCCGTGTCCCGGTTGGTCCAGCCGCCCTTCTCCTGGAGCGCCTGGGGGAGGTCCCAGTGGTAGAGCGTGAGCCACGGCGTGATGCCGTGGGAGAGCAGCTCGTCGACCAGGCGCGAGTAGAAGTCGACGCCGGCGGGGTTGGTGGGGCCGTCGTCGGGCCGGACGCGCGCCCAGGAGGTGGAGAAGCGGTAGGTGTCGATGCCGAGTTCCGCCATGAGGGCGACGTCGGCCGGCATGCGGTGGTAATGGTCGCAGGCCACGTCCCCGTTCTCGCCGTTGGCGATCGCGCCGGGCACCCGGCAGAACGCGTCCCAGATGGAGTCGCGGCGGCCGTCCTCGTGGACGGCGCCCTCGATCTGATAGGCGGCGGTCGCGGTCCCGAACGAGAATCCCTCGGGGAACGTGAGAACGGTGCTCATCCCTTGACAGCTCCTTGCATGATGCCGGAGACGAGGTGCCGCCCGGCGACGATGAAGACCAGGACCAGGGGGATGGTCGCGGTCACGACCCCCGCCATGATCATCGAGTAGTCCTTGAAGTATGACGCCTTCAGGAGCTGGAGGGCCACGGGCAGGGTGGGGTTGTCCGAACCGAGCGCGATGTACGGCCAGAAGAACGTGGTCCACGATCCCACGAAGGTGAACAGCGCGAGCAGCACGGCCGCGGGCCGGGCTGCCGGCAGCGCGACGTGCCAGAAGGTGCGGAACAGGGAGCAGCCGTCGGTGCGGGCGGCCTCGACGAGCTCGGTGGGAAGCGAGTCCCGCAGGAACTGGGTCATCCAGAAGACACCGAACGCGGTCACGAGGCCCGGCACGATCACGGACTTCAGCTCCCCGATCCAGCCGAGCCGGGACATCAGGATGAACAGGGGTACGACGCTGAGCTGGGTGGGGACCGCCATCGTGGCGACGACGAACACCAGCAGGGGGGGTGCGGCCGCGGAAGTCCAGCTTCGCGAACGAGAAGCCCGCCAAGGTGGAGAACAGCGCCACGGAGAGGGCCGTGATGACCGCGACGACCACCGAGTTCCACAGCGCCGGCCAGAAGTTCACGTCCGAGCCCAGCACCACCTGGATGTTGGCCAGCAGTCGGCCGCCCGGGAGCGGGGACGGGATCCGCTCGCGCGCGATGGTCGCGGGATCCGAGGACGCGAGCAGCACCGCGAACCACAGCGGCGCCACGGAGGCGAGCAGGACCACCGTGAGGATCGCGTAGGTGACCCACCCCGGCCGCCGGTCCGTGCCACCCGGTGCGGCACGGTGGGCGGCGCCGTCGTGCCGCCGGAGACGACGACGGGCCGCGCGGGCGGCACCGCGTCCGGACGTCTGCGCGACGGCGGGGACCGAGTTCACGCCGCCACCTCCTTCCGTCCACGCCGCTCCCGGCGGGGGACGTCCGGGGAGGCGATCCGCCGGGCGATGAGGAGGTTCAGCGCGCTGACCGCGAGGACGAGGACGGCGAGGATCCAGGCGACGGCCGCCGCGAGCCCGAGGCTCTTCTGGGTCCCGAAGCCCAGTTCGTAGAGGTAGAGCGACAGTGTCATCCACTGCCGGTCCGATCCGCCCCGTCCGAGGGTGTCGTACATCCGCGGCTCGTCGAAGGCCTGGAGGCCGCCGATCGTGGCGGCGATCACCACGAAGATGATCGTGGCCCGGATCGTGGGCACGGTGATGGCGAGGAACTGGCGCAGGCGGCCGGCGCCGTCGACGAGAGCGGCCTCGTACAGGTCCCGGGGCACGGCCTGCATCGCGGCGAGGAGGACGAGGGCGTAGTAACCCGTCCACCGGAAGCCCAGCATGGTCGCGATCGCCACGTGCGAGGCGAACCTGTCCGAGTGGAAGCCGATGGGATCGAACCCCCACGTACCGAGGATCGCGTTGAGGATGCCCGACTGGTCCGCGAACACCTTCGCGAAGATCAGGGAGACCGCCACGGGCGCCACCACGTAGGGCAGGAGGACCCCCATCCGCCAGAAGGTGCGGGTGCGGATGTTGGCGTCCAGCACCGCCGCGATCGCGAGGGCCACGAACACCTGCGGGATCGTCGAGAGCAGGAAGATCGAGATCGTGTTGGCGAGGGCCCGCCAGAACCGCTCCCGTCCGAGGATCTCGACGAAGTTCTGGATCCCCACGAAGTCGCCCTGTCCACCGATCAGGTGCCAGTCGTGCGCCGACACCCAGGCGGTGTGGAGGAGCGGGAAGAGCCCGACGACGGCGAACAGGAGGAAGAACGCGCTGACGAACAGGTACGGGGAGACCGCCACGTCGAGGCGCGAGAGCAGAGGACTCCGCTGATTGCGATCGCGCCTGGCCATGGCGGTCCTCTCGGAGGTCGGGAGGGACGGCGGGGGGAGCTGGGGAGGATGGCGGGGGAGCCGGGGAGGACGGCGCCCCCGCCGTCGTCGGGAGGGCTAGATGCCGAGGTCCACGTACGCCTGGACGGCCTTGTCCCAGGAGGTGGCGGGATCGTCGGTTCCGTCGACGTCGGCGCGGTTGATCGCGTCGGAGACGAGGGCGCGGATCGAGAAGTAGTTCGGGCCCTTGAACGGAGTCACCGACACGGCCGCCGCGCGGTTGGAGAGGATCTCACCGGAGGGGGCGTCGTTGAAGAACGCGTTGGTGGAGGAGAGCAGTTCCTCGCTCTCGAGGGCCTCGACCTGGCTCGGGAAGGTGCCCTTGGAGGCGTAGGCCTTGAGCTGCTGCTCGGGGGCCGTCAGCCACGCGGCGAGAGCCTTGGCCTCGTCCGGGTACGGGGTCTGGGTGGGCACGGTCAGGTACGAGCCGCCCCAGTTCCCGCCACCGCCGGGGAAGACGTCGGCGATGTCCCAGCCCTCGACGCCGGCCGCGTTGCCCTCGATGACACCGAGCATCCAGCCCGGGCAGAGCATGGTGGCGAAGCCGTCGTTCTGGAAGGCGTTGTTCCAGTCCTCGCTCCACTGGGTGAGGTCCGCGGAGAGGTCGTCATCGATCGATGCGGCCATGAGCCTGTCGTAGATGTCCTTGATGGCGGCGTTCTCGTCCAGCGGGATGGGCGTGCCGTCCGACTCCTCGAAGGGGTTGTCGAGCTGGTTGATCATGCCCTGGAAGATGCCGTCCGCAGCGTCGAACCAGGCGATGCCGGTGGCGTCGGTGAACTGCTTTCCGACCTCGAAGTAGGTGTCCCAGTCACCCTCGAGGAGCTGGGCGACCTCCTCACGGTCCGTGGGCAGGCCGGCCTGCTCGAAGAGGTCGGAGCGGTAGCAGACGCCCTCGGGGCCGATGTCCGTGCCGTAGCCCATGAGCATGCCGTCCGCGGTGGTGGCGGCATCGGTCTTCCACTTCAGCCAGCGGCCCTCGAGCTCAGGGTCGGTGAGGTCCACGAACCGATCCGAGTACTGCATCATCTCGGGCATCCAGTCCACCTCGACGGCCTCGACGTCCGCCAGGCCCGATCCGGCCGCGAGGCGGGTGTTCAGGTTGGCGCGCGCCTCGTCCGCGGTGGCGGCCTTCTTGTGTTCCACGGTGATGCCCGGATTGAGGTCCATGTACTCCTGGACCAGTTCCTCGTAGCCGAACTCGTTGAACGTGGCCACGGTGAGGGTGATGTCCTCCCCGCCGCCGGTGGCCGCTCCGCCGGTGGCGCTCCCTGTGGCGTCCGGGTCCGCGTCGGTGTTCCCGCCGCAGGCAGCCAGGACAAGTGCCATGGCCGCGGTTCCGGCGATGGCTGTCATACGTGTTGTCCGCACTGTGACTCCTTCGTCTGTGGGGCGGGATGACCCGCTCGTTGGTCTGAGAGCGCTCCCAAGCATGGCTTGCTCCACGGGTGGGAGCGCTCTCAGTTGTGTGACCAGCGTCTCGCTCGAGGTGTGCGGTGTCAAACGTTTTCGGTCACGATGGTGTAACGATCGAGGTTCGACCCCGCCGGGGCAACGACCGTTCCCCCGGCTGATAGGTCGGTCTTGTGTTGTCCCCGGCCCGGCGGGGCCCAAGAGCGCACGCCGGACGATCGTGCGCCCGCCGTTGGGGAGACCGGCGGCAGCTTCTGCTCCCAACAGCGCACGCCGGACGATCGTGCGCCCGCCGTTGGGGACGGAAGGCCGGGACTTGGTCCCAAGAGCGCCCGCAGAACGATCCAGCGGGCCTTCTGCAGTGCCGTACCGTCCACAACAGCGTGCGCAGAACGATCCAGCGGGCGCAGAACGATCGTGCGGGTGGTGTACCGCCCGCAGGAACGTTGTGCGGGCGCTGTTGGGGAGCGCCCGGGCAGCGGCACCACAACGGCGGGCGTTCTTGGGGAGCGAGCGGGCAGCGGCACCAAACCCCGTCACCCGCGCAGGGTGAGAGCCTCCCGCGCCTCGGCGACCTCGTCCCACGGCACGGTGACCCCGTCCCGCTCGAGCGTGTCCTCCGGTCCCTTGCCGGCCAGCAGCACGGTGTCCCCGGCGGATGCGCCCACCACCGCGTGCCGGATCGCCTCGCGCCGGTCGCCGATGGAGGTGAAGTTCGTGCGGCCGGCCTCCCGTGCCCCGCGCTCCATCTCGGCCAGGATCTCCGCCAGCGGCGTGTCCCGGTGGTCCTCCTCGGTGAACACCACCCTGTCCGCCAGGCGTGTCGCCACCGATCCCAGCGGCGCCCGCTTGGAGGGATCCCGCGGCCCGCCCGCGGACCCGAGCACCACCCACAACGCCCCCTCGGTGGTGGATCGCACCGTGGCGAGCGCCTTCTCCAGCGACGGCGGAGTGTGCGCGAAGTCCACGATCACCCGCACGTCGCTGCCCGGCACCAGCTCCATCCGTCCCGGCACGCCGCGGAAGCTCGCCAACCCGGCCACGAGCGCGTCAACGCCCACCCCGAGCTGGGCCGCCGCCGCCATGCCGGCCAGCGCGTTCGCCACGTTGAACCGCCCGATCATCGGCAGCGCCGCGTCGAACGAACCCACCGGCGACTCCACCCGGAACCGCAGTCCCCGCGTCCCCTCCGCCACGTCCCGCGCCCGCCAGTCCGCCAAGGCCGAGCCCTCTGCCGAGTACGTCCACTCCGACGGCGCCACCCCCCGCAGCTGTTCCACCCACGGGTCGTCGGTGTTCAGCACCGCGAACGGTGAACGCTCCACCAGCTTCCGCTTGTCCGCGAAGTAGTTCTCCACCGTCCCGTGGAAGTCGAGGTGCTCGCTCGTCAGGTGCGTCCACACCGCCACGTCCCAGTCCACGGCCCGCACCCGGTCCAGCGCGAGCGCGTGCGACGAGGCCTCCAGCACCGCCGCCTGACCCCCCGCGGCCACCATCTCCGCCAGCACCTCCTGCACCTGCGGTGCCTCGGGGGTGGTGAAGTGGGCGGGGAAGTGGCGCAGCTCGCCGTCGGGCAGCTCGTAGCCCACCGTGGAGAGCATCCCGGTGGCCAGCCCGCCCGCCCGCAGCAGGTGGCGGGTGAGCCAGCTCGTCGTCGTCTTGCCGTCCGTCCCCGTCACGCCCACGACGGCGAGGCGCCGCGACGGGTGTCCGGCCAGTTCGGCCGCGGCGTCGGCGAGCGCTGCTCGCGCACCGGGGACGACGACGTACGGCAGCGCCGTCGTCGCCCCCGCCGGAAGGCCCTCCCCAAGGACGGCGACGGCGCCACCTGCCGCGGCGTCGGCGATGAAGGCGTGCCCGTCCACCCGGGTGCCGCGGATGGCGACGAACGCGTACCCGGGCCGCACCCAGGCGGCGTTGTGGGTGACGCCGGTGACGGCGACGGCGGGGAGGCCGGTGGCGTCGAGTCCCAGGGCGGCGGCGAGGTCGGGGAGGAGCATGAGGTGAGGGTAGCGCGCACGGCAACGGCCGGCCCCGAGCACGGGACCGGCCGTTGTTGTCGCGTCAGGCGGCTTCTCCGGCGGTGGCCGCCTTGTGGGCGAGCCGGGCCTTCCTGCGTTCGGCCTGCCGGTCCGGGTCGGGGACCGGGGAGGCCAGGAGCAGTCGCCTGGTGTAGGGGTGGACGGGATCCCCCGTGACCTGCAGCGCCTCCCCCTGCTCGACGATCTCGCCCTTGTACAGCACGGCCACGCGGTGGCTGACGTGCCGGACGACGTCGAGGTCGTGGGAGATGAACAGGTAGGAGACCCCGGTGAGCTGCTGGATCTCGAGGAAGAGGTCGAGCACCCGGGCCTGCGTGGACAGGTCGAGGGCGCTGACCGGCTCGTCGCAGACGATCAGCTTCGGCCGGAGCGCGAGCGCCCGGGCGATGGCGACGCGCTGCCGCTGCCCACCCGAGAACTCGCGGGGGAGCCGGTCCATGGCGTCGACGGGCAGGTGCACCCGGTCGAGGAGCTCCTTGACCCGCTTGCGCGCATCGGGACCGGTGATCCCCTGGATCCCCAGCGGCTCGGAGAGGATGTCCCCCACCGTCATCGACGGGTTGAGCGAGGTGTACGGGTCCTGGAACACCACCTGGAGGTCGCGGCTCAGCTTCTGCCGCTCCTTGCGGGTGGCGTGGCTGATGTCGTTGCCCTCCAGCGTGATGGTCCCCTCCGTCACGGGCGCCAGTCCGAGGACAGCACGGCCGATCGTGGTCTTGCCGGACCCGGACTCGCCCACGAGGCCGACGGTCTCGCCCTCGGCGATGTCCACGGACACCCCGTGCAGCACGCGGAAGGGCTTGGCGAACATCCCCTTGCCCGGGTACTCGACCACGAGGTCCTTGACGGTGAGCAGGTTCTTCTCGGCGCTCATCGGGCGCCCTCCTCGGTGGTGGTGCTGGCGAGCAGCGGGGTCATGGGCTCCTTCCCCTCGAGCATCGAGGAGAGGAGCATCTGGGTGTAGGGGTGCTGCGGGGTGCGCAGGATGTCGCGGACGTCTCCGCCCTCGACGAGCCGGCCCTTCTGCATGACGAGCACGCGGTCGCACATGTCCGCCACGACACCGAAGTTGTGGGTCACGAGGATGATCCCCATGCCCAACCGCTGCTGCAGTCCGCGCAGGACGTCGAGGACCTCGGCCTGGACCGTCACGTCGAGCGCCGTGGTGGGCTCGTCCGCGATGATCAGGTCGGGGTCGCAGGAGATCGCGCCGGCGATGAGGACGCGCTGCGCCATCCCGCCGGAGATCTCGTGCGGGTAGGCCGCCGCGGTCCGCCTCGGGTCCGGGATGCCCACGCTGGCGAGCAGGTCGAGCGCACGCTGGTTGGCCTCGGCCTTGGAGAGCCCCAGCACCCGCACCATCGGCCGGGCCAGCTGCGAGCCGACCGTGAACGCCGGGTCGAGGTTGCTCATCGGCTCCTGGGGAATGTACGCGATCCGCTTGCCCCGCAGGGGGGCGAGGCGGGACTGGCTCACGTGATCGTCCCCGGGCGCGACCGTGTAGGCGCCGTCGAACTGGATGGACCCGGAGGTGATGACGGCGTTGTCCGGGAGCAGTCCGAGGACCGAGAAGGCGGTCTGCGACTTGCCGGAACCCGACTCACCGACGATGCCCACCACCTCGTTCCGGTCCACGTGGAAGCTGACGCCGTTCACCACGGGGTTCAGCGCCCCACCGGGCTGCGGGTAGGCGATGCCGATGTCGGTCACCTTGAGCAGGTGGTGCTCGGTGCCGGCCTCGACGGCGGGCGGCTGGGCACGGCGGCCCGTCCTGCCCTGGGCGTCAGCGGCGGGCGCCGCCCGCTTCGCCTTGTGCTTCTCGAGGTCCTCGAGCGCGTCCCGCAGGGCGTTGCCGACCAGCACGAACGCACCGATGGTGCCGGAGATCGCGATGATCGGCCAGAGCAGCCCGAGCGGTGCCCGGTAGATGTTCTTGAAACCGTCGGACACCATCGCACCCCAGGTGGCGACCGTGGGGTCACCGAGCCCGAGGAACTCCAGCGAGGCCGAGACCGAGATCGCCATGCCGCTGACCATCGCCGTCTGGATGATGATCGGGGCCCGGACCACGCCGAGGATGTGGCGGGAGATGATCCGGCTGTCCGAGAGGCCCGAGACGCGGGCAGCGTCCACGTAGAGCTCGTTCCGGACGGACTGGACCGCGGTCCGGGTCAGCCGGAAGTATCCCGGGCTGAGCAGGAAGCCGAAGACCACCATGGTCCACCACACCGACGGGCCGATCGCGGCGCGGACCGCGAGCAGCACGATGATGGCGGGCAGGGACATCAGCACGTTGGTGGCCCAGCTGGAGACGCCGTCGAAGGCGCCGCCGAAGTAGCCGGCGATCAGGCCGGACGGCAGGCCGACGACGATGGCGGTGATCGCGGCGACGGCCGCGGCGAGCAGGGTCAGCCGCGCGCCGATGACGATCCGCGACCAGATGTCGCGTCCGTTCCCGTCGGTCCCGAGCAGGTTGTCGGCGCCGGGGCCGGCGAGCACGTTGGTGATGTCCGCGAAGTTGGGGTCGTGCGTCGCGAGGATGGGGGCGAAGATCGCCACCAGCGCCACGAGCGCCAGGAAGAGGAGGCCGCCGAGGCCGGTGGGGTTCTTCAGCAGGCGGCGCATCGGGGAGGAGCGCCGTACGATCCCGGACTGGATGACGGGTTCGCCCGCCTGGACGGGGGGTTGCGCTGCCTGGGTCATGATGCACGCACCTTGGGGTTGAGCCAGCCGTTGACGATGTCGACCACGAGGTTGACGACGATGACGATGATCACCGTGTAGACCACCACGCCCATGACGAGCGGGAGGTCCGACATCGTGGTCGCGGTGACGGCGAGGCGGCCCATCCCGGCGATCGCGAAGATCGACTCGATGATGACCACGCCGCCCAGCAGGCCGATGAACTGGAGGGACAGGACGGTGAGGCCGGCGGGCGCCGCGGAGCGGAGCACGTGCCGGAAGAGGATCTCGCGCTCGGGGATGCCCCGGCTGCGCAGGGTGCGCACGTAGTCCATCTCGAGCTGCTTGATGAAGGCGCTGCGGATCTGCTGCGCGGCGCTCGCCACGCCGTTGATGAGCAGGGCGATGACCGGCAGGGTGAGGGTCGAGACCCAGGCGCCCGGGCCGGCACCCGGCTGGATGGTCGAGATGGCGTCGAACCACCCGAGCTCGATGGCGAAGATCCAGACGAGGACCACGCCGATGACGAAGCCGGGGGTGGCCATGCCGACGACGGCGCCGAGCTGGACCACCCGGTCCACCCAGCCGCGGCGCACCGCGGCGGTCATGCCGAGCACGGTGGCCAGGATGGCGATCAGGACGATCGCGACCGTGACCATGACGAGGGTGACGGGGAGACGGTTGCCGATGGCCTCGAAGACGGGCTCGTTGGTGAACCACGACTTGCCGAAGTCACCGGTGACGGCACTGCCGAGCCAGTCGAACAGGCGGGTGAGGAGGGGCTGGTCGAGGCCGAGCTCCGCGGTCTTGGCGGCCACGGCCTCCTCGGTGGCCTGGTCGCCGAGGATGTTGCGGGCGACGTTGCCGGAGGAGAGGAACAGGAGGAGGAAGGTCACCACGGAGACGACGAGCAGTGCGCCGATCCCCGATATGAGACGTCTGGCGATCAGGATGAGCATGTGGGGGGCTCCATTGCGTCACACGGGACAGGGTGGGCGCCGGGGGTGGGAGCGGGCGCTCCCACCCCCGGCGGATCGGCTCAGGAAGCCGGCGAGTAGTTGTAGATGGACGGAACGGCCATCTGCACCTGCGGCTCGACGCTCACGGACTCGGCGTCGTAGTAGTACAGCTGGGAGGGCCGGTACCAAGCGGCGAACCAGGCGTTCTCGGTGACGTACCGGTTGATGGCCTGGGCGGCCTCGACGTTCTCACCGTCGGTCCGCAGGGTCTCCACGGCCTCCTCGATCTCCGGGGTGGTGGAGTCGAAGGGGTTGTAGAGGGTGGTGTCGGACAGCAGCTGCTGGTAGGCCACCCACGTCGGGCCCTGGAAGAGGGAGAACCAGGAGGCGGGGTAGTTGCCCTTGCCGAGCTCGCCCTGGAAGTCCGCGGCCGGAACCTGGGTCTGCTTCACCGTGATGCCGACGTCGGCCAGCTGCTGGGCGACGAAGGTCATGATGGTCTCGCCACCGGGGACTAAGAGCGGCATCTCGATCTCGAGGCCGTCGCCGTAGCCGGCGTCGGCGAGGAGCTCACGGGCCTTGTCGGGGTCGTAGGTGTAGTACTCGTCGAGCTCCGGCAGGTAGGCGGTCGAGTCCGGGCCGAAGACCTGGCTGGTCAGCTCACCCTGGCCGGCCGCGAGCTGGGCCAGCAGGTTCTCGCGGTCGAAGGCGTAGTTGATGGCCTGGCGGACGCGCACGTCGGCGAGCGCCGGGTTGAGGGTGCCCTCGCGGTCGAACAGCAGGAGGCCCTGCCAGTCCACGGTCCAGAACAGCGGCTCGAAGCCACCGGCGTCGACCTGGTCCTTCACGGTGCCGTCGACGATGGTCGCGTGCACCTCACCGGTGAGGAGGGCGTTGACGCGGGACGTGACGTCCTGGAGGAGCTTCATCTCGACGCGGTCCCACTTCTGCAGGTCCGGGTTCCAGTAGTCCTCGCGGGCCTCGAAGACGGCCTGCGACCCGACCACGGTCTGGTCGGCCACCATCACGTACGGGCCGGAGCCGACGGGGAGCCGGTCCATCTCGTCGGTGCCGAGCGCCGCCGGGCTGCCCATCAGGCCGAGGGCCTGGCTGAGGTAGTACTCCAGCGCCGGGTCAGCGGAGGCGAGGGTGATCTCGACGGTGTCCGCGTCGACGGCGGTGACGGAGTCGATGCTCGCGGCCATGCCGGACTGGGGGCCGTTCTCGGCCTTGAAGTGCTCGATGTTCGCCACGACGGCCTCGGCGTCGAAGGCGGCGCCGTCGGAGAACGTGACATCGGTGCGCAGCTCGAGGCTCATCACCGTGTTGGTGTCGTCGGTGTAGCCCCACTCGGTGGCGAGCATCGGGGAGAGCGTGCCGTCGGGCTCGCGCAGCAGCAGCGAGTCGTACACGGCCTGGTACGGCTGGAGCCGGTGGCCCACGTGCGTCTGGGCGGGGTCCCAGGACGGGGGCTCCTGCACGATGCCGAGCGTGAGCGTGCCACCGCGGCCCGAGGCCGCCGTGGTGCCGTCCGCGCCGGCAGCGGTGGTGCCGCCGTCGTCGGAGCCGCCGTCAGAACTGCCGCCGCAGGCGGACAGGGCGAGGGCAGCGGTCAGCGTGAGTGCGAGTGGCGCGAGGAATCTCCTGGTCGTCATCGACACATCCCTTCTCTTTCTGGTGGGAGCGCGCCACCCGGGGGATCCGGTCGGGGGGCCGTGGCGCGATTGGGACAAGGGTGCCAGCGCCCACACCTGTACCGGGGGTTGTTGCAAGGTGTTGCTGTCACAGTTGGGTAACGGGCATCGCCGGTAGATTGGCCCCATGACCGTCACCTCGACCACGCCCGATCCCCTCTCCCGCACCATGGCCATGGTGTACGGCGGTGGCGGGGTGATCGTCCTGGGCGTGGCGGTCAACGTCGCGCTGGACGGCAACTGGCTCGCCGTCGTCATCTACGCCGGCCTCGCCGCCCTGCTCGCCTACCAGGCGTGGTCCGCCCACGGGATGCGGGGCGCCGAGCTCACCCTCGACGACGACGGCGTCCGGCGCGCCGGCCCGTGGGGCTGGCGGCTGCCGTGGTCGGCCGTGGGATCGGCGAGCGTCGAGGAGTTCCGGGAGCGCCAGTACCTCGTGGTGAACCGGGCGAACCCCAACGCCGGCAGCCACCACTCCAGCTCGTGGCTGTTCGGCTCCGGGTTCCCCCGCTCGGCGTACGTGGTGCCGCTCGACCCGGATCGGGTGGCCGACGTCCAGGCGGCGCTCGCCGCGCGAGGCGTCTCCGCGGACTGATGGGGGCCGCGGCCTGAGCGGCCATTGACCGGCCACGGCGCGTTCGTGACGGACCGTCCTCTTATCCTCGATCCACCGACTGGCTGGGT
>DBPQ01000032.1:4776-26368 GCA_002304945.1 Actinomycetales bacterium UBA1416 | reverse complement strand
TCCAGGCTGGCCGGCGGCCCGGCCACGCGCCGGCCGGCCGTCCGCCACGGCTGCTCGAAGCGAACCACGACGATGCCCTCGTCCGGCAGCGCAGCGGCCAGGGCGGCGAGGTCGAACGCCTCCACCCCGCCCCCGGCACCGTGCCCGAGCAGGAGGACCGCCCGGGGTGATGACGTGGGGGCGTCCAGGAAGAGCCGCCCCGGGCCCGCCGGGGTCTCGAGGACCTGGATCGTCACGTGCCTGCCCCGTCCCGCCGCGACCAGGCCAGCAACGCCGCCGCGGTCCGGGTGTTCACGATCCGCTCGCGCGGGATTCCGAGGGCCTGGGCGCGGGCCGCGCCGTGGTCGAGGAGGTCGAGCTGACCGGTGGCGTGGGCGTCGGAGTCGATGGAGAAGAGGCAGCCCACCTCGTGCGCGAGTTCGAGCAGCCGGGTGGGCGGGTCGCGCCGTTCCGGCCGGGAGTTGATCTCGAGGGCCACGTCGAAGCTCGCGCACGCCTCGAACACGAGCTCGGCGTCGAAGGTGGACTCGGGCCGCGTCCCGCGGCCTCCGGTGATNNAGGCGGCCCGTGACATGCCCGAGCACGTTCACCCGCGGGTTCGCCACCGCCCGCACCAGCCGTCGCGTCATCGCGCCCGCCTCCATCCGCAGCTTCGAGTGCGCCGAGGCGACGACGACGTCGAGGCCCGCCAGCACGTCGTCGTCCTGGTCCAGCGACCCGTCCTCGCGGATGTCCACCTCGATGCCGGTGAGGATCTGGAACGGCGCGAGCTCCTCGTTGAGCCGCGCCACCTCGGCGAGCTGCTCGCGCAGACGCGCGGTGGTGAGCCCACGCGCCACCGTGAGGCCGGGGGAATGGTCGGACAGCACGATGTACTCGTGGCCGAGCCCGATCGCGGCGCGGACCATGGCCTCGATCGGCGCGGTGCCGTCCGACCAGTCCGAGTGGACGCGCAAGTCCCCCCGCAGCCACGCACGGACCTCCTCGCCGCCGGGCACGAGGGGGAACGGCGCAGCCGCCTCGAGGGCCGCGAGGTGGTCGGGGACCTGCCCGGCGGCCGCCTGGGTGGCCACGAGCGCGGTCTTCGGCCCCACGTCGGGCAGCTCGGTGAGCGTCCCCGCAGCGGCCTGGACCGCGAGCTCACCCGGCGGGAGGGCTGCCAGGCGGGCGGCCGCACGCCGGTAGGCGCGGATCCGGCGCGGGTCGCCGAGCTCGCGCTCCATCAGGAACGCGATGCGCTCCAGCGCCGCGACCGGGTCCACCTCAGGCGACGGGCTCGAGCAGGAACACCGGGATGAGGCGATCGGTCTTCTGCTGGTAGTCGGCGTAGTCGGGGAAGGCGGCGACGGCGCGCGCCCACCACGCGTCCCGTTCGGCACCCTCCAGCTCGCGCGACACCACGTCGATCCGGTCCCCGCCGTCCTGGAGGACGGCCTCAGGGTGGGCCTTCAGGTTGTGGTACCAGAGCGGATGGGTGGGCGCGCCGCCCATGGAGGCGACGATGGCGTACGCGCCGTCGTGCTCCACGCGCATGAGCGGGACCTTGCGGAGCGTGCCGGAGCGGGCGCCGCGCATGGTGATCACCACGATCGGGTAGTCGCGCATGAGATGGCCGCGGGTGCCGTCGGAGGACTCGAACTCCTCGACCTGCCTGCGGACGTGCTCGCGGGGACTGGGGACGTACTCTCCGTGCAGGGGCATGGGGTCGATTCAACCGCACGAGCGCCCGGACCGCAGCCCGTCGTGTGGCCCACGTCACCCCCGCTCGGGGCTGGGACGTTGGTCCCAGGCTTGGTAGGCTTCACGACATGGCACCTGAACTCGCGTGGAGGCTCCCCACCGTCTCGTGCTGCCGGTGCATGCGCTGTCGCTGAGCGCGACCACCCTTCGGCCCGTTCCCATTTCCGCCTCCCTCCCGAAGGACTCCCCATGTCACCCATCGACCCACGCGGCCCCCGCTTCGCCGCCGCCGTCACCGCCGCCGTCCTGATCGCCGCCCTGCTCCTCGGGCCCCGGTGGGGCCTGGTCCCGCTCGCCGTCCAGCTCGCCGCCTTCGGCGTGGGCGCGGTCCTCGGCCCGGCCCGGCAACCGTACAGCTGGCTGTTCCGCCGTTTCGTCCGGCCCCGCCTCGGCCCGCCGGCCACGCTGGAGGACCCCCGGCCGCCCCGCTTCGCCCAGGCGGTGGGCCTCGGGTTCGCCCTGATCGCCCTCGCGGGCGCGCTGGCCGGGGCCGCCCCCGTCCACCTCGCCGCCCTCGGGTTCGCGCTGGTCGCGGCGCTGCTGAACGCCGTGTTCGACTTCTGCCTCGGTTGCGAGGTCTACCTCCGCGTCCAGCGGGCGCGAGCCGTGGGGGTGGCCCGGTGACGGGCCTGTGGGTGGTGGGCGCCGCCGTCGTCCTCGCCCTCGTGTTCGGGTTGTACCGCCGCCTCACGGACGGGCGCGCCCGTGCCGTCGCCGCGACGCAGCGCCTGACCACGGCGGACCTCGGCACCGGCCTCGGCGGCCGGGCGACGCTCGTCCAGTTCTCCACGACCGTGTGCGCGCCCTGCCACGCCACCCGAGCGGTGCTCGGCGCGGTCGCGGCGGGGAGCGACGGCGTCGTCCACGTGGACGTCGACGCCGAGGCCCGCCTGGAGCTCGTCGAGCGCCTCGACATCACCCGCACGCCGACCGTGCTCGTCCTCGACGGCGACGGCGTGGTGCGGCACCGCATCGTGGGCGCGCCCCGGCGGGCCGACGTGGTGGGGGCGCTCGAGGAGCTCGCGGCCTGATCAGCCGGCGGCCTGATCAGCCGGCGAGGGCCGGGACCAGGGTGAGCAGCACGCCCGCGGCCACCGCGGACCCGATCACGCCGGCCACGTTCGGCCCCATGGCGTGCATGAGGAGGTAGTTGTCCGGGTTCTCCTCCAGGCCCATCCGGTTCGAGACCCGGGCGGCCATGGGAACGGCGGACACCCCGGCGGAGCCGATGAGGGGGTTGATCGGACTGGCGCTGAAACGGTTCATGAGCTTGGCCATGAGGATGCCGGAGGCTGTCCCGATCGCGAAGGCGACGAGCCCGAGCACGAGGATGCCGAGCGTGGTGAGGTTCAGGAACACGTCGGCGGACATCTTCGAGCCCACCGCGAGGCCGAGCATGATGGTCACCGCGTTCATGAGGGCGTTCTGGGCGGTGTCGGACAGCCGGTCGGTGACCAGTGACTCGCGCAGCAGGTTGCCGAACATCAGCATGCCCACGAGGGGGGTCGCGCTCGGGAGGAGGAGAACGCACAGCAGGAGCGTGACGATCGGGAAGAGGATGCGCTCCGTCCTGGAGACGTCGCGGAGCTGCCTCATCTCGATGCGGCGCTCCTCCTTGGTGGTGAGCGCGCGCATGATCGGCGGCTGGATGATCGGCACGAGCGCCATGTAGGAGTAGGCGGCCACGGCGATCGGTCCCAGGTACTCAGGCGCCAGCCGGGCGGTGGTGAAGATCGCGGTCGGCCCGTCCGCGCCGCCGATGATGCCGATGGACCCCGCCACGTGGAGAATCGAGTCCGCCAGGGGTTCGCCGTCGGGGGCTGTCACGAACGAGAAGCCTGGGATCATCTCCAGCAGGACCGTGCCCACGAGGGCGAAGAAGATGCCGAACTGGGCGGCCGCGCCGAGCAGCAGGGTGCGCGGGTTGGCGAGCAGCGGCCCGAAGTCCGTCATCGCACCCACGCCGAGGAAGATGAGCAGGGGGAAGAGTCCCGACGCGATGCCGAAGTCGTAGAACTGGCCGATGAAGCCGCCGTAGACGTCCACCACCACCGTGCCGTCCTCCCCGACGGTCTGGACCGTGTGGCTCGCGATGCCCGCGAACGGGATGTTGGACAGCACGGCGCCAGTGCCGATGGGGATGAGCAGCAGCGGCTCGAACTTCTTCGTGATGGCCAGCCAGATGAGCAGCAGGCCCACCGCGATCATCAGGACGTTGCCCCAGCCGCCCGCCTGCAGGAAGCCGTAGATGCCAGTGGTCCGCCAGAGCTCGTCCAGCGAGTCGACGAAGCCCATCACGCCTCGATCTCGACGAGGACGTCCCCGGCCTTCACGTGGTCGCCCTGCTTCACGTGGACTCGCCGCACGGTGCCGGCGCTGGTCGCTGAGATCCGGCTCTCCATCTTCATGGCCTCCAGGACCAGGAGCTCGTCGTGGAGCTCGACGACGTCCCCCTCCTGCGCGCTCAGGCGCAGCACGAGCCCGGGCATGGGGGCCTTGACGGGGACGAGGGTCGCCGCGGCGGCGGGCTCAGCGGGTGCGGCGCCGTCGTCGAGGGGCGTGACGGCGACGTCGTAGGCCTTGCCGTTGACGACGGCCCGGTCGCCCTCGAACCGCACCGCGTAGGCCGTGCCGTTCACGGTGACGTTGACGCCGGTGGGCTTCGCGGCGGCGGGTGCGGGCTCCGGTTCGGGCTGCACCTTCCGGACGTTGGCCTTCGCCTCGCCCTTGAGGAACTGGATGCCCTTGTCGAGGCAGGTGGCGGCGATGAAGATGTTCTCCTCGGAGAGATCGGTGATCCCGTTCTCCAGGAGCAACCTCTTCGCGGCCTCGATCCCGAGCTTCGGGTTCTCGTCGTTCATGTCCGCCACCAGGCGGTCGGTGGGCTCCAGGCCCATCTGGACGCGGGCGGCCTCCACCACCTCCGGGTCCGGGGGAACGGGGGTGCGGCCGAAGTGGCCGAGCACCATCTTCCCGTAGCCGTCCGCGAACTTCTGCCACGGCCCGAACATCGTGTTGTTGAAGGCCTGCTGGAAGTAGAACTGGGACACCGGCGTGACCGAGGTGCCGAAGCCGCCCTTCATCACGCACTCGCCCATGTTCCGCGCGATCTCGTCGTACCGGTCCATGAGGCCGTTGTCGCGGAGCATCTGGGTGTTGGCGGTGAGCGCGCCGCCGGGCATGGGGGACAGCGGGATGAGCGGTTCGACCGCGCGGGCCTCCGGGGGCACGAAGTAGTCCTTCATGCACTCCTTGAACACCTCCTCGGCCTCGTACACCTTCGCCGGGTCGATGCCGAGCGTGTACTCGGTGCCGCGGAGCGCGTGGTACATCGTCATGATGTCCACCTGGCAGGTGCCGCCGGAGACGGGGGCCATGGAGAGATCGATCTGGTCCGCGCCGGCGTCGAGGGCGGCGAGGTACTGGGCCACGCACACGCCGGCGGTGTCGTGGGAGTGGAACACGATGTGGGTGTCGGAGCCGAGCAGCTTCCGGGCGCGCCTCACCGTCTCGTGCACCACCGCGGGGGTGGTGGTCCCGGAGGCGTCCTTGAAGCACACCGAGTGGTAGGGGATCTCGGCATCGAGGATGTCCCGCAGGGTGCGCTCGTAGAAGTCCGGGTCGTGCGCCCCGGTGACGCCCTCGGGGAGGGACATCAGCGTCACGCACACCTCGTGGCGGGCGCCGGCGTCCACGATCGCCTGCCCGGAGTCCACCAGGTTGTTCACGTCGTTGAGGGCGTCGAAGTTCCGGATCGTGGTGATGCCGTGCTTCGCGAAGAGCTTGGCGTGCAGGCGGATGATGTCCCGGCTCTGCGAGGTGAGGCCCACCACGTTGACCCCCCGGGAGAGGGTCTGGAGGTTGGCGTCCGGCCCGGCCGCGGTGCGGAACCGGTCCATCATCTCGAAGGCGTCCTCGTTGCTGTAGAAGTACGTGGACTGGAACCGGGCGCCCCCGCCGGCCTCGAAGTGGGTGAGGCCAGCAGCGGCTGCCGCCTCGACCGCCGGGATGAAGTCGTCGGTGAAGACCCGGGCCCCGTAGACGGACTGGAAGCCGTCCCGGAAGGCCGTGTTCATGAAGTCGACCCTGCGCAGTGTCATGTCAGTTCCCCGTGTGGCGGTGGGCGGCGGCGATGGCGATGGCGACGGCGATCTCGTCCGTCTGCGGGCGTGGACGCGGCCGCTCCGGTGGCGCCTCCCGTTCGGGGAGCCAGCGCAGGACCGCACGCGACATCGCGCTCGTCGAGAGCGCCATCAGGCCGAGGAAGAGGAAGGCAACCAGCATCCCGGCGACGGTGATGATCAGGCCGTCAGAGATCACCTGTTCAGCCTACGGGGGCCGCCAACCGTACCGGGCGGACTTCGGGCCCACGGCGGGCGGGGTGGGCACGCGGGCGGCAGGATGGGCGCATGCTCCTCACCGACCTCGTGGCCACCTCCGCCGCCGTCGCGGCCACGCGCTCGCGGCTCGAGAAGCGTGCCCTCCTCGCCGCCGCACTGCGGGCGGCAGACCCCGGCGAGGTGGAGGTGGTCGCCTCGTTCCTGTCCGGGCGGATCCGGCAACGGCGGACGGGGATCGGGTGGCGGACCCTTGGCACCCTTCCCCCGGCCGCGGCGGCGCCGGCGCTCACCCCACGCGACGTCGACGACGCCCTCGCGGGACTCGCCCGGCTCGCCGGGCCGGGCTCGCAGGAGGCCCGGGCCGCCGGCGTGACCGCCCTCTTCTCGCGGGCGACGCCGGAGGAGCAGCACTTCCTGCGGGGGCTCCTCATGGGCGAGGTACGTCAGGGCGCACTCGACTCGCTCCTCCTCGATGCCGTCGCCGAGGCGGCAGAGGTCCCGCCCGCGGCCGTCCGGCGCGCCGCGATGTTCAGCGCGCTGTCCGGACCGATCGCCGCAGCCGCGCTCGGCGGAGGCTCGGCCGCGCTCGATGCGTTCGGGCTCGCGGTCGGCCGGCCCGTCCGGCCGATGCTGGCGGCGTCGGCCGCGGACGTCGACGCCGCCCTGGCGGGGATGCCCGGCGAGGTCGCCGTCGACGGCAAGATCGACGGGATCCGCATCCAGGCGCACCGGACGGGCGACGACGTCGTCGTCCTCACCCGCTCGCTCGACGACATCACCGACCGGGTGCCCGAGGTGGTGGATGCGGTCCGCGCCCTGGACGTGGGCGCCGTCATCCTCGACGGCGAGGCGATCGCACTCGGGCCGGACGGCCGCCCCCGCCCCTTCCAGGAGACCGGGTCGCGGGCGATGAGCCGGGACGCGGCAGCCCTGCGCGAGAGCGTGCCGCTCACCCCGTACTTCTTCGACGTCCTCCACCTCGACGGCCGCGACCTCATCAACGCCCCCGCGGCGGAACGGTTCCGGGCGCTGGACGCGGTGGTGCCGCGCGACGCCGTCGTCCCGCGCCTCGTCACCTCGGACCCCGCCGCGGTGCACGCGTTCTTCGCGGACATGCTGGCCCGGGGTCACGAGGGCGTGGTGGTCAAGGACCCGGCGGCGCCCTACGACGCCGGCCGGCGCGGTGCGGCGTGGGTGAAGGTCAAGCCCCGGCACACCCTCGACCTCGTGGTGCTCGCCGTCGAGTGGGGGAGCGGGCGCCGGGAGGGGTGGCTCTCCAACATCCACCTCGGCGCGCGGGACGGGGACGGCTTCGTGATGCTCGGCAAGACGTTCAAGGGGATGAGCGACGAGATGCTGGCCTGGCAGACCGGGCGCTTCCTGGGACTGGAGACCGCCCGCCACGGGTACGTGGTGGAGGTGCGGCCCGAGCAGGTGGTGGAGGTGGCCTTCGACGGCGTGCTGCGCTCCAGCCGCTACCCCGGCGGGCTCGCGCTGCGGTTCGCCCGCGTGCTGCGCTACCGCGACGACAAGTCGGCCGCGGAGGCGGACACGATCGAGACCGTTCGGGCGTTCGCCGACGGCCGGGCGGGCTAGTCTGACGGGCATGTCAACACTCGTTCTCACGGCCATCGGCGACGACCGCCCGGGACTCGTGGACGCGCTCTCCGGCGCGATCACCGCCCACGGTGGTTCCTGGGAGGAGAGCCGGATGGCGCGGCTCGGCGGCAAGTTCGCCGGCATCGTCGCGGTCGAGCTCCCGGAGCACCAGGTCGCGGGACTGCGGGCGGCGCTGGCGGAGATCGAGGGCCTGCGGATCACGGTCGACGGCGCGGGTGACGAGCCCGCCCCCGGTGGCGCGCGGGTGGCGCTGCACCTCGTGGGCAGCGACCAGCCCGGCCTCGTCCACGCCGTCTCCGAGGTGATCGCGGAGGCGGGGGCGAGCATCGAGGAGCTGTCGACGGCGCTGCGCGACGCCCCGATGGCGGGTGGCACGATGTTCGAGGCCACCGCCACCGTGCTGCTCCCGGCGGATCTCGCGGTCGAGGAGCTCGCCGCCCGGCTCGAGGACGTGGCCGCCCACCTCATGGTGGACCTGGAGATCTCCGGCTGACCTCAGCCGCCGAGCACCCGCTCCCACAGGTCCGCGCCGAACCCGGTGGGCAGCGGCCCGCCGGGCACCACCCGGAAGGTGCGTGCGCCGTCCGCGGCCCGTTCGGCGCGGAGGAAGACGACGTCCGGCCGGCCTTCCGCGGCCAGGTCGCGGCTGAACTCGGTCAGGTGGGTCACCATCGCCACCCGGAGGCCGCCCTCGACCAGCCCGTCGAGGAGCTGCCGGGCGATCCGCGAGGCCTCGCGTTCGTTGGTGGAGGCGAACGACTCGTTCGACAGCACCAGGTCCCCGGCGGAGACCCGGTCGACGATCGCGCTCATGCGCAGCAGCTCCTCCCGCAGCTTGCCGCTCTCCAGCGCGTCGTCCTCCTCCCGGCGGAAGTGCGAGTGGAGGCGGGTGGCCACCGCGGTCCGCAGGGAGGCGGCCCCCACGAACATCCCGGCCTGCGCCATGAGCTGGGCGAGGCCCACCGCTCGGAGCAGCGTGGACTTGCCGCCCTGGTTGGCGCCGGTGACGACGACGGCGGCCGCGCCGTCGGCCACCAGGTCGTTCGCCACCACGGGGCGGCCGGTCCGCATCGCCAGCCCGACGTCGACCACGGCGGTCGCCGCCAGCTCCCGCCCCACCGGGTGGGCCTCGGGGAACGAGACGGCGAGCCCGAGGTCGCGCAGGCGCTGCTCCAGGGTGGCGCACCCGAGGAGGAAGGCCGCCTCGCGCCGCAGCTGGCCGAAGAACGCGAGCACCTGCTCGGCCGACTGGGCCAGCGCGTTCGCCACGAGGCGCAGGCCCCGTTCCCGCAGTTCGGTGAGGGCCTGGCTGGCCGCGGTGTCCGACTCGGGGACGAGGATCGTGGACTCGTCCGGCCGTGACCGGCCGAGCCAGCTGCGCCGGGCCGGTTCCATGGAGGCGAGCACGTGCCCGGACCCGGTGCCGGTGGGCCCGAGCCGGAGGGTGAGGACGACGTCGGGGTTGGAGAGCCGCCGCAGGTGCGCCTCGACCTCGCGGAACCACTCCTCCGTCAGGTTGGCGGTCACCTCCGCCACGAGGTCGCGCATCCCGGCGGAGGGGAGCGTGCCGTGCCCGTCGGCCCACGAGCGCAGGTCCCGCAGCGGGCCGAGGAGCGCGCGCATCAGGGCCACGGAACGCCCGAGCACCGAGCTCGGCTCGTTGGAGATCCACCAGCCGCGGACGCGGGACTCGGTTCCCACCGCGTCGGTGGCGAGCCGGTAGAGCTCGGCGACGGCGGCGGGCGCGTCGAGGGCGTCGCGCACCACGTCCTGGCGCCACCGGATCGCGTCGAGGTCGGTGAGGGGCCGCAGCAGGACGTCGAGGGCGACGTCACGGATCAGGGCGTCGCCGCCCGCCATGGCGGTGACGACGTCGTCGAGGCCCAGGTCGCGGACGAGATCGGCGTCCCCCTGGTCGAGGTCGCGGGCCGGCGCGGGGTCGGCGCCCGCCGGGGTGAGGAGGTGGACCTTCATGGGGAGAGCCTCCGGCGCAGTCCGGCACGGTCGAGCCCGGCGGCCACCGCCAGGGTCTCCGCCCAGGTCGGGCCGCCCGGGTCCTGCCGGAGGACCCGGAAGGTGCGGACGCCGGGGTCGTCCGGGTCCACCTGGCTGACGAGGCTGACGACGCCGGGGGTCTCGGCCAGTTCGGTGAGGAACGTGACCCACAGGCAGCGGCACCCGCGCTCGACGAGCCGCTCCAGGGTGGCCCGCGAGAGCTGTTCCGCGTCCGCCACCGTCGTGGAGGAGAACAGCTCGTTGAGGATCACGAGGCTGTCCGCGGTGGCGGCGTCGAGGATGTCGCGCAGGCGCACGAGGTCGTCCTCCAGGGCGCCCCGCAGGTCGGCGAGGTCCTCGGCACGGCCGAAGTGGGTGAGCACCGCGTCCGGAAGGGGGAGGCGGGCGCGCTCGGCCGGTACGGGGAAGCCGAGGGCGGCCAGGTGGGTGATCGCCCCGATCATCCGCGCGAAGGTGGTCTTGCCTCCCTGGTTCGGTCCCGTGATCACCGCGATCCGCTCCCCGGCGGCGAGGAGCACGTCGTTGGCGACGGCGTCGCGGTGGGCGAGGGCCAGCGCCGGGTCACGGGCAGCGACCAGCTCGATCGTCCGGTCGGTCCGGGAGACCACCGGCCAGCAGGCCGGCAGGCTCATCGCGCGCAGCCGGTCCGCCAGGCTGAGGCCCACCAGCAGGAACTGCAGCTCGGCGTCCAGGGTGAGGAGGGAGGGGTCCACGAAGTCACGGTGACGGGCGGCGAAGCGGTCCAGCAGGTCGAACCGGTCCGGGTACAGCGTGGCGACCCGCTCGGCGATCGCGGCCTCGAGGTGGTTCATCCCGGTGTGCTCGGTGGTGCGGCCCACGTGGGAACGGATCGAGCCCTCCCGGAAGCGTTCGAACACGGCGTCGATCACGGCGGAGTAGTCCGTCTCCTGGCCCGTGGGCACGCTCACCTGCACCCGGTCGGTGGAGAGGTGCAGCCGGTAGGTGATCCCGGCGACGGCGGCGCGCGCCTCGGCGGCGTCCTCCGCCAGCCCCGTGAACGCGGGGGAGGTGGCGATGCGCTCCAGGTGGTCCGCGAGGGCGGTCAGGGCGCGGGAGGTGGGGTGGACCCCACTGAGCCGCTCCGCGAACGTCGCGACGGTGCCGGTGTAGGTGAGTGCGGCGTCCAGGAGGGCGGCGTTCCGCTGCACGGGGTGCTCGAAGGACCGTGCGCCGCCGAGCCGGCTGCGCACGCCCCCGAGCCCGGCCGTGAACTCCCGGGCGGCGTGCCGCACCGCCGGCCGCTCGAGGTCCCGCATCGCCTCCTGTCGGTACTCCACCGCCTCCACGGTGCGCAGGGGAGCGTTGAACCACGCGTCGAGATGGAACTCCCCGCGCCCGGCCAGCAGGGCCGCCGCCACCCGGTCGAGGCCGAGATCCGGCGGAGGCGCGGCGTCGCTGCCCGTCACCTCGCCGCCGGGCGGGTGGAGGAGGCTCACGGCGTGACTGTCCACGGACTCACCGTAGCGGTGGCGTCAACGGCGGGGTCTCGGAGGCGTCGTGGTCCGCGCTGCCGGCCAGGTGGATCTCCACGTGCCCGTCCGGGATGTCCTCGTAGGACGCCGGGTCCGAGATGGGTTCGAGGTGCGAGAGGACCACGAGCCCGGGGACTGCCTCCCGCATCTCGCGCTCGATGCCCTCGATGAAGTCGTGGCCGGCCAGCACGGTCCAGTCGTCCGGGACCAGGACGTGGACGGTGGCGTAGCGCTCCCGCCCGGAGACCCGGGTCTGCAGGCCGTGGAACCGGGTCTCCTCGGTGGTGTGGCTCCGCAGGATCTCGGTGAGCCGGGCGTTCTCCTCCTCCGGCAGGGTGACGTCGAGGAGGCCGCGCATGGACTCCAGGAGGAGCCGGATGCCGGTCACGATGATGTTCACGCCCACCGCGAACGCCACGATGGGATCGAGCCGGGTCCAGTCGGTCAGCCACACCAGGCCGACCCCCACCACCACACCGACGGAGGTGACGACGTCGGTCATCAGGTGGTGGCCGTCGGCGGTGAGGGTGAGGGAGCGGTACCTCCGGCCGGCGCGCAGCAGCACGATGGCGACCGCACCGTTCACCACGGATGCCACGATGGAGATGACGAGCCCGATTCCCACGTTGTCCAGCGGGCGGGGATTGAGGAAGCGCTCGACGGCGGAGACGAGGATCACCGCGGCCGCGACGAAGATCATCATCCCCTCGATCGCCGCGGAGAAGTACTCCGCCTTGGTGCGGCCGTAGGTGTACCGCTCGCTGGCCGGCGCCGCGGCGACCTTGAGGGCGATGAGGGCGACCACGCCGGCGACGAGGTTGACCACCGACTCGGCGGCGTCCGACAGGAGGCCGACCGAGCCGGTCATCATCCACGCCGTGGTCTTCATCCCGATGGTGACGACGGCCGCGGCGATGGACAGCCACGCGAATCTGGTCAGGTCCCTCGCTGCAGGCACCGCACCATTCTAGGGTCAGCCGAAGTCCACGCCCTGGGCGAGCTGTACCACCCCGGACCAGTTGATGGTGTTGGTGGACCGCCGCATGTAGCCCTTCCAGGCGTCCGAGCCGGACTCCCTCCCGCCGCCGGTCTCCTTCTCCCCGCCGAACGCCCCGCCGATCTCGGCGCCCGAGGTGCCGGAGTTGACGTTGGCGATTCCGGTGTCCGCGCCGTCGGGGGCGAGGAAGCGCTCGGCCTCCGCCTGGTCGGAGGTGAAGATGCCGGCGGACAGCCCCTGGCTGACGCCGTTGTGCAGGGCGAGCGCCTCGTCGAGGTCGGAGTAGGTGAGGACGTAGAGGATGGGTGCGAAGGTCTCCTGCAGCACGATCCCGTCCTGGTGGGGGACGCGGACGAGGGCGGGCCGTGCCCAGTAGCCGTCGGCGCCGACATCGGCACGCTCGCCGCCCACGAGGACCTCACCGCCCTGGATGCGCACGGCCTCCAGGGCCTCCTGCATCGCGGTGAAGGCCCGTTCGTTGACGAGCGGCCCCACGAGGGTGCCCTCCTCGAAGGGGTCGCCCACGGGGAGCGAGGCGAACGCCTTCTCCAGGCGGCCCACGAGCTCGTCCGCCACCGACTCGTGCACGATGAGCCGGCGCATCGAGGTGCAGCGTTGCCCGGCCGTGCCGGCCGCGGCGAACACGATCGAGCTGACCGCCAGGTCGAGGTTCGCCGACGGCGCCACCACGACGGCGTTGTTGCCGCCGAGTTCGAGCAGCGAGCGGCCGAACCGGGCCGCCACCTTCGGGCCCACCTCGCGGCCCATCCGGGTGGAGCCGGTGGCGCTCAGCAGCGCCACCTGCGGGTGCTCCACCAGGGCGTTGCCGACGTCGCGGCCCCCGAGGAGGAGCTGGTGGATGCCGTCGGGTGCGCCCTCCTCGGCGATCGCGCGGCGCAGGAGGGCGTCGCAGCCCAGCGCGCACAGGGGAGCGAGCTCGGACGGCTTCCACACCACCGGGTCGCCGCACACGAGGGCGACCGAGGTGTTCCAGGACCACACCGCCACGGGGAAGTTGAACGCGGAGATCACCCCCACCACCCCGAGCGGGTGCCAGACCTCCTGCAGCCGGTGCCCGGGGCGCTCGGAGGGCATGGTGCGCCCGTACAGCTGGCGCGACAGTCCGACGGCGAGGTCGCAGATGTCGATCATCTCCTGCACCTCCCCGAGGGCCTCGGAGCGGATCTTCCCGACCTCGATGGTGACGAGGTCGGCGAGGGTCTCCTTGTGCTCCGTGAGGAGCTCTCCAAGCCGCTTCACCACGCGGCCGCGCACGGGGGCGGGGACGAGGCGCCAGTCCAGGAAGGCCCGGTGCGCCGCGTCGACGACGTCGTCCACCTCCTCCGGCGCCGTCGCGCGGACGCTGAACAGCTCGGCGTCGACGAGCGGGGAACGGGCGCGCAGCACGGGACCGTCCTCCGCGAGGGCGGAGTCGGGGACGCCGAGGGTGCGCAGGGCGTCGTGGGCGAGGGCGGCGAGGTCGTCGCGGGTCCTCATCGGGTACCTCCGTCGATGGTGGGCAGGCCGAGCGCCGCGGTCGCGGCGTCGAGTGAGGCCTGTTGCTGGGCGGCGTAGAGCGCCATGGGGTCGTGGACGGTGCGGCCGAGTTGCTCGGCCATCCACTCGATGTCACGGTGGGAGCCCTCGCGCGCGGTGTCACGGGTGCCCGCGTTGTCCAGGTTGGACGCGAAGATGCCGGCCGCGGAACGGGGCAGGAAGTCCTCGTACACGATCGGGCTCCGCACGAGCCGGCCGCCCGGAGCCGGGGCGTACTCGAAGAAGGCGAGCCCGGCGTCCGCCAGGCCGTCCTCGTCGGTGGGCCAGGTCTCGCGCCACACCGACCGCTTGACCTCGTCACGCTCGGCCGGGGTGAGGCCGGCGGAGCGTTCGTCGATCTCCACGATGGCGCGGTCGTACCGGTCCCGCCCCGGCGGGGTGAGGGCGATGCCCCGCTGCTCGACCTCGCCGAAGCGGACGGAGAGTTCGCCGTCGACGACGGAGCCGTCCGCCTCCCGGAACCGGCGGCGCTCGGCGAGCGCCTTGAAGGAGGTCTGCCGCAGCAGCACGTCAGGGCCCTCCCAGCGGGGCGGGCCCTGGATCTCGTCGATCATGCGGATGCCGCGCTCGGTCATCCGGCGGTAGAGGTCATCGATGTCGAGCACGCGGGGGGTGAGGTGGTTGATGTGGGTGGTGGTGACGCCGCCGATGTCGGCCGCCACCCCGGAGATCGCCGCCAGGCGCTGGTACCAGGCGCGGTCCACCGGCTCGTCGGACAGCTCGAAGCAGGCGGTGGCGAGGGAGAGGAAGCGGGCGGCGGCGTCGTCCTCGAGGCCGCCCTCGGCCTCGGCGCGCCGCGCGAGCGAGAGCACCTCCTCGCCGAAGAGGGTGCGGCGTTCGAGGAAGGCGTCCAGGTCGGCCTGGAGGGCCTCGTCGAAGTAGCGGCGGTCGTCGGTGACGAGCACGGAGGTGAACACCCGGAACGGGTTGATGGCCAGCGCCTCGCGTGTGGTCGGCCGGAACGCGGTCGAGACGATGGGGAGGGAGGCCTTGTCGTCCCCGCGCAGATCGTAGAACCCCACCGGCTCCATACCGAGCGCGGCGAACACCTGGGCGACGTCCCGCAGCTCCCGCGCGGTCCCCACCCGGATGGCACCGTGGCGTTCGGCGGTGACACGGTCGATGCGCCCGAGCCGTTCGGCGCGCTCGGGGTCGGCGGCCATGACGTCGGCGTTCACCGCCGTGGAGACCTCCACCAGGGTGGTGTAGGCGGGCACCTCGGTGCCGTACATGGCGGACAGCGAGCGCGCGAACGCGGCCCGCAGGTCGTGGGTCGTGAGCATCACGCCTCCACGGTGGCCAGCGCGCGGTCGAGGGCGGCCATCGCGCGTGCGACGTCGTCGGACGTCACGGTCAGCGGCGGCCGCACCCGCAGCGAACGCTCGCCGCAGCCGAGCATGATGACGTGCTCCTCGTCCATGAGGTGGGCGAGCACCTTGTTGCGCACGCGACTGTTGGGCAGGGTGACCGCGCACATGAGGCCGAGGCCGCGCGGGTTGCTGACGATCTGGTGGCGGTCGGCGAGGTCGCGCAGCGAGTCGAGCACCTCCGCGCCGCGGTCGACGGCGTTGCCCATCAGGTCCTCGGCCTCGATCACCTCCATGATCCGGCGGGAGCGCACCATGTCGGTGAGGTTGCCGCCCCAGGTGGAGTTGATGCGGCTGGGGACGTTGAACACGTTGTCCGGCACCTCGTCCACGCGCCGGCCGGCGGTGACGCCGCAGACCTGGAACTTCTTGCCGAAGGCGACGACGTCGGGCTCGGCACCGTGCTGCTGGTACGCCCACGGCGTCCCCGTCATGCCGCCGCCGGTCTGCACCTCGTCCAGGACGAACAGGGCGTCGTACTCGTCGCAGAGGTCCCGCATGGCGGAGAAGAACTGGGGGCGGAAGTGGTGGTCGCCGCCCTCCCCCTGGATCGTCTCCATGAGGAAGCAGGCGATGTCATGCGGGTGTGCCTCGAAGGCCTCGCGGGCGGCGGCGAGCGTCCGCTTCTCCTGCTCCACGACATCGTGGTCCGGGGAGATGTAGGGGGCCGGGATGCGGGGCCAGGCGAACTTGGGGAAGCGGGCGATCTTGTTCGGGTCGGTGTTGGTCAGGGACATGGTGTAGCCGGACCGGCCATGGAAGGCCCCGGTCAGGTGGAGCACCTGCGTGCCGAGCTCCGGGGAGCGGCCGTGCTCCTCGTTCCACCGGGACTTCCAGTCGAAGGCGACCTTGATCGCGTTCTCGACGGCGAGGGACCCGCCCTCGATGAAGAAGTAGTGGGGGAGGGCCGGATCGCCCATGACCCGGTCGAAGGTGTCGACGAAGCGGGCCATCTCGATCGTGTACACGTCCGAGTTGGAGGGCTTGTTCAAGGCGGCGGTGAGGAGCTCGCGGCGGAAGGTCTCGTCCTCCGTGAGCCCGGGATGGTTCATTCCGAGGGCGTTGGAGGCGAAGAAGGTGAACATGTCGAGGTAGGTGGTTCCCGACGCCTGGTCGACCAGGGTGGTGCCGCGGGACCGTTCGAGGTCCAGGACGAGGGGGAAGCCGTCGACGAGGAGGTGACGCGAGAGGATCGCTCGCACGTCCTGGGCGCGCACGTCGTGCGCCGTGGTGGTGTTGGCCATGCCTCGAAGATATCCCGGACTGTGAGTTCCGTCTCAGCGAGAGGCCGCGCGGCCGCTCAGTGGGCCTGCGCAGCGCCCTTCCGGCGGGGGACGAGGTGCACGACGACCACGGCGACGGCACCGGCCACGAGCCCCAGCAGGGCCGAGGCCACGGTGTTGGTGAGCCAGCCGAGGAAGGGCCCGAACGAGCCGGCCGCCTCGGCGACCGCCACCTCGGCGTGGTGGACGAGGTCGTAGAGGACGGGCCAGCCGAGGTCGGCGATCCCCACGAGGAGGATGTGCCCACCGACCCAGAGCATGGCGGCGATCCCCACGGTGGAGAGCACCTTCATCACGATCGGCATCCCCTTGACGAGGGCGCGACCGAGGGCCTGGGAGGCGCCGTTGTCACGTTCGGCGAGGTGGAGGCCGATGTCGTCCATCTTCACGATGAGGGCGACCGCCCCGTAGACGAGCGCGGTGATTCCGATCGCCACGACGACGAGGATCAGCAGCCGGGAGAGGAAGGCCTCGTCCCGCACCTCGTTCAGGGAGATGACCATGATCTCCGCGGAGAGGATGAAGTCGGTGGCGATGGCACCCTTCACCATCTTGTCCTCGTGATCGGCGGACGGCGCGGCGGCCGGCACGTCCGGCGTCTCCTCGTGGTGCCCTGAGATGAGTTCCCAGATCTTCTCGGCGCCCTCGTAGCTGAGGTAGATGCCTCCGAGCATCAGGATCGGGGTGAGGATCCAGGGCAGGAACTCGCTGAGCAGCATGATCGCCGGGAGGATGAACACCAGCTTGTTGCGGATCGAGCCGATGGCGATCCGCTTGATGATGGGAAGCTCGCGGTTGGCCCGGAACCCGTCCACGTAACGCGGCGTGACGGCCGCGTCGTCGACGACGAGGCCCATCGCCTTGGTCCCGGCCTTGCCGGCCGCGGCGCCGATGTCGTCGATGGAGGCGGCGGCGAGCTTCGCGAGGGCTGCGACGTCGTCGAGCAGCGCGACGAGGCCCCCGCTCACAGGGCACCTCGTGGCACGACGACGGGGGCGGGGAGGCGATGGTTCAGCACAGGCATGAGGGTAACGCGCGACGGCCCCTCGCGCCGTCCCGAACGAAGGGCCCGCATCCGTGATGGGTGCGGGCCCTGGTGGCTCAGCTCGTCAGCGGAGCCACGGGTTCTTGCGGACGACGTCCTTGGCAGCCCACCACTTGCCGAGGCCCCATGTGTCGCCGGCCAGGGTGACGGCGGCGATGATGAGGAGGAGCGCCTCGTGCCAGTGGGAGTCGACGATCGGGTTGGTGGAGCCGCGAACGAGCTCGCCGTCGACCATCGCGCTGGCGGTGGGGATCTCGGCCATGAACATGAAGAGCATGAGCAGGGTGCCGCCGACGGCGGCGATCCGGAGGCCGGCGCCCGCGATCATCGCGACCCCGATGCCGAGCAGGCCGAACATGAAGAAGACGTCACCGAATCCGTTGTTGAAGATCTGGAAGAAGCCGGCGAAGGGGCCCTCGATGCGGGAGATGAACCCCTGGGCCGGGGTGCCGCCGTTGATCCACGCGCCTGCCGACGGGGTGGCGAAGTTCAGGCCGAACAGCTTGTCGAGGAAGGCCCAGAGGAACGTCCAGCCGATCACGATCCGGCTGACCGCGAGCACCTTGCGGGCGAGGGGCCGCGTGACGATGTCCTCCTGGGTGGTGAGGGTGGCGTCAGTGGCCGCCGGGGTCTTGGTGGTGGTCATGTGCTACTCCATCAGGGTGGTGGTCCCCGTTGGTTCGGTGGACCGCGTGTGACCATCCTGCACAGTTCGAACACAATCGACCCGGGGCAAAGGTCCTAATTTCACGGTCGAACCCGGACAATTTCGGGGACACCTGTCCCTGATTGGGACCTTCGGCTGGGACCTTCGGGAACCGGAGCGGGGTACCCGTATCAGGCGTCCTGCTGCCGCGCCTCCCACCCGGCGGGCGTCACCGGCAACGCGCGCTTGTGGGCGGTGCGGTGGTACCAGCGCAGGATCGTCTCCTCGGCCTCCGGAGCGATCTCCTTGCCCTCGAGGTAGTCGTCGACGGCGCTGTAGCTCACCCCGAGTGCCACCTCGTCCGGGATGAGCGGCTTGTCGTCCTCCAGGTCCGCGGTCGGGACCTTCTCGACGAGCTCGTCCGGCGCGCCGAGGTGTCGCGCGAGCTGCCGGACGCGCCGCTTCGGCAGGCCGAAGAGCGGTGTCAGGTCGGCAGCGCCGTCGCCGAACTTGGTGTAGAAGCCGACGACGGCCTCGGCGGCCTGATCCGTTCCCACCACGAGCATGCTGCGCGCGCCGGCGACCGTGTACTGCGCGACCATGCGTGCACGGGCCTTGACGTTGCCCTTGACGAAGTCGTCGTGATCGTCCCCCACTGGCATTCCCGCGGCCAGGCACGCCTCCCACATCGCGTCCACCGACGGCTGGATGTCCACCGAGTAGACCTCGTCCGGGGCGATGAAGTCCAGCGCCATCCGGGCGTGGTGCTCGTCCGCCTGCTCCCCGTACGGGAGGCGCATCGCGATGAAGCGGGCACTTCCGCCCTCCGCGCGAACGCGTGCGCACGCGAGCTGGCAGAGCCGCCCTCCGACCGAGGAGTCGACGCCGCCCGAGATGCCCAGCACGAGGCCGCGGGTGTGCGTGTGCTGGAGGTACTCGACGAGGAAGGTCACCCGCCGTTCCACCTCGCGTGCGGCGTCGAAGTCCTGCACCACCTCGAGTTCGTCGATGATGCGCTGCTGGAGGTCACGATCTGTCATGGGGATGACCGTACCGGCAGCAGGTGCGACGGCGCGCCCCGGGCGGGCTAGTCGGTGAGGTTCTGCTCCGCCCAGATCGCCATCGCGTCCCGCAGGAAGGCGGCCAGCCCCGGCGCGTGGGCGTCGTAGGTGGCGGTGAAGCGGGCGTCGTCGACGTACATCTGGCCGAGGCCGGTGTACGCCGCGCGGGAGGGCGTCCAGAAGGCGCACATCCAGGCGTGGTGGTTCGCCACCTCGGCCTGCACCTCCGGGCCGTCCGGGGCCGCGCCGCCGCGGAACAGGCCGGCGAGGGCAGCGGTGATGCGTTCACCCCGCTCGAAGAGCTCCCGTTGCTCCTCCTTCGACAAGCGGCTGAGCCGCCGGGTGCTCTGCCCGTAGGCCTCCGGCCAGCGCTGCTGGGCCTCGCCCGCGTGGGGGTTCTCCGCGAATCCCTCGAACATCTCGGTCTCCTCCAGTGGCATGCCCAACTCCAGTCTCGTGATCGTGTTCTCGACGGCACCGATCATCGTCTCGATCCGTGCCCGTTGGCCGCGCAACCTCTCGGCGTGACGCGCCAGCGCGGCGATGTCGTCCGACTCTCCGTCCAGGATCCCGGCCACCTGTTCCAGGGGCAGGCCGAGTTCCCGCAGCACGAGGATGCGCTGCAGGCGCAGCAGCTCCCGATCCCCGTAGAGCCGGTGGCCTCCCGGCCCCGTGGCGGCGGGCGGGAGCAGGCCGATCGCGTCGTAGTGCCGCAGGGCGCGGGATGTCACTCCGCTCACGCGGGCGAGTTCCTGTGTCCTCAACATGGACACCACGGTAGAACGTGACGTTACGTCAAGTGCAAGCCGGGCAGCCGGAGGTGAGCGGGCTCAGTCGCCGGACTCGGCGCTCGGCGCGCTGTCACCGGAGTCAGCAGAGGCCGGGCTCACCGGGGAGGCCTCCGGCGAAGGGGCGGACGGCGCGNNGCGGAGATGGGCGACGGCGCCGAGACCGTTGTCTGTGCGGACTGCGCCGACTGGGCGGAGATCGCCGTCTGGATTGACATGGTCGTGGCGGGTGAGTTCGCGGAGACCGTCTCGCCGGCGGTGAGGGCGGAGAGCGAGGCGCTCGCGGCATTCATTCCGGCCCCGGCGGGGGACGGGGCGGAGAGCTGCGGTCCGTTGACGGTGACGGCGTCGAGGTCACGGTCGTCGTTGCTGTCGGCCATCGCCGCTGCGACACCACCCGTGGCGACGACGGTGGCGAGGCTGCCGGTGACGATCCAGGTGCGGGTGTTCATGGTGTCCTCCTCGTGTGACGTCGCACCTCGTGTGCGACCTGTCCTCCACTCTCGTGGGTTCAGATGAGGGTTCCGGGAGAGGAGGATGAGGGACCTCTCATCCGGCGGGAGTGCTCAGTGCTCGCGCAGCAGGTCGATGAGCTCGGGTCAACCCGACAGGCAGGGGACAACCCGCGCTCAGGGCAGCACAAGCACGACGGCTAGGACGACCATGACGAGACCGACGACGACGTCGAGGGCGCGCCACGTCGTCGGCCTCCCAAGAGGCCCCGCCAGTGCCCGTGCGCCGAAGCCCAACCCGGCGAACCAGACCGCGGAGGCGGCCATCGCGCCACCCGCGAAGGCCCATCGCAGTGCGCCGTGGGTGTTGGCGAGGCTCCCGAGCATCACCACCGTGTCCAGGTAGACGTGTGGGTTGAGGAAGGTGAGGGCGGCGGCGGTCAGTGCGACGGAGCCGCGGGAGCGCGCGGGAGCCTCCTGGAGGGCGCCGGGCCGCACCGCCGACCGGAACGAGCTGATCGCGAACCAGAGCAGGTAGGCGGCACCGGCCCAGCGGAGGACGTCCAACATCACGGGTGCGCGCTCCACGACCGCGCCGATCCCCAGGGTGCCGGCCGCGATGAGCAGCACGTCCGCCACCAGGCACACGGCGACCACCGCCCCCACGTGCTCCCGGCGCAGCCCCTGCCGGAGCACGAAGGCGTTCTGTGCCCCGATCGCCACGATGAGCGCCAGGCCGGCCGCGAACCCCGTGAGGCCGGTGGCGAGGGCGGGGGGCACGGGCACGAGGGTACCGTCTGGCATGCTGGGATCGTGCCCGCCCGGACCCCTGCCCTCGCGTGGCGGGTGCTGCCCGCTGCAGGGGTCTCCCTCTCCGCGTTCCTCCTCTTCGCGTTGCTGCTCCCCGGGTGGGGTCACGCCCTGCTCCTCGCGAGCGTGGTGGCCGCCTCGCTCGTGGACCGGGAGCTGGGCAAGGACCTGACGCTGATCGGGCTGGGGATCGCGATCGTGAGCACCACCTCGGTGGAGGCGGATGTGAGCTGGGACCGGTTCCTGACGATCGGGACCGTGCTCACGCTGGCGTTCGTGGTGCCGCTGGCCGTGGACCGCCTCGTGTACCGGCGGCGCGCGATCACGTTCCCGTGGCGTACCGGCCAACCGTGGCTGCCGATGCAGAAGGCCTACGT
>DBPQ01000032.1:0-4767 GCA_002304945.1 Actinomycetales bacterium UBA1416 | reverse complement strand
CTACCAGAACTGGCCGCACATCACCACGGGCAGCGAGCTGGTGCGCTTCTTCCTCGGAGTGAACTTCGTGGGCCTGTGGGATGAGCTGTTCTTCATCATCACGTGCTTCGCCCTGCTGCGGCGCCACTTCGGGGTGTGGACGGCCAACGTGCTGCAGGCCGTCATCTTCGTGTCCTTCCTCTGGGAGCTGGGCTACCGCTCGTGGGGGCCGCTGCTCACCATCCCGTTCGCCCTGCTCCAGGGCTGGATCTTCACCCGCACCAAGTCCCTCACCTACGTGGTGGTAGTCCACCTGCTGTTCGACGTCATCGTCTTCCTCGCGATCATCCACGCCCACAATCCGCACTGGATCCCGATCTTCATCTACTGAGAGGAGCGCACCGTGCGCGTCACCGAACGGGAGATCACCGCTCCCGTCAGCCTCACGACGCCGGACGGCCGGCTCAACCCGGCGGCCGTCGGCTGGACCCGCACCCCGCTCCTCCGCACCGACGGCATCGGCCGTGGACGCTACGCCTGGGGCCGGAACAAGCGGTGGGAGTACTGGGCGGTCACCACGCCGTCGCACATCGTGGCGTTCACGGTGGCGGACATCGACTACGCCGCCCTCCACGAGCTCTGGGTGTTCGACCGCGCCACCGGCACGGAGACCGCCCGCAGCGCGCTCGGCGTGCTCGGCGGCAGCGCGCAGCTGCCTGGGACGCTGGGTGACGGCCCGGTCCGCGGCCGGAAGGGGGACCTGGCGATCGCCGTCGACGAGGCCGACGGCGGCACTCGGCTCCGCGTCGTCGCGCCCGGGGTGCGGGTGGACGTGGTCGCCGAGCGCCCGCCGGGGCACGAGTGCCTCGGGGTGGTGGTGCCGTGGAGCGAACGGCTGTTCCAGTACACGGTGAAGGACGTGGCCCGGCCGGCGCGCGGGGCACTCTGGCTGGACGGGCGCCGGGTGGAGGTGCCGGCGGGGGAGTCGTGGGCGGTGCTCGACCACGGGCGGGGCCGCTGGCCCTACGACATCGCGTGGAACTGGGGCGCCGGCTCGGGAATCTCCGATGGGCGGGTCATCGGCGTGCAGGTGGGCGGCCAGTGGACGGACGGCACCGGCTCGGTGGAGAACGCGCTGGTGGTGGACGGACGGCTGCACAAGATCAGCGAGGAACTGGCCTGGGAGTACGACTCCAGGGACTACCTGAAACCGTGGCGGGTGCGGGGCGAGACGGTCGACCTGGCGTTCGAGCCCTTCCACGACCGCCGCGCCCGCACGGAACTCGGCGTCATCACCGCGCACACCGACCAGTGCTTCGGGCACTGGTCCGGGTGGATGGCGGACTCCGCGGGGGAGCGGGTGGAGTTCGCGGGCATCCTCGGCTGGGCGGAGGACGTGCACAACCGCTGGTAGTGCGCGGGCCGGGTGGACGCGTGGCAGGGTGGGGGCATGCGACCCACCCCCGCGGAGCTGCGGGCCTCCTACGGGAGGACTGTCCCGGACCTGGTCGGCCCCGGTGTGCGGCTCCTGATCGTGGGGATCAACCCGGGGTTGTGGTCCGGCGCCACCGGCGCCCATTTCGCCCGCCCCGGGAACCGCTTCTACCCGGCACTCCACGCCGCCGGGCTGACCGGCCATCCGCTCGCCACGGCCCGGGCGGACGAGGTGTCCGCCGCGGATCTGCGCGACGGCGTCGCACGGCTGGAACGCCTCGTCGCCGAGGTGCGGCCCGCCGTCGTCGCGGTGGCCGGCATCACCGCCTACCGCACCGCGTTCCGGCGGCCGCGGGCGACGGCGGGGCGGCAGCCGGAGACCCTGGCCGGCGCAGAGCTGTGGGTGGTGCCCAACCCGTCCGGCCTGAACGCCCACGAGACCGTGGCGAGCCTCGCCGCAGCCTTCGCCGAGGCGGCCACCGCCGCCGGAATCGACCCCCTGGAGGACTGATGACCCGCCCCACCACCCTGGCCTTCGCTGCCCTCGCAGCGCTGGACGCCGGCCTCGCCGCGTCCTCCCGTCCCGCTGCCAGGCGCGCGCGGACCGTGACGAAGTCCGCCCTCATGCCCCTCCTTGTCCTCGACACCCACGTTGCCGCCTCGGGGGGCAGCTCCGCCCTGCTCCGTGGGGTGCGAGCCGCCCAGGGGTTCTCCTGGCTCGGCGATGTCGCCCTGCTCGGGTCCACCCAGCGGCGGTTCCTGCTCGGGCTCGGCTCCTTCGCCGCGGCGCACGTCGGTTACATCGCCGCCTTCGCGGGCTCCCGGGATCCGGAGAGCTCTGGGCGAGAGCCCGGAGTGCGGGCGGCAGCCGCCGTCTTCGCCGCGACAGGGCCCGCGATGGCAGCGCTGGCGCGCCGGCAGGACCCGGCGCTCGCCGTCCCGGTGCTCGGCTATGCCGGCATCATCAGCGCGATGCTGGCCACCTCGACCACCCTCGATCGTGCGTTCCCACGCGCCGCCCGCCAGCGGATCGTCGCCGGCAGCGCCCTGTTCGTGGTCTCGGACACGATCCTCGCGCTGGGGAAGTCCGCCCGCGCGGATGGTTCCGGCCCCGGTCCCCTCGACACCGCGGTCATGGCCACCTACACCGCTGGTCAGTGGCTGATCGCGGACGGTGCCGCACGCGCTCACCAGGAAGAGGCACCATGACCACCACGCCCAGGACCGTCGTCATCACCGGTGCCAGCGACGGGATCGGGGCGGCCGCGGCCCGGCGCCTGCACGCGGACGGCCACCGGGTCGTCGTCGTCGGGCGTTCGCCGGAGAAGACGCGCGCCGTGGCGGACGAGCTGGGCGCCGAGTCCCACGTGGCGGACTTCGCCCGGCTCGACGACGTGCGTGCCCTTGCCGCAGACCTCGCCACGCTCGGGCACATCGACGTGCTCGCCAACAACGCGGGAGGCATCTTCGGCGAGCGGTCGGTGACCGTCGACGGCTTCGAGAAGACACTGCAGATCAACCACCTCGCGCCCTTCCTGCTGACCGCGCTGCTGCTCGACACGCTCCTGGCGAGCGGGGGCACCGTGGTGAACACCTCGTCGGCCGCGGCGAAGGCGTTCGGCAGCCTCGACCTCGCGGACCTCGGCAACGAGGCGGCCTACACCCCGAGGAAGGCCTACGGCGACTCCAAGCTCGCCAACATCCTGCACGCCCGTGAGTTGCACGCGCGCTTCGCGGGCCTGGGGCTGGCGGCGGCGGCGTTCCACCCCGGCGGCGTGGCCACCAACTTCGCGGTGGACTCCACCAGCCGGATGCGCTGGGTCTACCACACCCCGCTCCGTCGGGTGCTGCTCAGCGCCGAGAAGGGCGCGGACACCCTCATCTGGCTCGCCGAGGGCCGGGCGGGCCGGGACTGGCGTTCGGGAGAGTACTACGAGAAGCGAAAGGTGGCGCCCACCAACCCGCAGGCCGACGACGACGCCCTCGCCCGCGCACTCTGGGAGCGCAGCGCCGAGATGGTGGGCGTCCCGGCCTGAGAACGGCGCCGACCCGTCATGATGGATCCATGACTCAACTGGTCATCGCCCGGCGCGCGGCCTGGTGGAAGGCGTGGCTCGGCCGCGCCCCCCAGCCGGTGCTCACCCTGCGCCCGGGCGGGATCCTGCTCGAGGGGACCGACGTCATCCCCTGGGGTGACCTCGACGCGGTCGGTGAGTTCGCCACCGAGTACGGCCGGGGCCTGGGCCTCCGGCTCCGCGATCCCCTCACCTGGTATGCCGACCACCACGGCCCGTGGCACGCTGTGTACTCGGTGGTGGCGATCGGCCGGAATCCCGCCCAACTGGCCGATCTCTTCGGAGTCCGTGACCCGGATCAGGTGGTCCCCGGGGAGCCGGACGCAAGGGTGGCCTGGGCACGGCGGAAGACCGGGGGATGGGACCTCACCATCCCGGACCGCGAGATCGCGGGGGACGTCCGCGGTGCGGTCGCGGCCATCGAGGAGTACCGCCGGCGCTACGCCTGAGCCCGCGCCACGAGGCTCGCCGCCTCCTGCCGTGCCGGGGACTCCGCGGCCTCGGCGAGGTGGGAGAGGTGCGCGGGGATCGGCCGGCCCCAGCGGCGCATCGCCGTCGCCCAGAGCCGCCCCGCCCGGTAGGAGGAGCGCACGAGCGGGCCCGCCATCACGCCCTTGAAGCCGACCGACTCGGCCACCTCGGACCAGTGCACGAACTCCTCCGGCCGCACCCACCGGTCGATGGGGTGGTGCAGCTTCGAGGGCCGCAGGTACTGGGTGATGGTGAGGATGTCGCAGCCGGCGTCGTGGAGGTCCTGGATGGCGGTCTCGATCTCGTCGTCGCGCTCGCCCATCCCGAGGATGAGGTTTGACTTGGTCACCAGCCCGGCCTCGCGCGCCATCGACAGCACGCGCAGCGACCTGTCGTAGGTGAACGCCGGCCGGATCCGCTTGAAGATCCGCGGCACCGTCTCGAGGTTGTGGGCGAACACCTCGGGGCGGGCGTCGAACACGAGCCCCACCAGCTCGGGTCGCGCGCCGAAGTCGGGCGGCAGGATCTCGACGCCGGTGTTCGGGTTGACGGCGTGGATCTGGCGGATGGTCTCGGCGTACAGCGAGGCGGCGCCGTCGGGCTGGTCGTCCCGCGCCACGCCGGTGACGGTGGCGTAGCGCAGCCCCATGTGTCGGACGGACTCGGCGACGCGCCGGGGCTCGTCCGGGTCCAGCGCGCGTGGCTTGCCGGTGGCGATGTCACAGAAGTCGCACCGGCGGGTGCAGATGTCACCGCCGATCAGGAAGGTGGCCTCGCGGTCCTCCCAGCACTCGTAGATGTTGGGGCA
>DBPQ01000041.1:9009-24127 GCA_002304945.1 Actinomycetales bacterium UBA1416 | reverse complement strand
CGGCTCCGGTTGCGGCTCTTCACCGTCCCGGCCACGTTGGCGCGCACCGCCCGCAAGGTCGTCCTCCACCTCGCTGACCGGGCACCCTGGGCCTCCCTCGCCCAGTTGGCATACGCGAAACTGCGGGCCTACCCCGCTCCCGGATAACCCCCGGGCACCTTGTCCCATCCCGACCAGCAACAACAACTCCCGGACCGTGGAACCGGCGCCCACCCGAGGCGACACCCGGGCACTATGACACACCCCGATGCGAGAATCAGATTCAGACCGTCACGAAGCGCCGGTCACCACCCCGCACCGCCGACCCGTGAAAGATCCGGGCTAACGTCGGACACCTCCCCTTGGCGGCTCCACAGCTTCTTGAGGGTTTCCGACGCAATGTCCTCCGCCCACACCCCCGCACCTTGCGCCCTGGCCACGGCCATTGCGATCTCCCGGACCTCCTCGAAGTCGAAAACCAGCTCGTCGGACATATCTAGCGACTCCTGAACTTCTGGACAACGACAGCCTCGCTGGGGGTACCGCCAGCGCGCCGAGACCAGAATCCCACAAGGCCCAGCCGCCCAACCGGAGCTGGGAAGCTCGCTCAGAAATTGCGCCGGTGTAGCGATAGCCGGCGGGCCAAATGTCCGCGTCGATGGGCGTCCAGTGTGGCTCGGACTGCGGGTGCAACCCATGACCTACCCCGCTGCGACGGAGTCGGCACCGTCGACCACCTAACGGTGTCCCGGAAGCCCAGCGTGGAAAGCAGGGCGCGTCTCCGGCATCGGCCCGACGGGGTGCTACCGGACCACGACGACCACGTCATCGTGCTCGTGTGGTGCCAAACTGAGCAGACCACCATGCCCACCTGTTGGTGAGATCGAATAGACGCGGTTGCGAGTATCAGGTGGACCGGGCGGCGGCAGACATCTACGAGCCCGGAGTAGCGAGGGAGGACTGCTCATGCGCCCAGGGCCGTTGTTCGGAGACGCCGGGGCGCCAGCTTCGTTCCGTACAGTTGTCGTACAACGGCGCTCCGGAGGTGGCGAACATGAGTGCGACGACCCATCGCACGAAGGCGAGGACCAGGACCCAGCGCATTGAGGTTCGGCTGACTGAGGCCGATGCGTGCGTGATCGCGCGGGCGGCGACGCTTCTGAACGCTTCCGTCTCGTCCTTCGTCGTCGACGCCGCGCTCGAGAAGGCGGAGACGGTGGTGGCGCGGGCTGACAGGACGATCATGCCCGCGGCGCAGTTCGACGAGATGACCGCTGCCCTGGACGACCCGACGCCGGTGCCGGAGCTTGTCACCCTGGTCAACCGGCCCCGCCGGATCACCCACTGGTGAGCCCGGAGGCGCCCGAGTCCGTCACGGAGTCGCCTGCCGCCGTGCGCGAATTCGACCGGTTCAACGGCGGCGAGGAGGCGACAACACTTGGCTCAGCTTGCCGGGGGAGTCCACGTCGCTGCTCCACGGCGTCGAGGATGAGGTCCAGGCCGTAGTCGAACTCGGCGGCGAAGGAGTAGCCGTTCGCCAGTGCGGGGATGACCGCGGCCAGGTGCGGGTAGTCCTGCAGCAGGGAGGCCACGCCGGCGGCGTAGGCCTCCGCTCCCTTGTTCGCCGCGGGGTCGAAGGGGAGGTTCTCCTCGGTGAGGACGAACCCGTAGACGTAGGCGTCGATGACGGAGAACGCGTGGGCGGCGAGGGCGGCGGGGAAGCCGTTGGCGAGCAGGCAGCCGAGTACCGCATCGTGGTGCCGGAGTAGCGCGGGTCCGGGGGTGGCGCGGGACTCGATCAGCCCGAGCGCCCACGGGTGGCTGGCGAGCACGTCCCTGGCCGAGGCGGCGCGCTTCACCATGCCCGCGCGCCACGGCTCGTGCTCGCCCGGCAACTCGATCCTCGCGAAGATCCACTCGGCGAGCGCGTCCAAGAGCGCGTCCTTGTTCGCGACGTGGTGGTAGAGCGACATCGCCTCGACGCCGAGTTCCCGGCCGACGTTGCGCATGCTCACCGCCGCCAGGCCGCCGCTGTCAGCGACCGCCACCGCCGCCTCGACGATGCGGGGCCCGCTCAGCGGCCGCCGTTGGTCCACTCTTCACCCTCCTTGTGCTCTTACAACCGTAAGGCTACGCTAGCGGCACTGACTTACAAGTGTAAGGGGAAAATCATGCGAGCAGCCGTCGTCCCGGGGTACGGACCGCCCGATCGGGTGGTCATCGTCGAGCGGCCAACGCCGCAGCCTCGCCGCGGTGAGGTGCTCGTCCGCGTCGCTGCCGCCGCGGTCACCTCGGCGGACGCGCGCCTGCGTGCGGGCCGGTTCCCGCAGGGCTTCGGAATCCTGGCCCGTCTCGGGGTCGGGCTGCGCGGTCCTCGGCGCGCGGTCCTCGGCGCCGCACTGTCCGGGACGATCGAGCGTGTGGGTCCCGGCGTGGTCGGGTTCGCGGTCGGGGACGACGTCGCCGGGATGAGCGGCACGAGGATGGGCGCCCACGCCGAACTGGCGGCGGTGCCTGTCACCTCGCTGGTCCACAAGCCGGCCGCGGTGTCCCACCCCGAGGCGGCGGGCGTGCTCTTCGGCGGCACCACGGCGCTGTACTTCCTGCGGGACCGTGCCGGGATCCGGCAGGGACAGGCTGTCCTGGTCAACGGCGCCTCGGGGGCAGTCGGGTCCAGTGCGGTCCAGCTCGCCAAGCTCGCCGGCGCCGAGGTCACGGCCGTCACCAGTTCGCGCAACGCTGACCTCGTCTCACGGCTGGGAGCCGATCACGTGGTCGACCACACCAGCACCCCGGTGACGGCGCTACCGGGCCCCTACGACGTCGTCCTCGATGCGGTGGGCAACGTCTCCCGCACCGACGGGCTTCGGCTGCTGGCTCCCGACGGATTGCTGATCCTGGCCGTGGCGAGCCTGCTCGACACTCTCCGGGCCCGGGGTCGGGTGATCGCCGGTCCCGCGCCCGAACGGGCCGAGGACATCGCCCACCTGCTCGAACTCACGGCGAGCGGGCGCCTCGAGCCCCTCACCGAGGTCCTCGGTGGGCTGGACTCGCTTCCGGAGGCGTACCGCCGGATCGACACCGGGCACAAGGTCGGCAACATCGTGGTCCTGCCAGGAGTGCCGGACTGACCGCGCCCGGGTGGCGGGCGGCTCCGGTGGCTAGGCTCATACGGTGGTATCCCTGCACTCGCTGTCCCTGGCCCTCGACCATGTCCTCGACCGCACCGTCCTGCCCGGGTTCTCGGCACTCGGCCACGCGGTGCGTCGCCGGCTCCCCAGCTGGCCGGCAGATCCGGCTCCCGATGCTCTCGTGGGCGCGCATGTGGCCGTGACCGGTGCCACCTCGGGCCTCGGTCACGCGGCTGCGCGGCAGCTCAGTGAGCTCGGCGCGCACGTGCACCTCATCGTGCGGGACGCCGGCAAGGCTGAGGCGGTGGCCGCGGACCTGGTGGGACCGTCGTCGACCTGGCTCTGCGACCTGTCCGACCTCGACAGTGTCCGGCGCTGCGCCCACGAGATGATCGAGGCCGCACCGTCACTCGCCGGCCTGGTCCACAACGCCGGCGCCCTGCCGTCCGAGCGCACCGAGTCGGCCCAGGGCCACGAGATCACGATGGCCCTCCATGTCCTCGGGCCGGTGCTGTTGACCGAGCGGCTCCAACCGCTGCTGGCCGAACAACGGGCGCGGGTCGTGTTCGTCACCTCGGGTGGCATGTACGCCCAGCCGCTGCCGGTCAGCGATCCGGACTACACCACCGGGGAGTACTCGGGCGCCACCGCCTACGCCCGGAGCAAGCGGACCCAGGTGGAGCTGCTGGGAATCCTGGCCGAGCGGTGGGCAGGCCTTAGGGTGTACGCGATGCATCCCGGCTGGGCCGCGACTCCTGGAGTGACGCAGTCGATCCCGACGTTCAACAGGCTCATGGGCCCGATCCTGCGGGACCCGGACGTCGGCGCGGACACCACCACCTGGCTCCTCGCGTCAGACCCGCCCCCACCGGGCGGGGGATTGTGGATGGACCGGCGCCAGCGGCACACCACGATCCTCGGACGCAACGCCCCCACCGAGGAGCAACGGCAGCGGATGTGGCAGTGGGTGGCCGAGGCGGCGGGGATCTGAGGCCACCTCGCCACTCAACACGTGCCCAGAGGTCCCAGATCGCCGCGCTCCGGCCCGAATACGCTTCCTCCACCGGCAACGACGTGGAGGTACCCGATGGAGGGTGTCCAGCTGCTCGACCTCGAGGGTCGCGAACGCATCACCGTGACCGTGAACGGCCACGAGATGGAGGTGTACGAGGGCCTCACCGTGCTGCAGGCGCTGCTGCAGGAGGGCCTCCACATCCCGCACCTCTGCTACGACATCCGGCTCCCGCGCTCGAACGGCAACTGCGGCCTCTGCATGGTGGAGGTGGGGGACACCAGGCGGGACGTCAAGGCCTGCCAGACCCCCATGCTCCCGGGCATGGTGATCACCACCAACTCGCAGCGCCTGGAGGACTACCGCAAGGTGCGCCTCGAGCAACTCCTGTCCGACCACAACGCCGACTGCGTGGCGCCCTGCGTCCAGACCTGCCCGGCCAACATCGAGATCCAGCGCTACCTCGGCGCCGTGGCGGACGGGAACTACGAGGCCGCGGTGCGGGTCATCAAGGAGCGCAACCCGTTCCCGGTGGTCTGTGGCCGCGTCTGCCCGCATCCCTGTGAGGCGGAGTGCCGGCGCAGCCTCGTGGACGAGCCGATCGCCATCAACGCCGTCAAGCGTTTCGCGGCGGACTGGGACATGGCGCGCGAGCAGCCCTGGATCCCGCGGAAGGCCGCCCCCACCGGGCACCGGGTGGCAGTGGTGGGCGCTGGCCCGTCCGGCCTGTCGGCCGCCTACTACAGCGCCCGCAACGGCCACGACGTCACCGTCTTCGACAAGCAGCCGCACGCCGGGGGCATGATGCGGTACGGGATTCCTGAGTACCGCCTCCCGAAGGCCACCCTCGACGCGGAGATCGACGTGATCCGGGCGCTCGGTGTGCGGATCGTGACGGGCAAGGCGCTCGGCACCCACCTGCACCTGGAGGACCTCCAGCGTGACTTCGACGCCGTCTACCTCGCGATCGGCTCGTGGCGGGCCACGCCGCTGAACCTCGAGGGGGAGAACGACCAGAACGTGCGGCTCGGGATCAAGTACCTCGAGAGCGTCACGAAGGGCGTGGACGCGCCCCTGGGGGACACCGTCGTCGTCATCGGCGGCGGCAACACCGCCATCGACTGCGTTCGTACGGCGGTGCGCAAGGGCGCGAAGAAGGTCCAACTCCTGTACCGCCGCACCCGCGCGGAGATGCCCGCCGAGCCGCACGAGATCGAGGAGGCCATCGAGGAGGGCGTCGAGATGGTGTTCCTCACGGCGCCGACCGCCATCACCGTGGAGGACGGCGTCAAGCACCTCCACTGCATCCGGATGGAACTGGGGGAGCCCGACCGGTCCGGCAGGCGCCGGCCCGTCCCCGTCGACGGCAGCGACTTCACCGTCCAGTGCGACACGATCATCGGGGCCATCGGCCAGAGCACGAACACCCAGTTCCTCTACAACGACCTCCCCGTGAAGCTCAACAAGTGGGGCGACATCGACATCAACGGCCGCACCATGGAGACGTCGGAGGCGAAGATCTTCTCCGGCGGCGACTGCGTCACCGGGCCCAGCACGGTGATCCAGGCGGTCGGTGCCGGCCGGCGTGCGGCCGAGGCCATCGACCAGTACCTGAACCAGGGCTACGTCCGCCCGGAGAACCCCAACTACCAGTGCAGCCGGGGCTCGCTGGAGGACCTGCCCCGTCATGAGTTCGAGAGGATCCCGGAGATCCCGCGGGCAAAGTCCCGGTCCCTCCCGCTCTCCGAGCGACTCGACTTCAGCGAGGTCGAGTTCACCCTCACCGAGGAGGAGGCCCGGCAGGAGGCCCTGCGCTGCCTGAAGTGCGGCTGCGAGGCCCGCTTCGACTGCGACCTCCGCCAGGAGGCTCGCTCCCACAACGTGCGGTTCGAGACCCCCATCCACGTACGTCCGTGGGTCCCGGTGGTCCGCGACCACCCCTTCATCGTCCGCGACCACAACAAGTGCATCTCCTGCGGCCGCTGCGTGGCGGCGTGCGCGGAGATCGAGGGCGTCAACGTGCTCGCGTACCAGTTCCGTCAGGGCACGCTCAGCGTCGGTACCCACGATGGCCGGCCCCTCATCGACACCGACTGCGTCTCCTGCGGCCAGTGCGTGACCGCCTGCCCGTGCGGTGCGCTGGACTACATCCGCGAGCGGGACAAGGTGTTCGACGCCATGTACGACCCGAAGAAGCTGGTGGTCGGATTCATCGCCCCCGCACCCCGGAGCGTGATCGCCGCGCACTACCAGAAGACGGCGGAGGAGGCGTCCCCGTTCATCGCCGGGATGATGCGACGGGTCGGGTTCGATCGCGTCTTCGACTTCTCCTTCGCGGCGGACCTCACGATCATGGAGGAGGCCACCGAGTTCCTCGACCGCGTCGCGACGGGCGGGCCCCTCCCGCAGTTCACCTCGTGCTGCCCGGGGTGGGTCAACCTCGTGGAGCGCCGCTACCCGGCCCTCATCCCGCACCTCTCCAGCTGCAGGTCTCCGCAGCAGATGATGGGGGCCACCGTCCGGAACCACTACGCGAAGTGGGCCGGCGTGGATCCGGAGGACCTGTACATCGTCTCGATCGTGCCGTGCCTCGCCAAGAAGTACGAGGCGGGGAGGCCGGAGTTCGCCCCCGAGGGGCGCCGCGACGTGGACGCCGTGCTCACCACCACCGAACTCATCGAGATGGTGAACATGCGCCGCATCTCCCGGACCGAGATCGTCCCCCAGGATTTCGACCAGCCGTACTCCCGCGTCACGGGCGCGGGCGTCATGTTCGCGGCCTCCGGGGGAGTGGCCGAGGCCGCGCTCCGGATGGCGGTGGAGAAGCTGACCGGCGAGCCGCTGGTGGAGCACCTGTACTTCGAGAACGTCGTCGGCCTCGAGGGCTTCAAGGAGGCGCGAATCGAGGCCGCGGGCCGGACCGTGAGCGTCGCCGTCATCAACGGGCTCGGCAACGCGGAGCCGGTCATCAAGCGGATCCTGAGCGGTGAGGACCTCGGCTACGACTTCATCGAGATCATGGCCTGCCCGGGCGGCTGCATCGGCGGTGCCGGTCATCCCGTGCCCGAACGCGCCGGCGAGATGCAGGAGCGCCTCGCCCTCATCAAGTCGGTCGACTCCCAGTCCGAGTTCCGGAAGTCGCAGGAGAACCCGGACATCCTCCGGCTCTACGACGAGTTCTACGGGGAGCCGAACTCGGAGCTCGCCCACCGGTTGCTCCACACGGCGTACGCGCCGTACCCGACGCCGGTGCCCCTCCACCACTGACGACGGCGCCGCCCCCGGGGCGTCGGGGGCGGCGGCGGCGTTGTGGGAAACTGGGGGCATGGCAATGCGCGAAATCCGGGTCATCGGCGACCCCGTCCTCCGCACCCCGTGCAGTGAGATCACGGAGATCGATGCCCGCGTGAAGCATCTCGTGGAGGACCTCCTCGAGACGGTGGACGAGGAGGGCCGGGCCGGACTCGCCGCGCCCCAGATCGGCGTCTCGCTCCGGGCGTTCTCCTGGAACATCGACGGCGACATCGGGTACATCCTGAACCCCCGCCTCACCGCACGGTCCGAGGACGAGTTCCAGGACGGCGAGGAGGGCTGCCTGTCCGTCCCCGGCCTGTGGTACCCGACCGAGCGGGCGTGGTACGCCCGCGCCGAGGGCATCGACCTGGACGGGCGGCCCGTCGTCGTCGAGGGGGAGGAGATCTGGGGGCGCCTCGTGCAGCACGAGTGCGACCACCTGGACGGCATGCTCTACCTGGACCGCCTCGACCGCGCCACCCGGAAGAAGGCGATGCGCGCCGTCCGGGAGATGATGTAGTACCACATTCCGCGGTTTTCTGGTTCAATGATCACAACCGTGTGATTCCAGGTTCTCGAGGTCGTAGGGGAAGACGTACCTCCGAACCAGGAGTCGAAATGAGTGGAACCTTCACCCGCGGTGTTGTCTTCGTGCACTCTGCGCCACGGGCGCTGTGCCCACACATCGAGTGGGCGATGGGCACGATCCTCGATCAGCGCATCGCCATGGAGTGGACCGACCAGCCGGCCGTGGCCGGGCTGGTCCGCGCCGAGTTCTCCTGGGTGTCCCGTGTGGGCACCGGGGCGCGGCTGGCCTCCGCGCTGCGTGGCTGGACGCACCTGCGCTACGAGATCACCGAGGACGCCTCCCCGGGCAGTGACGGGGGCCGCTGGTCCCACACCCCCGAACTGGGCATCTTCCACGCCCAGACCGACGCCCACGGCAACGTCGTGATCCCGGAGAACCGCATCCGTGCCGCCCTCGAGCACGGGAGCGACCCGGTGCGCCTCCGTCGCGAGCTCGACCTGGCCCTCGGCCAGGCGTGGGACGACGAACTGGAGCCCTTCCGGTACGCGGGGGCGGGCGCCCCCATCCGCTGGCTGCACCGCGTCGGCTGACACGGAGAAGGGGCCCGGTCCTGGTGGACCGGGCCCCTTACTTCCGCGCGCCTCGTCAGGCGCTGCGGACCACGAGGGCCACGTTGTGGCCGCCGAACCCGAAGGCGTTGTTGATGGCGTGCACCGGACCGTCCCCGGGGAGCGAGCGAGGCTGGTCCCGGACGAGGTCGACCGGCAGTTCCGGCTCGGGCTCCGTCACGTTGATCGTCGGGGGAGCGAGCCGCTCCCGCACCGAGAGCACGGTGAAGATGGTCTCGACCGCACCGGCGCCGCCGAGGAGGTGACCGGTCATCGACTTGGTGGCGGACACCAGCACGGACTCGCCGCACACGCGCGAGATGGCCTTCGCCTCGACGAGGTCCCCGGCGGGGGTGGCGGTCGCGTGGGCGTTGACGTGGGCGACGTCGTCGCCCACGATCCCGGCGTCGGCGACGGCGAGGCGCATCGCGCGCTCCTGCCCGGCGCCGGACGGGTCGGGAGGGGCGACGTCGTAGGCGTCGGCGCTCATGCCGACCCCGGCGAGCACCGCGTGGATGCGCGCCCCCCGGGCCTCGGCGTGCTCGCGGGACTCCAGCACGACGATGCCGGCGCCCTCCCCCATGACGAAGCCGTCGCGGGTGACGTCGTACGGCCGGCAGGCGCCCTGGGGGTCGTCGCACCGGGTGGACAGGGCCTGCATCTTGGCGAACGCGGCCAGCGGCATGGGGTGGATCGCGGCCTCGGTGCCCCCGGCGATCACGACGTCGGCGCGGCCCGAGCGGATCATCTCGACGGCGTCCCCGATCGCCTCGGCCCCGGACGCGCAGGCGGAGACGGGGGCGTGCGCCCCCGCCTTCCCGCCGAAGCGAACGGAGATGAACGCCGCCGAGGAGTTCGGCATGAGCATCGGCACCGTCATGGGGAGGACACGGCGGGCGCCCTTCTCCTTCACGGTGTCCCAGGCGTTCAGGATGGTCCAGACGCCCCCGATGCCGGAGGACACCACGACGCCGAGGCGCTCGGGGTCCACCTCGGGTGCGCCGGCGTCCGCCCACGCCTCGTCCGCCGCGATCACGGCGAACTGGGTGGACGGGTCCATCCGCTTGGTGTCACGGACGGGCAGCACCTCGCCGGCCGGAACCTTGAGGGTTCCGGCGAAGTCCACCGGGATCTCGTAGCGTTCCGCCCAGTCGTTGTCGAGGGTGCGGATGCCGGAGGTGCCGGAGAGGGCCGCGGCCCACGTGTCCGGGACGTTCCCGCCGATGGGGTTGGTGGTCCCCAGTCCGGTGACGACAACTTCTGGCATGCTCACTCCTCGGGGGTTGGGGGTGTCCTCAGGCCTGGGCCTTGGCGATGAAGTCGACCGCGTCCTGCACGGTCGAGAGGCTGGTGGCGTCCTCGTCGGGGATGCGCACCTCGAACTTCTCCTCGGCGTAGGTCATGATCGTCATCATCGACAGGGAGTCGATGTCGAGGTCGTCGGCGAACGAGGCCTCGGGCGTCACCTGCTCGGCGGGGAGGCCGGTCTCCTCGGCGACGATCTCGGCGAGGCCTGCGAGGATCTCGGATTCGGTCAGTGCCATGTCTTTGTCTCCTGGGTGTTGTTCTGGTTGGGGAGGACGAACACCTGTGCGGCGTACGCCAGACCGGCTCCGAAGCCGATCTGCAGGGCGACCTGCCCTCCGTGGGCCTGGCCCTCACGGAGCAGGCGCTCCGTTGCCAGGGGTATGGATGCCGCCGACGTGTTGCCGGTCTCGGCGATGTCACGGGCCACCACGACGTCGTCGCGCAGCCCGATGGTCTTGACCATCTGGTCGATGATCCGCATGTTGGCCTGGTGGGGGATGAAGACGTCGACGTCCTCCGGGGTCAGCCCGGCGTCCTCGATGGCCTTCCTCGCGGCGGGGGCCAGCGTGAAGCTCGCCCACTTGAACACCGCGGGTCCCTCCTGCCGGAGGGTCGGCCACGAGGTGTCCGAGCCGTCCCGGAAGGTGAGCCAGGAATGGGTCTGGGTGATGAGGTGGGCCTGGTCGCCGTCGGTCCCCCAGACGGTGGGCCCGATCCCCGGGGTCTCCGAAGCACCCACGACGGCGGCCCCTGCACCGTCGCCGAGGATGAAGGAGATGGTCCGGTCGGTCGGGTCGATGACGTCGGACATGCGCTCGGCGCCGATCACCAGGACGTTCCTCGCCGTGCCGGCGCGCACGAGGGCGTCCGCCTGGCCGATGCCGTAGCAGTACCCGGCGCAGGCCGCGGAGATGTCGTACGCCGCGGCGGGGTTGAGTCCCAGACGCGCGGCGACGATGGCGGCGGCGGCGGGGGTCTGTTCGAGGTAGGTGATGGTCCCGAGGATCACGACGTCGATGTCGGCCGGATCCACGCCCGAGGCTGCGATCGCGGCGCGCCCGGCACCCTCGCACATGTCGAGGAGCGAGGTGTCCTCCGCCGCGCGCCGCCGGGTGACGATGCCCGTGCGCTGGCGGATCCACTCGTCGGAGGAGTTGATCGGTCCGGCGATGTCGTCGTTCGTGACCACGCGCTCGCCGCGGACGCCGCCGACGCCGAGCACCCGGCTGTAGGTCACGGGCTGGGTCACCTTCAGGGTGGTCATGCGTGTGTTCCTTCCGCGACCGCGCGGGCCGTCTCGAGGTCGTCGGGGGAGTTCAGGGCGACCGCGGGGACGCCGCGGAGTTCGCGCTTGGCGAGGCCAGTGAGGACCCCGCCGGGGCACAGTTCGACGATCCCGGTGACGCCGTCGGCGGCCAGCCGGGCCGAGCAGAGGTCCCACCGCACGGGTGAGGTCATCTGGCTGACGATGCGGTCGAGGGCATCCTGCCCGCCCGTCACGGCCTCGCCGTCCCGGTTGGACAGCAGCGGCACCGTGGGGTCGCCGGGCACGATCCTGCCGGCCGCGACGCGGACCATCTCCTGTGCGCGCGCCATGTGGGAGGTGTGGAAGGCGCCGGCCACCTGGAGCGGGATGACCCTGCTGCGGGCGGGGGCGCCGTCGGCGAGCAGGCCGAGCTGCTCGAGGGTGCCGGCGGCCACCACCTGGCTAGCGGAGTTCACGTTGGCGACGACGGCGCCGGACTCGCCGATGGCGGTGAGCACGGCGTCCCGGTCGCCCCCGACGACGGCGCTCATCCCCGTGGGGGAGGCGGCGGCGTCGTCGGCCATCGCGCGGCCCCGGGTGGCAGCGAGGGCGACGGCATCACTGGGGCGCAGCACCTCGGCGACGGCGAGGGCGGCGAGCTCCCCGACGGAGTGCCCGGCGGTGACGTCGGGGCGGAGCCCGAGGGCCGAGTGGGACAGCAGCGCGGCCGCCACGATGAGGGGCTGGGCGACGGCGGTGTCCCGGATCGTGTCGGCGTCGGCGGTGGTGCCGAGGGCACGGAGGTCGAGCCCGGCGGCCTCGGACAGCTCGCCGAGCAGGTCGGCGAGCGCCGGGTCGTCCAGCCAGGGCAGGAGCATTCCGGGCGTCTGTGATCCCTGTCCGGGACTCAGTACTGCAAGCACGTTCTCAATACTTTCAACCGTCCCGCCGGCCGCGGCAGCTCCGCGCGCGCAAAGATTGCCATCCCATCCTTGGAGGTTTCCGCAAAAGTGTGGTGCCGCTTACGCCGGAGCGCCGGGGCCCGCCGCATCCGCGAGCCTCCCCACCGCGAGCGCGGTCTGGAGCACGTAGCCCTCGCGGGCGTCCGTCGGGTCCCAGCCGACCACCTGGGAGATCCGGCGGAGGCGGTACCGCACCGTGTTGGGGTGGACGAACAATTCGCGTGCCGCGCCCTCCAGCGACCTTCCCTGGGAGATGTACTCGTCGAGGGTGAGGACCAACGGGGTGCCCGCGGCGACGAGCGGGCGGTAGATGTCGTTCACCAGGCTGTGCCGGGCGAGGAGATCCCCGTTCAGCATCCTCTCCGGGAGCAGGTCCTCCGCGAGGACCGGGCGGGGGGCCTTCGCCCACGCGGCCACGGCGAGTATCCCCGCCATCGCCGCACGGGCGGAGCGGCCGGCCTCGGCGATCTCGCGGACGGAGGGGCCGACCACCACCGGCCCGGGCTCGAAGTGCTGGGCGAGGGCGGTGGCGACGGGTTCGGGGCGTGGGTCGGCCCCGAGGACGGCGACGATCCGATCTCCCTGGATGCCGATGAGGGCGTCGTGGGTCAGCTTGCGGGCCTGGGCGCGCAGGCCCGCGGTGAAGCGTTCCGCCTGCCGGGCGGGAGCGGCACCGACCATCACGAGGGTCCGGCCCTCGCCGGTCCAGCCGAGGGTGGCCACGCGCGACTTCAGGGTCTCATCGGGGGCCCCACGCACGATGGCGTCGACGGCGAGCGCCTCCAGCCGCGCGTCCCAGGCACCCCGCGACTCTGCGGCGCGGGCATAGACCTCGGCGGCGGAGAAGGCTACCTCCCGCGAGTATGCGAGGGTGGACTCGCGGAGGAGCGGACGCTGCTCCGGCTCCACGAGGGCCATGCCGTGCTGCTCCACCACCTGCACGAGGAGGCGGATCAGGGCGACGGTCTGCTGCAGCGAGATGGACCGGGCGAGTTCCGGCGGGGCAACCCGGAAGATCTCGCTGGAGTTGGTGGAGGACGGGGACGGGTCCTCGAGCCAGGACACGAACCGGGCGATGGACTCCTGGGCCACCAGGCCGAGCCAGGACCTGTCCTGGGCGGAGAGTTCGCCGAACCAGGGGAGGTCCGACTCCATGCCGCGGGCGGCCGCGGTCGCGAGGGCAGAACTCCCGTTTCGTAGCCTGCTCACAAGATCGGCGAGCGCGTCCGCGGTCGGCTCGGACAGTGCCACGCTGCGGGAATCCACCATGCTCGAAGCATAGGACCCCGGGGCTTTTGGAGGAAGCCCACTATCGGCGTGATGGAAGGCGCACAGTGTGGCCATCCTCATGGGCGAGCACCTGCCGCCACCGGTGACCAAGGGTTTATTGTCGTGTGCATGGGAATCATTGACCGGCTCAAGGGCAGGCACTCGGACGAGCCCGAGCCGACCACACAGGACCTCGAGCAGGAACTGCGCTCCCGCCTCGAGGAGGACCCGAACGATCGCGAGGCGCTCATCGGCCTCGCCGAGATCCTCGCCGCCCCACAGGAGGAGGAGATCGCCGACCCGCTCACCGCGGCCCACGAGCCGATCTCCGCGGCCGTCAACCGGCAGACCGCGCTCTGGGCGCTCGCGGAGGACTACGCGGGCAATCCCCACGCCTGGGTTCCGCTCATCGAACTCGCCCGCATCCTCGTGGCCGACGACGAGGAGGGCGCCATCAAGCGCCTCGCCACCGCCTGCGATCGTGAGACCACCGGGAAGGCGCTCGCCAACTCGGTCGCCATGCTCCGGGAGAACGGACTGACCAGCCAGGCCCTGTCGCTCGGCGTTGCCAAGTGGGCTCCTGCCACCCAGTCCTTCGAGGCCGGCACGCAACTCGTGCGCGCCGCGATCGAGGCGAGGGACCCGGGTCGCGCCCGTGAACTCGTCTCCCGCCTGGGGGACGCCCACCCCGAGGAGCCGGAGGTCGCCGAGCTCGAGGCGGCGATCAACGACCTGGAGGCCGCGCTCACCGAGGGACGTTCGCCGGCCTGACCGCCCGCCCACCTGACCGCCGTCCCACCGGGACGAGGAGGAGGCCCGCCCCCAACTCGGGGGCGGGCCTCCTCATGTCACGTTCAGGCGTCTCCGCCGGCGGTGCCGGACTGCCCGGCGTTCACGTTGAACAGTTCGTACTTCTCGATCGCCTGCGCCACCGCGCCGCCGTCGTACCTCCCGGCCTCGGCGAGCGCCTGCAGCGCCCGGGTGGCCATCGAGTGCGCGTCGATGAAGTAGTGACGCCGCGCGGCCGCACGCGTGTCGGAGAAGCCGAAGCCGTCCGCGCCCAGCGTGTAGTAGGGCCGGGGGACCCACGGGCGGATGAGGTCCTGGACCATGTGGTCGAAGTCGGACGTCGCGATGACCGGGCCCTCGGTGTCGTCCAGGCGCTGCGTCACGAACGCGACGCGGCGTTCCTCCTGCGGGTGCAGGAAGTTGTGCTGGTCGACCTCGATGCCCTCGCGCCGCAACTCGTTCCACGACGTCACGGACCACACGGCCGCGTCGACGCCCCAGTCGTCCCGCAGCAGTTGCTTGGCGTGGAGCGCCCACGGCACGCCGACGCCGGAGGCGAGGAGCTGCACCTTCTCGCCACCCGCGTTGTCGTGGTCCGCGATCCGGTGCATGCCCTTGATGATGCCCTCGACGTCCACGTCCTCCGGTTCGGCCGGCTGGACCATGGGCTCGTTGTACACCGTGAGGTAGTACATGACGTTCTGCTCGCGGCTCTCGTCCTGCCCGTACATCCGCTGGATGCCGTCGCGCACGATGTGCCGGATCTCGTAGGCGTAGGCGGGGTCGTAGATGATGAAGGCGTGGTTGGTCCCGGCCAGGATCGGGGAGTGCCCGTCCATGTGCTGGGTGCCCTCACCGGCGAGCGTGGTCCGCCCGGCGGTCGCGCCGATCACGAAGCCCTTGGCGAGCTGGTCGCCGGCGGCCCAGAACTGGTCGCCGGTCCGCTGGAACCCGAACATCGAGTAGAAGATGTAGACGGGGACCATCGGCT
>DBPQ01000041.1:0-8984 GCA_002304945.1 Actinomycetales bacterium UBA1416 | reverse complement strand
AGCATCAGGTCGTGGTCCACGGCCGTGTAGTTCATCCCGGCGGTGTTGAAGATCTTCGCGGTGGGGAAGATCGAGTCGAGCCCGAAGGTCCGTGCCTCGTCCGGGATGATCGGAACGATCCGCCGCCCGAACTCCTTGTCCTTGATGAGCTCCTTCAGCAGCCGGACGAACGCCATCGTGGTGGCGACCTCCTGCTGGCCCGATCCACCCTTCAGGATCTCGAACGGCTTGTCCCCGGGCAGGGTGATCTCGGTCTGCTTCGGCGCCATGCGTTCGGGGAGGAACCCGCCCAGCGCCTTGCGCCGTTCCAGCATGTACTGCAGCGCCGGGTCGTCCTCCGCCGGCCGGTAGTACGGCGGGTTGTACGGGTCGGCCTCGATCTCCTCGTCGGAGATCGGGATGTGCAGCAGGTCCCGCAGGGCCTTGAGGTCCTTGACCTTCATCTTCTTCATCTGGTGCGTCGCGTTGCGGCCGGCGAACGACGGGCCGAGGCTGTAGCCCTTGATCGTGTGGGCGAGGACGACGGTCGGCTGGCCGGTGTGCTCCGTGGCCGCCTTGTAGGCCGCGTACATCTTGCGGTAGTCGTGCCCGCCGCGCCGCAGCGCCCAGATCTGCTCATCCGTCATGTTGGCGACGAGCGCCTTGGTGCGCGGGTCACGGCCGAAGAAGTTCTCCCGCACGTAGGCGCCGTCGTTCGCCTTGAAGGTCTGGTAGTCGCCGTCGAGCGTGTTGTTCATCAGGTTGACGAGCGCCCGATCCTTGTCCGCGTTGAGCAGCGGGTCCCACTCGCGGCCCCAGATGACCTTGATGACGTTCCAGCCGGCACCCCGGAAGAACGCCTCGAGCTCCTGGATGATCTTGCCGTTGCCACGGACGGGGCCGTCGAGGCGCTGCAGGTTGCAGTTGACCACGAAGGTGAGGTTGTCGAGGCCCTGCTGGGCGGCGAGCTGCAGCATGCCGCGCGACTCGGGCTCGTCCATCTCGCCGTCGCCGAGGAACGCCCACACGTTCTGCTGGGAGGTGTCCTTGATACCGCGGGCGTGCAGGTACTTGTTCACCCAGGCCTGGTAGATGGCGTGCGCCGGGCCGAGGCCCATGGAGACCGTGGGGAACTCCCAGAAGTCCTCCATGCGGCGGGGGTGCGGGTAGGAGGGCAGGCCACGACCGCCGGCCGGCCGGGAGTACTCCTGGCGGAAGCCGTCCATGTCGTCCTCGGAGAGGCGCCCCTCGATGAACGCGCGGGCGTAGTTGCCGGGAGCCGCGTGGCCCTGGAAGAACACCTGGTCGCCGCCGCCGGGGTGGTGCTTGCCGCGGAAGAAGTGGTTGAAGCCGACCTCGTACAGCGTGGCGACGGAGGCGTAGGACGAGATGTGCCCGCCCACCCCGACTCCCGGCCGCTGCGCGCGGGTCACCATGACGGCCGCGTTCCAGCGGATCCAGCGGCGGAACTGGCGCTCCATGTGCTCGTCGCCGGGGAAGTAGGGCTCCTCGTGCACCCCGATCGTGTTCACGTAGGGGGTGTTGAGCGAGGTGGGGATCGCGACGTTGCGCTCCCGTGCCCGTTTGAGCATGGAGAGCAGCACGTATCGGGCGCGAGGCCCGCCCTTCTCGTCGATGAGCCCGTCGAGAGAATCCAGCCACTCCCGGGTCTCGTCACTGTCGATGTCAGGAACCGAGCTGAGCAACCCGTTGATGAACGGGGACTTTTCCTGGGCCAAGATGCGTCCTCACTGTCTATTCGTCCACTCTGACGCTCGTCGAGCACGTGCGTGGGCTGAACCTTCACGTGGTGCCAATCGTAATCGAGTGCCCCCATGCTGCCTGCCGGACCGCCGGGCCATTCACGGCGGATCTCGGGGATATTGGACAGTGCCCGCCGTGCGCTAACGTGTGGGGAGCGCAAGCCCACCAGGAAGGCAGGAGATGTCTGGCACAGCAGCGGCCGATCGCACGTTCGGGTTCGGCCCCGGCCTCGTCGTGCAGGAGTACTACGTCGACGACGACGCCGATTCCGCCATCCGGGACCAGATCGAGGAGGCCACCGGCCACGCCCTGGTCGACGAGAACTACGGGGACGTCGTCGACGGCGCGGTGATCTGGTGGCGGGCGGACGACGCCGAGGCCGAGGACCTCACCGACCTCCTCGTCGACGCGGCCGCCAACCTCGACAACGGCGGACTGGTCTGGGTGCTGACACCGAAGCCCGGGCGGCCGGGCCACGTGCGGCCCACGGAGATCGAGGAGGCCGCGAAGACCGCCGGCCTGCACACCACCTCCGCCATCTCCGCCGGCGCCACCTGGTCGGGGATCCGGCTCACCGCCCGGGGTCGCACGTAGCTGCCGGGCACGTCCCCGCTGGCCGGTAGACTCCCCGCAGACGGGGCCTGTAGCTCAGTTGGTCAGAGCGCCGCGTTTACACCGCGGAGGTCGTCGGTTCGAGACCGGCCGGGCCCACCCGGTGGTGCGCCCGCGTGCGGCTAAGGTGGGGCGCAGGCCACGACGACGACAAGGACACGCCATGCTCCGTGCGGCACGCGAGGACCAGCGCCAGCTCCTCGAACTCCAGAACCTCGACTCCCGGCTCGCCCGGCTCGCCCACGAGCGGCGCACCCTGCCGGTCCTCGGCGAGATCCGCTCGCTCCAGACGCAGGTGGCGGACGCCGAGGACGAGCGGATCCGTGCGGCCACGCGGCTCGGGGACCTGCGGCGCGAGCTCACCCGGGTGGAGGACGACGTCGAGCAGATCCGGCAGCGTTCCGCCCGCTACCAGGCCCGCGCGCAGGGGGCGGGGGTGTCCGCCAAGGACGCCGCGGCGATGCAGCAGGAGATCGCGCTCCTCGCGGATCGCACGGCAGTCCTCGAGGACGCCGAGCTGGAGCAGATGGAGCTGGTCGAGGAGGCCGAGGGGCAGGTGGCAGTCCTGCAGGAGCGCATCGCCGGGCTCGAGGCGCGCATCGCGGAACGCGTCGTCGCCCGGGACGCCGAGTTCACCCGCATCGACGGGCTGAGCGCCGAGGTGGCCGAGCGCCGGCAGGGCCTGGCCGCCCGTCTCCCGGCGGACCTCGTCGGCCTGTACGACGACGTGCGCGCCACCACGGGCGGGCTCGGCGCCGTCGCGCTCCACGGCAGCCGCCTGGAGGGGGCGAGTTTCGAGCTGTCCCTCACCGAACTGGCGGACATCAAAGCGGCGCCCGAGGACGCCGTCCTCGTGTCCGAGGACCATGACGTCATCCTGGTGAGGATGGACTGATGCGGTACGTCGTCCACACCGACGGCGGGGCGCGCGGCAACCCGGGGGTCGCCGGTTACGGCTTCGTCGTGCGCGGGGAGGACGGCACCGTCCTCGCCGAGCGTGGCGGGTACCTGGGCCATACCACCAACAACGTCGCGGAGTACACCGCCGTCGCCGCCGCCCTCGAGCTGATCGGCGCAGCGGACCCCGGAGCCACGGTGGAGGTGCGCGCCGATTCCAAGCTCGTCGTGGAGCAGCTCTCCGGGCGCTGGAAGATCAAGCACCCCGCGCTGCAGGAGCTGGCCCTGCGTGCCCGGCGCGCCCTGCCCGGGGGGCGGGTGAGCTACACGTGGGTGCCGCGCGAGCGCAACAAGGACGCCGACGCGCTGGCCAACCGGGCGATGGACGAGCGACGTGACGTGGGGCGCGGTGACGTCACGGCCGTGACGAAGGCCTCCGCACCGGTCGACGCCGACGACACCGACGACGGCTCCGTGACGCCCGATCCGGTCGGCGACGTCGCCGAGGAGGTGCCGTGGCCGGCACCGCTGCGCCGGAAGCCCTCGGGTGCGCTCTTCCACTTCGGACACGAGGACCCCGTCACCCTCGTGTTCGTCCGGCACGGCGAGACCGCCATGACGGCGTCCCACGGCTTCTCGGGCGGATCGGAGCCGGGTCCGGACCTGTCAGCCACCGGACGCGCGCAGGCCGGGCGGGTGGCCCGGCTGCTCGACCGGCTCACCGACCTGTGGCCCGACGTCGCCGCACCCACCGTGCTCCTCGCGTCCCCGATGGTCCGGACGCGCCAGACCGCCGCGGCGATCAGCGAACGCCTCGGGCTGGACGCCGTGGTCGAGGAGGACCTCCGGGAGGTCGACTTCGGCCAGTGGCAGGGCATGACGAGCTGGGAGATCGGGGAGACGTTTCCCGGGATGCTGGAGCGGTGGTACACCTCCGCCGAGATCGAGGCGCCCGGTGGGGAGTCGCCCAGCCAGGTGGAGGACCGCGTGGGACGGGTCGCGCGCCGGGCGCTGGCGGAGCACGCGGGCGAGACCGTCGTCCTCGTGTGCCACTCCGCGGTCACCAAGGTGGCACTCGCCTCCCTCGTCGGGCTGCCACCCGAGAGCTGGCAGGTCGTGCGGGTGCCGCCGGCGTCACTGTCCGTGGTGCGCCTCTGGCCGGATGCCGTGGAACTGGTCGTCGCCGGGCTCCCCAGCGAGCTCGCGGAGCAGGCAGAGGCGCCGCTGACGCTGTTCTGAGGCTACGATTGTGGGGCGAATGAGTCGGCCGGGCGGCCGCGTCAGGAAACTGCCGAGGAACGTCCGGGCTCCACAGAGCAGGGTGGTGGGTAACACCCACCCGGGGTGACCCGCGGGAACAGTGCAACAGAGAGAAGACCGCCTGGCGGCGCAGGCCGCCCGGCAAGGGTGAAACGGTGGTGCAAGAGACCACCAGCGGCCCCGGTGACGGGGTCGGCTGGGCAAACCCCGCCCGGAGCAAGACCAAACAGCAGGCGCCCGAGGGTTGCTCGCCCGAGCCTGCGGGTAGGTCGCTGGAGGGCTGCGGCAACGCAGTCCCGAGATGGATGGCCGCCACCCGGGGGAGACCCCGGGGACAGAACCCGGCGTACAGGCCGGCTCATTCGCCCCACCCACGTGACTCCAGGAGACCCGCCGCATGCCCCCCGCCTCCCCGCGCCGCGCTCGCGTCGCGAGCTCCGTCCAGTTCTTCACCAACGGGGTGCTGGTGGCGACCCTGCTGCCGCGGCTGCCGGAGATCAAGCGTGCCTTCGAGCTGAGCGACACGGCCTACGGCTTCGTGGTGATCTCCTTCGCCCTCGGGTCCATCCTCGCCGCCAACCTCGCCGCGCCCCTCATCCGGCGCTTCGGAGCGCTGCAGGTGGCGGTCGGCGGAACCGTCCTGCTGGCGGCCGCCCTCGCAGGCGCCGGCCTCAGCACCTCCGTGGTGCCGTTCGTCGCCCTCATGATGATCGGCGGCGTCTTCGACGCCGTCCTCGACTCCGGCCAGAACGTGCACGGACTGGCGGTCGAGCGGTGGTACGGGCGGTCGATCATCAACTCGCTGCACGCCTCCTGGAGCGTCGGGGCCACGCTCGGCGGCCTCATCGGGGCGGGGGCGGCGGCGGCCGGGGTACCCATCGGCACCCAGATGCTCGTGAGCGGCGTGCTCTGGGCGGCCGTGGCGGTCGCCGCGGGGCGGGCCGGTACTGTCCCGGCCGAGCATCTCCGCCGGGCCGAGGAGCAGACCGATGAGGGGGAGGTGGGCGCGCTCCGCCGCCGCTTCCCGTGGCGCATCCTCCTCCCGGTCGTGGTGCTCGCGATCGCGGGCACGCTCGTGGAGGACGTCGCGAACAACTGGGTGACGCTCTACGTGAACCGGGAGCTCGGCGCTCCCATAGGGCTGGCGGGCCTCGCCTTCGCCGCCACTCTCGGCGCCCAGTTCGTCGGCCGCCTCCTCGGGGATCCGATGACCGACCGCTGGGGCCGCGCGGCCGTGGCCCGGAGCGGGGGCGTCCTCATCGCGCTCGGTGCCCTCCTCGCCGTGCTCGCATCCTCGCCCGTCCTCGCCGTCGCGGGGTTCGCGCTCGCCGGCTTCGGCTCGGCCACCCTGGTCCCGGCCGCCTTCGCGGCAGCCGATGACCTTCCCGGCATCCCGCACGGCTCCGGGGTCGCCATGCTCGGGTGGCTCATGCGGCTCGGGTTCCTGCTCACCTCACCCCTGATCGGTACCCTGGCCGACGGGGTGGGCCTGCGCCTTGCCCTGCTGGTGCCGGTCCTGGCGGGCGTCGTGGCGGCGGTCATCGCCCACCGGCTGGGGCGCCGCACGGCCGAGTCCGCCCGGCACGCCTGACCGGGTCGCCCGCGCTGGTCCTCAGGACTGGTCGAACTGGTCCACGACGTCGACGACGGCGGCCACCGCCGGGCTGTCCTCGCCGGTGGAGGGGAACTCGAGGAGCACCCGGCTCCCGACGGGCACCCCGATGAGGGAGTCGAACTCCCCGCCGTCCCCGACGCCGACGGCCTCCGGGCCGCTGGAGTCCCACGTGGACCCGGTCGAGGAGTTGTCCCACAGGGCGACCGCGTACTGCACGACGATCCCGCCGGCCACGACGGGTTCGCCCGTCCCGGTCGCGAGCACGGTGGTGCGGGTCTCGGCCGGCTCGGGGGTCCCTGCCGGCACCTCCACGGTGGCTGGCCCACCGAGGTCGCCGGCCACGGTGGGCCCGGTCTCCGTGTCTGTCGCGGACGCACCGGGATCACCCGCGTCCTCCGGGCCGTAGCTGCCGAGGAGGTCGACGACGAACACGATGGTGTCGGTGCCGCCGATGCCGGCGGCGGGGTTGCCGGCATCACCGTAGCCGAGGTCCGGCGGGATGGTGAGGAGCACCCGGCTGCCGACGGTCTGGCCCACCAGGCCCGAGTCCCATCCCTGGATGACGGAACCGGTGCCGATGGAGAACGCGGCGGGATCGCCGTCGAAGGATCCGTCGAAGACCTCGCCGCCCCAGACCTGCCCGAGGTAGTCGGCGACGAGCAGGTCCCCGGCCTCGACGACGTCGCCCTCGCCCTCCGTGAGGACCTGGCGCTGGAGCCCGGGACCGGGGTCCCCGTCCGGGAAGGTGAGGGCCGGGTCACCGCCGACCGCGGGTTCCGTGGACGGGAACGGCCCGTCGGCGGCAACGCCCGCTGCGGCCGACGGGGTCGCGGCGGGGGACGTGGTGGCGTCGTCGGAGGTTTCCGCACCGCACGCCGCGAGGCTGAGGGCGGTGGCGAGCAGGAGGATCGTGGTTCGCATGGGGCTTTCCGGGGTCGTGAGCGTGGTGCGGTGAGCGTAACCCGTGAAGCTGGGTGAACGCTGAACCGCCCCCGTGCCGGGTGGCACAGGGGCGGTTCAGCGTGCGGGGGTGGTTACTCCGCGTCGAGGTCCTGCTCGACCAGCGCGGCGATGGCGTCGACGGCCTCGGGGTTGTCGGACTCGACCGTGACGACGGCACCCTTCTCGGCGCCGAGCGTCATGATCATGAGCGAGGAACCGGCGTCGACCGGGTCCTGACCCTCGACGGAGAGGAGCACCTCGTCGTCGTACTCGGCGGCGGCCTCCGCGATGATCGTGGCGGGCCGGGCGTGCAGTCCGACGGCGGAACCGACAACGGCAGTCTTGCTGGGCATGGGGTCTCCTTGGGGATCAGGCGGCTGCGACGGCGGGGGCGCCGGCCTTGCGGACGTGGAGTTCCTTCGCGAACGTGACCGCAAGGGCTGCCACCACCGTACCGGCGACCAGCGCGATGAGGAACCCGAGCACGTTGGTGATCGCGAAGAGGACGAAGATGCCGCCGTGCGGGGCGCGGCTGCCGACCTCGAGGGCCATGATCAGCGCACCGGTGACGGCGCCACCGAGCATCATCGAGGGGACGACGCGCAGGATGTCCGCCGCGGCGAACGGGATCGCACCCTCCGAGATGAAGGAGGCGCCGAGCAGCCAGGCGGCGCGGCCGTTCTCCAGTTCCGGTTCGGTGTAGAGCTTCGGCCGCAGGGTGGTGGACAGCGCCATCGCGAGCGGCGGGACCATGCCGGCCGCCATGACGGCTGCCATGATCTGGAACGCGGCGTCGGTGTTGGCGGAGAGGCCGGCCGTGGCGAACAGGTAGGCCGCCTTGTTGACCGGGCCACCGAGGTCGAAGCACATCATGAGCCCGAGGACGATGCCGAGGAGGATCGCGGAGCCGCCGGAGAGGCCGTTGAGCCACTCGGTGAGGCCCGTGGTCAGCGCGGCGAGCGGGCGGCCGAGGAGCAGGTACATGAGGCCGCCGGTGACCAGGGTGGCCAGCAGCGGGATGATGACCACTGGCATGAGGCCGGCGAGCCAGCGCGGCACCTTGAAGCTGCCGATCCACATGGCGACGAAGCCGGCGATGAGACCGGTGATCAGGCCGCCGATGAATCCGGCGCCGACGGCAACGGCCACCGTGCCACCGACGAATCCGGGGGCGATGCCGGGCCGGCCGGCCAGCGCGTAGGCGATGTAGCCGGAGAGGGCGGGGACGAGGAAGCCGAAGGCCGCCCCGCCGACTGCCATCATCACGGCGCCCAGGTAGTACAGCAGCCCCTGCTCGGGGAGGTCGAACAGGGTGTTGCTCGTGGCGACCGACGGGTCGACGTCGTAGCCGCCGAACAGGAAGGCGAGCGCGATGAGCAGACCACCGGCGGCGACGAACGGGATCATGTACGAGACACCGGTCATGATCGCCTGCTGGATGCGCTTGCCCCAGCCGAGCTTGGCGCCCTCGTCGCCCTGCGCGGCGGTCGCGGTGCCCGAGACGCGCCGGGCGTTCGGGTTCTTCGCGGCCGCGAGGGCCTCCTCGAGCATCTTGGTGGGCTCGTTGATGGCGCGCTTCACGCCGGACTCGATGACGGGCAGGCCCGCGAACCGCTCGCGGTCCTTCACGCCGACGTCGGTCGCGAAGATGACGGCGGCGGCGTTGCGGATGGTGCCTGCGGGCAGCGGGGTGACCGAGCCGGAACCCTGGGTCTCGACCTGGACGTCGACGCCCATCTCCTTGCCCGCGTTGACCAGGTGGTCCGCGGCCATGAAGGTGTGCGCGATGCCCGTCGGGCACGCGGTGATGGCGACGACGACGGGGCGCTCCGCCCCGGCGGCGGCTCCGGCGGCGGGGGCGGCGGTGGCCGCGGTGGCCGCTGGGACCGCGGCGGGGACGGCGGCCGGAGCGGGC
>DBPQ01000020.1 GCA_002304945.1 Actinomycetales bacterium UBA1416 | reverse complement strand
CCCGCGCTGCGGGTGTCGTTCCAGAGGAGGGCCGGGCGGATGACCTCGCCGGCGGCGTCGAGGACCACCATGCCGTGCTGCTGGCCACCGACGGCCAGCGCTGCGACGTCGTCGAGGCCGCCGGCCGCCGCGATGGCCTCCGTCAGGGCGTCCCACCAGTGGTCCGGGTGGACCTCGGTGCCGTCCGGGTGCTTCGCGGACCCGGTGCGCACCAGCGCACCGGTGTCCGCGTCACGGATCACGACCTTGCAGGACTGGGTGGACGAATCGATGCCGGCGACCAGCGCCATGGCGGCCCTCCTCTGGGTGGCGGTCAGCGTGGTCAGCCGAGCAGGTGCTCGATGGCCAGCTGGTTGAGCTTGACGAAACCGTAGTCCCGCTCGGCGGCAGCGGTGGGGTCGAAGTCCTCGAACACGGATCGATCCGCGAGGAAGGCCTCCAGGGTCTCGCCCTCGCCGAGGGTCGGGGTGGCGAGGTCCAGCACGCCGGAGTACTCCATGGCCTCCCGCACGCGCGGGTCGGCGCGGTAGGCGGCGGCCTTTTCCTTCAGCATGATGTAGGTGTCCATGTTGGCCTTGGCGGAGGCCCACACGCCGGGCAGGCCGTCGGTGCGGGAGGGCTTGTAGTCGAAGTGGCGGGCGCCGTCGTAGCGGGGGCCGCCGGACGGGAAGCCGTTCTCGACCAGGTCCACGGTGAAGAATGCCGAGATCAGGTCCCCGTGGCCGAACACGAGGTCCTGGTCGTAGCGGGGGCCGTGCTGGCCGTTGAGGTCGATGTGGAAGAGCTTGTTCGCCCACAGGGCCTGGCCCAGGCCGGTGGTGTAGTTCAGGCCGGCCATCTGCTCGTGCCCGGTCTCCGGGTTGAGGCCCACGATGTCGCCGTTCTCGAGCTCGGCGATGAAGCCGAGCGCGTGCCCCACGGTGGGGAGCAGGATGTCGCCACGGGGCTCGTTGGGCTTGGGCTCCAGGGCGATGCGCAGGTCGTAGCCCTTGTCCTTGATGTACCCGGCCACGGTGTCGATGCCCTCGGCGTAGCGGCTGAGCGCGGCGTTCACGTCCTTGGCGCCGTCGTACTCCTGGCCCTCCCGGCCACCCCACATCACGAAGGTGGTGGCGCCGACGGAGGCGGCGAGGTCCACGTTGCGCAGGATCTTGCGCAGCGCGTAGCGGCGCACCGACCGGTCGTTGGAGGTGAACGCGCCGTCCTTGAACATGGGGTGGGTGAAGGTGTTCGTGGTGACCATCTCGATCACGAGGCCGGACTCATCCACCGTCCTCCCCAGGGTGGCGTAGATCTCGTCCCGCTCCGCGTCCCCGGTGCCGAAGGGCACGACGTCGTCGTCGTGGAACGTGATGCCCCACGCGCCCAGGTCCGCCAGGCCCTTGGCGTACTCCCAGGGCGCCAGCGCGGGCCGGGTGGCCGAGCCGAACGGGTCCGCCGCTGTCCAGCCGACGGTCCAGAGGCCGAACGAGAACTTGTCGTCCGGGGTGGGGGTGCGGGTCATGGAAGTCTCCTCCTCGAGCTTTTGTTTACTCTCGAAACTTACCCCTGTTTCGCGGTAGGGTCAAGACATGACGACCCCGGTCCGGAGCGGCGGCACGCAGCCCGCGGCTGCACGCCAGTCCTCGCTGCGCGGTCACAACCTCTCCGTGATCACCCGGACGGTCTTCGGCGAGGGAGGCGGACTCTCCCGGGCCGAGGTCGCTGCCCTGACAAGCCTGACCCGCGCGACGGTCTCCCGCCTCACCCAGGAACTGATCGACGCCCGGATCCTCACGGAGCGCGAAACCCAGGTGGGGCGGCCCGGCCGGCCGGCCACCCCCTTGTTCCCGGCGGAGCGGACGATGGCAGGTGTCGGCATCGAGGTGAACATCGACTACATGGCGGGCCGCGCGCTCGACCTGGCGGGGCGCACGCTGGCCGAGTTCAAGGAGCCCGGGGACTTCGCGGCGTCCGAACCCGCGGTGGTCCTCCCCGCGCTCGGCGACCTCGCCGCGGCGATGGTGGCGGAGGTCCGCGCCACCGGCGCCCGGATCGTGGGCGCCCACCTCGCGATCCCGGGCCTCGTGGACGCCGACGCCGGAACCGTGCTGCTCGCGCCGAACCTCGGGTGGGACAGGGTGGACGCCGTCCCCCTCCTGGGACCCCGCCTCGCGGCCCACGGACTGTCCGTCCGCGTCTCCAACGACGCGAAGCTGCAGGCGCTCGCGGCGGCCCTGCGCGCGCCGGGACGCCTCGTCCCCGACCCGACCTTCCTGTACGTGTCCGGGGACATCGGGATCGGCTCGGCGATCATCGTCGACGGCGCCATCGAGGGCGGCCAGCACGGGTGGGCCGGCGAGCTCGGCCACGTCTCGATCGAGCCGTCCGGCCCGCCGTGCCACTGCGGCTCCTTCGGGTGCCTGGAGCGCTACGCGGGCAAGCACGCGGTCCTCGATGCCGCGCTCCTTCCCCTGGACTCGACCGCTGGGGACGTCCAGCGGCGCCTGGAGGCCGGCGACGAGCGCACCCACCGCGCCGTCGCCCGCGCCGGGTGGGCGCTCGGCATCGGCATCGCCGACGCGCTCAACCTCATCGACATCCCCAAGGTCGTCCTGGGCACCGGGCTCGCCCCGCTGGTGCCCTGGCTCCTGCCGGCGATCCGCCACGAGTTCGCCACCCGCCTGCTGGCGGCCCGCTTCATCGAGATCGGCGTCGAGGGCGCTCCCCCGGATCCGGCTCCGGCGTCCACCGGCGGCGCGCTCCTGGCCCTCGACGCGGTGATCTCGCACCCGGCGTCCTGGGTGCCGGCGAGCTGAGACCGAATCGAGACCGTTATCCGCTTGCGTTCCGGAGCCGGACACTTTAAGTTCAGTGGTGAAACAAACCGGACGCGTTGGTGTGTCCGGTGCGTTCCGACATCGACCCGAAGGAGACACAGATGTCCATTCGTTTCACCCGGGTGGCGGCTGTCATCGCCGGCACCAGCCTCATGCTCGCGAGCGCGACGGCGTGCTCGTCCGAGCGCGACGGCGACAGTGGCGACGGCGCGGCCACCGGCGGCACCGACTCCACCGCGACCGATGAGGCGCCGGCGGCGGACGCCGGTGACACCCTCGTCGGCATCGCGATGCCGACCCGTTCGCTGGAGCGCTGGAACAACGACGGCGCCAACCTCGAGACGCTGCTGGGCGACCTGGGCTACGAGACCTCGCTGCAGTACGCCGACAACAAGGTGGACCAGCAGATCACCCAGCTCCAGAACATGATCAACCAGGGTGCCGACATCCTCGTCATCGCCTCGATCGACGGCACGGCGCTCGGCCCGGTCCTGGAGGCCGCGGCCGCCGAGGGCATCACCGTGATCGCGTACGACCGGCTCATCAACGGCACCGAGAACGTCGACTACTACGCCACGTTCGACAACTACGAGGTCGGTCAGCTCCAGGGGCAGTACATCATCGACCAGCTCGGCCTCGAGGACGGCGAGGAGGGCCCCTTCAACCTCGAGCCCTTCGCCGGATCCCCGGACGACAACAACGCGAAGTTCTTCTTCTCCGGTGCCTGGGACCTGCTCCTGCCCTACGTCGAGTCCGGTGTGCTGACTGTCCCCTCCGGGAAGGCACCCGCCTCGAACGACGACTGGACCACCATCGGCATCCAGAGCTGGGAGTCCGCGCGCGCCCAGTCCGAGATGGACAACCGACTCAACTCGTTCTACGCGGACGGCAAGGTCGACGTCGTCCTGTCCCCGAACGACTCGCTCGCCCTCGGCATCGCGCAGTCCCTCGACTCCCAGGGCTACACCCCCGGTGAGGACTGGCCGATCCTGACCGGCCAGGACGCCGACCTCGCGAACGTGAAGAACATGATCGCCGGCATGCAGTCCATGACCGTGTGGAAGGACACCCGCACGCTGGGGCAGCAGGTCGCGACGATGATCGAGCAGATCGTCAACGGCGAGGAGGTCGAGGTCAACGACACCGAGACCTACGACAACGGCGTGAAGGTCGTCCCGTCCTACCTGCTCCCGCCGCAGGTCGTCACCCCGGACACCATCGAGGCCGACCTCGTCGAGTCCGGCTTCTACGACGCGGCCGAGCTGGGCCTCTGACGCACCCCTGGAGGGGGGCCGGGTGACCGGCCCCCCTCCTTCGGCCGAATAGGGAAGGACCAGCATGTCCAGCACGCCCATTCTGAAGATGGTCGACATCACCAAGGAGTTCCCCGGGGTCAAGGCGCTCTCCGAGGTCAACCTCACCGTCTACCCCGGGGAGATCCACGCGATCTGCGGGGAGAACGGCGCCGGGAAGTCCACCCTCATGAAGGTCCTCTCCGGGGTCTACCCGGTGGGCACGTACGAGGGCGAGATCCACTTCAACGGCGAGCCCTGCCAGTTCCGGAACATCCGGGACTCGGAGCACAAGGGCATCGCCATCATCCACCAGGAACTGGCGCTCTCCCCGTACCTCTCGATCGCGGAGAACATCTTCCTCGGCAACGAGCGCGCCTCCCGCGGGGTCATCGACTGGAACGCCACCAACGCGGAGGCGGCGAAGCTCCTCCGGATGGTCGGGCTCGACTCCGACCCCGCCACGCGCATCGTCGACATCGGCGTCGGGCGCCAGCAACTCGTCGAGATCGCCAAGGCCCTGTCGAAGGACGTCAAGCTGCTCATCCTCGACGAGCCCACCGCGGCACTCAACGACGAGGACTCGGCCAACCTCCTCGCCCTCATGCGCAGGCTGCGGGACGAGCAGGGCATGACCATGATCATGATCTCCCACAAGCTCAACGAGATCGCTGCGGTCTCCGACTCCGTCACCGTCATCCGGGACGGGCAGACCATCAAGACCCTGGACATGCACGGCGAGAAGCCGGTGACCGAGGACGAGATCATCTCGCTCATGGTCGGCCGGTCCCTCGACAACCGCTACCCCGTGCACACCTCGACCATCGGGTCCGAGGTGCTGCGGGTCGAGAACTGGACCGTCCACCACCCGATCCAGAACGAGCGCAAGGTCGTGGACGACGCGTCGCTCGCCGTCAGGGCGGGCGAGGTCGTGGGACTGGCCGGGCTCATGGGGGCCGGACGGACCGAGCTCGCCATGAGCGTGTTCGGGCGCGCCTACGGGGCGAACGTCTCGGGAAAGGTGTTCATGCACGGCAAGGAGGTCGACACCTCCAGCGTCGGGAAGGCCATCGCGGCGGGCATCGCCTACGCCACGGAGGACCGGAAACGGTACGGGCTCAACCTGATCCAGCCGATCAAGACGAACATCGTGGCCTCCGCCCTCGGGAAGCTCTCCTCCCGCGGGGTGGTGGACCGCAACGAGGAGATCCGCGTCGCCGAGGGCTACCGCAGGGAGATGCGGATCAAGTCGCCCTCGATCGACATCCTCTCCGGCCAGCTGTCCGGCGGCAACCAGCAGAAGGTCGTCCTCTCCAAGTGGATCTACACAGATCCCGACGTGCTCATCCTCGACGAGCCCACCCGGGGCATCGACGTGGGGGCGAAGTACGAGATCTACCAGATCATCAACACGCTGTCCGATGCCGGGAAGGGCGTGCTCGTCATCTCCTCCGAACTGCCCGAACTGCTCGGCATCTGCGACCGCATCTACACCATGAGCCAGGGCCGCATCACCGGCTTCCTGGACCGCGCCGAGGCGGACCAGGAGAAGCTCATGGTCCTCATGACGAAAGAAAGGGAGCGAGCGGCGTCATGAACTCCGTAGCCCAGTACCTGTCCAAGAACGCCCGGGAGTACGGCATCTGGATCGCCCTGGTCCTGATCGTGATCCTCTTCCAGATCCTCACGAGCGGGCTGCTCCTCATCCCCAACAACGTGGCCTCGCTCATCCAGCAGAACGCCTACGTCATGATCCTCGCCATGGGCATGGTGATGGTCATCGTCGCCGGCCACATCGACCTCTCCGTCGGCTCGATCGTCGCCTTCGTCGGTGGCATCACCGCCATCATGATGGACAGCTGGGGCGTCCCCTGGTACCTCGCCGTCCTGGGGGCACTCGTCGCCGGTGCCGTCATCGGGTCCTGGCAGGGCTTCTGGGTGGCCTACGTGGGCATCCCGGCCTTCATCGTGACCCTGGCCGGCATGCTCATCTTCCGTGGCCTCGCGATCGTCATCGTCGGCACCACCGTGGCGGGGCTCCCCCGGCCGTTCGTCAACATCTCGAACGGCTCCCTGCCGAACGCCCTCGGGTTCGTCGGGAACCTCGACGTCGTCACGCTCGTGATCGGCGCCCTCGGCGTGGCGGCGCTCGTGTGGGCGCAGCTGCGGACCAGGCGGGCGGCTGTCAAGCACGACATCGCGGTGGACCCGGCGGGCCTCTTCTGGGGCAAGATCGTGCTGATCGCGGTGTTCGCCGGCTACATGACCTTCCTGCTGGCGAACTCGGCGGGGGGCACACCGATCGTGCTCGTCCTCGTCGGCGTGCTCATCATCGCCTACACCTTCCTCCTCAACCGGACGGTGTTCGGGCGCCACATCTACGCGATCGGTGGCAACCTCACCGCCGCGATCCTCTCCGGCGTCAACACCCGCAAGACGAACTTCATGATCTTCGTCAACATCGGGATGCTCGCCGGCGTGGCGGCGATCGTGACCACCTCTCGGGCGGGCGCGGCCGTCGCGGCCGCGGGCGGGAACTACGAGCTCGACGCCATCGCCGCGTGCTTCATCGGCGGCACCGCCGTCACCGGCGGCATCGGCAAGATCTCGGGAGCCATGATCGGTGCGCTCATCATGGGCGTGCTCAACATGGGCCTGTCGATCATGGCGGTCGACGCCGCCTGGCAGCAGTCGATCAAGGGCCTCGTGCTGCTCCTCGCGGTCGCCCTGGACCTCATCGGCAAGCGCCGCACCGGCCGCTGACACCACGCGAAGGGGGCGGGCACCAATGGTGCCCGCCCCCTTCGGCGTCTCAGCTGGCGAGGATGTCCCGCGCCGCCTCGAGGAAGAAGTAGTCGGCCAGTGCCATCGACTCGTCGACGCCGAGCCCGATCCGCTCGTTCAGGACGGCGTGCTTCAGCACGCCCTCCCAGCCGGCCTGGCGGGCGAGGAACTCGGGTGAGGCGAGCCGTTGGAAGGTGGCCAGCGCGTGCTCGTTGACCCTGCGGGCCTCGTCCTCGTCCGGCAGGTACTGCGCGAGGTGGAACAGCGCCCCGGCCACCACGGCGGCGGAGGAGGAGTCCCACGGCTGCGACGGCGTGGGCTCGGCCAGGTCGTTCGGCGGCACCAGGTCGCCCCGCCGGGTGGTCTCCCGCATCCAGTGGCGCGCGTTCAGGCAGGCCACCTCGAGCCAGTCCGGGTTGGCGTCCAGCGCGTACAGGGAGGTGAACCCGTAGATGGACAGCGCGAGGCCCCGGGACCAGGTGCCGTCGGAGCGCCATCCGCGGGCGGTGGCCGCGCGGAGGTACTCCCCGGTCAGGTGGTCGAAGTCCGCCGTGTGGGCGGTGGAGCCGTCCCCGCGGACCAGGAAGCGCCGCGTCGTGGCGGAGTGCTGCCGCGCGATGTCGATCAGTTCCGAGTCGGACGTCTCCAGCCCGGTCCACATCACCAGCGGCGTGTTGACCATGACGTTGATGGCGGTGGCGGAGGGCCTGTCATCGGTGACGAGGAACCTGCCCGTCCGGTCGAACCTGCTCGCGAGGCTGCGGCCGGCCTGGATGGAGGCCCGCCAGCCGGCAGCGTCGGAGGTCAGCTCCCACGCCTGCTTGTGGGTGGTGGCGATGAGGAGGCCGAGATTGTGCGTCCGGTCGTCCCACTGCCGGTCGTAGACGAGATTCGAGTAGTGGCGCGCCAGCTCCTGCCAGCGCTCCTCGCCCGTCTGCTCGAAGACGAGCCAGAGCTGGCCCCCGAGGAAGCCCTGCGACCAGTCCGTCCAGGTGGCCTCCACCCACTTGCCGCCCTCCGTGGAGAGGACCAGCAGGTCAGGATGCCCGGTGGTGAGCGCCTCCAGCTTCTCCGCGGCGATCTCGAAGGCGGCGCGGGCGTCGGCCTTCACCTCCTCCGGTGCCGTCAGCGAGCGCAGGACGGGGGTGCGCGTGGTCTTCCAGAACATCGGGCCTCTCCCTTCGGGGTGTGACACCCCCATTCTGCTCCTCGCCCCCGGGCCCGTCAGGCAGGTGGGAAAACTTCCCTGTCAATCGATATCGATATCGTTTTCCACAGTGGTACGCTCACCGTGTGTTCGAAGGTCGTGTGACGATCACCGACGTCGCCCGCGAGGCGGGCGTCTCGGTCGCCACGGTGTCCAAGGTGATCAACGGTCGCGACGGCGTCGCCCCTGCGACGCAGGAGCGGGTGCACGCCGTCGTCACCCGCCTCGGCTTCGTGTCCTCGCTGGGGGCGCGCTCGCTGCGCGCCCAGCGCACCGGTGTACTCGGCGTGCTGGTGAACGAGTTCGAGCCCTACAGCACCGAGATCCTCAAGGGGGCGTGGAGCGTCGTCCGCGACAGCCCGTACGAGCTGATGTCCTGGGCCGGCGGCACCCACGGCGGTGACCACACCGGGTGGGAGCGGCGCTCCCTGGCCCGTCTAGCCGGAACCCTCATCGACGGCGCCATCCTCGTCACCCCGAGCATCTCCGAGCGCCGCACCTCCTTCCCGCTGGTGGCGATCGACCCGCACACCGGCCCGCTCGAGGTGCCGAGCGTGGACGCGGACAACCTGGGCGGCGCGCTGGCCGCCACGGCCCACCTCGTCGAGCTGGGGCACCGCCGCATCGCCTTCCTGTGCGGCCGTTCCGATCTCGAGTCCGCCCGCCTGCGCGAGCAGGGCTTCCGGAAGGGGATGGCCGCGGCGGGCCTCGAGGTGGATCCGTCGCTCGTGCGGGTCGGGGACTACGACCCCGAGCGCGCCTCCACCCCGATCCGCGATCTCCTCACGCTGGAGGACCGGCCCACGGCCGTGTTCGCCGCGAACGACCTCACGGCGATCCGCACCATGGAGATCGCCGGCGAGCTCGGGCTGCGGGTGCCCGGGGACCTGTCGGTCATCGGGTTCGACAACATCCCGGAGTCCGCGCTCACCACGCCCGCCCTCACGACGATCGGCCAGCCGTTGCACGACATCGGCGCGGCCGCGATGCGCATGCTCCTCGCCCTGATGGCCGGTGAGGACGTGGCCGAGCCCCACGTGCGGTTGCGCACCACGCTCGTGACGCGCGAGTCGACGGCGCCGGCCGTCGGCGCCCGCAGCGACCGGCTCGCGGGCTAGGCCTGCACGACGACGGTCGTGAATTCCGCGCCCCGCGCGACGTCGAACGTGGCGCGCCGTCCCCCTGCCGTGATCTCGTAGCCGCCGTACCAGCCGCGCACGGCCACCACGCCGTCGTCGTCGGTCACCATCGTGGTCGGCGCGAGCCACCACTGCTCGCGGACCAGGGACCGCAGGGCGTCGTACGCGGGCTTGGGGGTCCCGTCCGCGCGGACGAGGCCACCCGGGGCCCCGAGCCAGGCGCCGGCGTCGGTGATCCCCCAGTAGGTCACGGCCTCCACGGAGGGGTGGGCGAGGAGGGTGCGGTAGTGCCGCACGATCTCGTCGGCCTGGCGTTCCTCACCCTCCGGGGTCGAGGGCCAGTGGGGCACCTGGTGGTCGTTGAGGTCCACGATGTCCGGCGGCATGAGGTCACCGGAGAGGAGGGTGGACTCGGTGAAGTGGATGGGAAGGCCGTAGCGGGAGAACTTCTCGAGGACCCGCATGGTCTTCTCCTCGCCCCAGTAGCCCTGGTGCATGTGGCTCTGGAGCCCGAGCACGTCGATGGCGATCCCGGCCTCCAGCGCTCCCTCGAGCAGGCAGTCGTAGGCGCTCGACATGTCGAAGTCGTTGAGGATCAGGGTGGCGTCGGGGTTGGCGGCACGGGCCTCCTCGAAGGCCAGGCGGATCATCCCGATCCGGCCGGCCTCGCGGGCGAGCCGGGTGATGCCGTTCGCCTCCTTGTCGAAGACCGGCATGATCACCACCTCGTTGATCGCGTCCCACATGTCGATGAGGCCCGCGAAGTCCCCGACGTCCCGGCGGATGCGCTCGCGCTGCACCCGCTCGATCTCGTCCACGGGAAGGTCCCGCAGCCACGGGGCGGTCAGCGTGTGCCACACGAGCGGGTGCCCCTTGACCCGTGCCCCGCGCTCGGTGAAGAAGCGGGCGGCGGCCCGCAGGGGGGCGGTGCGGGGGTGCCCCCGCACCGGCTCGAAGCCACCCCAGTAGAAGGGGAGGGTGGCGAGGTTGAAGACGTCGAACCACTTCTCCGCGAGATCCTCCAGCGCCGGGCGGTCGAGGCCCGAGCCCTCCGCCGTGGTGGGCGGCGCCGGCTCCTCGGCCAGCGGGACGAACTCGAAGCCGATGCAGCCGAAGCCGAACGCGTGGCTCCGCTGCCGGACCACCACCTCGGTGCCCGCGAGCGGAGCGCCGTCGGGGGTGGTCACGCGGACGCGGGTGGAGCCGACGCGATGGGAGAAGGCGGGATCGGGCTGGGGCGACGATGCGGCGAACCTCATGGCCACATCCTAAGGAAATCGTTTTCTGGACGGAAGCGCTCCGGCGGGATCGTTCGTGTCAGTGCCGGCCGGGAGACTCTCACCATGACGAGGACACGCACCCAGTACTCCTGCGCCGACTGCGGCTGGACCACGCCCAAGTGGGTCGGCAGGTGCGGGGAGTGCCACGCCTGGGGCACGGTGGCGGAGACGGCACGCCCCGCCCTCGCCGTCGTCACCCCGGCGACGACGGCGCTGCCCATCGCACGCGTTCCCGCCGAGGCGTCCCGGGCGCGCCCGACCGGGGTGGGCGAGCTCGACCGGGTGCTCGGCGGCGGGATCGTCCCCGGCTCGGTGGTCCTCCTGGCCGGCGAGCCCGGGGTGGGCAAGTCGACCCTCGCGCTCGATGTCGCGGCCCGCGCCGCCCGCATCGGCCGCTCCCCCGTCCTCTACCTCACCGGCGAGGAGTCCGCCTCGCAGGTGCGCCTGCGCGCCGAGCGGATCGGGGCGCTCGAGGACACCCTGCTCCTGGCGGCGGAGGCGGATCTCGGCCGCGCGCTCGGGCACCTCGAACAGGTCCGCCCCTCGCTCGCGATCGTGGACTCGGTGCAGACGCTGAGCACGGACCAGGTGGAGGGCAGTCCCGGTGGCGTCTCCCAGGTGCGGGCGGTGGCCGCCGGGCTCATCGCGCACGCCAAGGCGCACGGCATCCCGGTGCTCCTCATCGGGCACGTCACCAAGGACGGCTCCATCGCCGGGCCGCGCGTCCTGGAGCACCTGGTGGACGTGGTCTGCCAGTTCGAGGGGGATCGCCACTCGCGCCTGCGCCTCCTGCGGGCCGTGAAGAACCGCTACGGCTCCACCGACGAGGTGGGCTGCTTCGACCTGACAGACAGCGGCATCGTGGAACTGCCGGACCCGTCCGGCCTGTTCCTGGAGGGGACGGGCGAGGCGATCCCGGGCACCTGCGTGGGCATCTCGCTGGAGGGGCGCCGTCCCATGCCCACCCAGGTGCAGGCCCTCGTCGCCCCCTCGGCGCTCGCGAGCCCCCGGCGCACGAGCGCGGGGCTGGACTCCGCCCGGATCGCCATGACGCTCGCGGTCCTCCAGGCCAGGGCCGGAGTCACCGTCGCGCACCACGACGTGTACGTCTCGACCGTCGGCGGCGCGCGGGCGTCGGAGCCGGCGATGGACCTGCCGATCGCGCTGGCGGTCGCGGCGGCCGCGGCGGGAACCTGCGTCGACGCCGCGACCGTCGCGTTCGGGGAGGTCGGCCTCACCGGGCAGCTGCGGGTGACCGCCGGCCTGGACCGCCGTCTCGCCGAGGCCGCACGGCTCGGCTTCACCCGCGCCATCATCCCGGCGCGCGGGTCGGAGGACGTCCGTGTCCCGGCCGGGATGACCGCGGTCCGGGTGGAGACCCTCCTCGCCGCCATCGGGGCGGGCGAAGGTCACAATCCGGATACGGCGCGGCTCCGGCTCGTCGCCGAACCCTAGAATGGGCACAGGTGTGGGGGAAATGGGGAAGCGTGCGGGATTCAGACCTGCGATCGACGCTGGTGGCGGTGGCGCCCGGGACCGACCTGAGGGACGGGCTCGAGCGCATCCTGCGTGGCCGGACCGGGGCCATCGTGGTCCTCGGTCATGACGAGAGGGTCGACGCACTCTGCTCCGGCGGATTCGAGCTCGATGTCGAGTTCACCGCGGCCCGCCTCCGCGAGCTGGCCAAGATGGACGGTGCCGTGGTGGTGGACTTCGCCGCCCGCCGGATCCGCCGCGCCAACGTCCAGCTCCTCCCGGATCCCACGATCGAGTCCCTGGAGACGGGGATGCGCCATCGCACGGCCGAGCGGGTCTCCCGCCAGACGGGGTACCCGGTCATCTCGGTGTCGCAGTCGATGCGCATCATCGCCCTGTACGTCGGCGGCGTCCGCCACGTGCTCGAGAGCTCTGACCTGCTGCTGTCGAAGGCGAACCAGGCGCTCGCCACGCTCGAGCG
>DBPQ01000114.1 GCA_002304945.1 Actinomycetales bacterium UBA1416 | reverse complement strand
CCTCCACCTCGCTGATCGGGCACCCTGGGCGTCCCTCGCCCAGACCGCCTACGCGACGCTGCGCGCCTACCCCGCCCCTGGTTGACCCGCGGGCACCTGTCCCATCCCGACCAGCAACAACAACTCCCGGACCGTGGAGCCGGCGCCCACCCGAGGCGGCACCCGGGCAGTGTGTCGCACCCCGATGCGAGAATCGGAATCAGACCGTCGCGAAGTGCCGGTCACCACCCCGCACGGCCGGGCCATGAAAGATCCGGGCTAGCAGCCGCGCAGGCGGGACCACAACGAATGTGCAGGCCGTGTGAGGTGTTCAACCCTTCTCACTCCGGGTTGGCCGGCAGCATGACCGCCCCGTCCGGGTTCGCGTCCAGGAACTCCCGCACGGTGTCCGTTGCGAAGGCTTCGAACAGCGCGGCTGAGCGCGCCTCGTCCAGCAACACGATCGACTGGCGGCCGTCCGGGCTCCACCCCGTTCCCGCGTAGGGCGCCGTCATGAACGTCACGTCATCTCCGCGGAGGTCCCTCAGCGAGTAGCCCACCGTCACCATGCGCGGCAGGGTCATGCCCTCGTCCACCGCCACGGATTGCAGCACCGTGGACGAGAAACTGGTCAGCCGCCCCACGTCCTTCAGGATCTCCTGCTCGAACACCGCGCGCATGATCCCGCGCATCCAGTTCTGCTGCCGCTGCACGCGGGAGAAATCACCGCCGGAGAGGCCGTACCGCTGCCGGACGTACGCGAGCGCCTGCTCCCCGTCCAGCACGTGCTCCCCGGGTGCGAGGACGATGCCGTTGTTGTCCAAGCCGTTCGGCAACGTCATCCGCACCCCGCCGAGGGCGTCGGTGATGGTGGCGAAGGACTCGAAATCGGTGACCGCGAAGTGGTCGATGTACACCCCGGTGAGGTCCTCCACAGTCTGGATCATGAGCGCCGGCCCACCGAAGGAGAAGGCAGCGTTGATCTTGTTCATCCCGTACCCGGGGATCGGCACCCAGGAGTCACGCGGGATGGACATCACGAACGCGTCCTCGCGGTCCCCGCTCACCTGGACGAGCAGGATCGCGTCCGTACGCTGCGCGCCGAACTCCCACTGCGAGGGGTCCCCGGCCGAGATCCGCGAGTCCGAGCCGAGCACGAGTACGTTGACCGGCGGCTCGCCGGTCTCCTCCGTCGCGCCCGCCGACGGCGCCGGCCGGGTCGGCCGGTCCGTCAGGTCCGCGAACGGGTCCTCGATCCGCTCCAGTTGGTTGTTCAGCAGGAACTGCACGGCCAGGACGCCGGCCACCGCGACGAGGGCCAGCGTGCCCAGGATGATGAGGCCCACCCGCCACGGCCGGCGGCCCTGTGCGGCCCCTCCGGCCGCGGCCGATCGCCGCGACCGACGCGTCGGAATCTCTTCGCTCACCTGGTCCTCCCACTGGTGCTTCCCCAACTATAGGCGCGCGAACGCGGCCGACCCTCACCGCGTCCAGCCGCACCCCGGGCGCTCCCCACCTCCCCCACCGCTAGGCTGGCGGGGTGATGGGACGCCGTGACCTCGCCCGCATCGCGCGGGGCCCCCTCGGGGCGCCCCTGCGGCTGGGGTACGACGCCGTCTCCCGCGCGGAGATCGCCTGGTTCACCTTCGCCGGACGGCGCCACCCCACGCCGAACCGCACCGTCCCGGGGCTCACCGTCATCGCGAAGACCTTCGAACGGCCGGGGAGCGCGCGGCGGATGGTGAGGAGCCTGCGGCACGTCTTCGACGGCCCGGTGATCGTGGCGGACGACTCGCGCACCCCGCAGTCCTATGACGACCTCGCCGTCCACGTCGTCGAACTCCCCTTCGACTCGGGGGTGGCCCGCGGCCGCAACGCCGCGCTCGCCGAGGTGGCCACGGAGTTCGTGATGTCCGTGGACGACGATTTCGTGTTCACCCCGGACCTGGACCTGAACCGGGTGGTGACGTACCTGCACCGCGACCCGGAGGTGGACCTCGTGGGCGGGGCGGTGGTCAACCTGCCGCTCCTCCAGGTGGTGGACTACTCCACCGCGCGCCTCTTCGCGTACCCGGGAGAGCCGGTCCGCCCGGCGGGCAGCCTCGTCGGCGGCCTCGCCGTGGTCCACAAGGTGCCCCAGTTCTGGATCGGCCGCACGGCGCGGGTCCGTGACGTGGGATGGGATGAGAACCTGAAGCGGGTGGACCACAATGACTTCTTCACGCGCGCCCACGGCGTGCTCCTGACCGTGCAGGACCCCGCCTTCCACTGCCTGCACGCCCAGCCGAAGTTCGATGCGCGCTACCAGTCCTTCCGAACGAATACGGGCCCAGGCCTCGCGTACCTCAGCCGGAAGTGGTCCGCCACCGGTTGACCGCCCACAACCTCAGATCTTGATGTCCCAGATCCCGAGTTCGAGCGCGGCCAGGGACCCGTCCAGCACGGAACTTCTGCGGATCGGTGGGACCTGGACGTGCGTGATGAAGGGGTGGGAGGTGGGGGTGCGTTCCTCCCCGTCGGAGAACAGCACCTCGTGAAGCTTCTCCCCATTCCGCAGGCCGGTGAAGACGATCTCGATGTCCTTGCCCGATTCTGCGATGAGGCGCTTGGCAACGTCGAGGATCCTGATGGGGGACCCCATGTCGAGCACGAGGACGTCGCCAGGGTCCCCGATCGCACCCGCTTGGATGACCAGCTCACAGGCCTCGGGGATGGTCATGAAGAAGCGGGTTATCTCGGGGTGAGTCACGGTCACCGGGCCACCCGCCGTGATCTGGGAGGTGAAGGTGTGGAGCATGGAGCCCCGGGATCCGAGCACGTTGCCGAACCGCACGGAGAGGTAGGTGCCACTCCCGTCAGCCGCGAACGAGGCGGTCAGTTCCTCGGCGAGCCGCTTGGTCTTGCCGAGCACCGAGGTGGCATCGGCCGCCTTGTCGGTGGAAATGTTCACGAAGTGCTTCACTCCGTGCTTCTTGGCCGCGTCCAGGACGTTCAGCGTGCCCAGCACGTTGGTCTTCCAGCCCTCGGCCGGGTACTGCTCGAGCATGGGGAGGTGCTTCAGCGCAGCTGCATGGAAGACCACGTCCGGCTTGTGCAGGGCGAAGACCTCATCGAGCACGGCCGATTCGCGGATGTCCGCGAGCACGATGTCCGGTGTGTCGAGGAGACCGCGGCCGTAGACGGAGAGTTGCACGGAGTGGAGGCCGGACTCGTCCCGGTCCAGCAAAACGAGCTCCTTCGGCCCGAACTTGTGCACCTGGCGGGCCAGCTCGGAACCGATCGATCCCCCCCCGCACCGGTGATCAGCACCACCTTGTTGGAGAGGTAGTCGGCTATCGCCCCGAGGTCCGTGTGGATCGGCCGGCGTCCGAGCAGGTCCTCGACCTTCACCTCATGGAGCTGACTCAGGTTGACAGGGCTCCCGGAACGCATGATCTCGTCCACGCGGGGGACGATGAGGAGCCGGAGGCCCGCGGCGTCGGTGCGGGCCGTGAGGGACCGGACGAAGCGCTGGTTGGCGGTGGTGATCGAGAGGATCACCGTGGTGGCGCCGGTCTGCAGCGCAACGACTTCCAGATCGGCACCGGTCCCGAGCACCCTGGAGCCCTCGAGCCGGAGGTTCCGCTTCCACGGGTCGTCGTCGAGGAAGCCCACGATCTTGAACTCGGTGTCCGTGGAGGTCCGGACCGACTGTGCGATCTGGCCCCCGATCACGCCGGCTCCGTAGATCAGGGCGGGGGCGGCGTCCTCAGGCTCGATGGCCACGGGGTTGTCGGACAACGCACGGATCAGCCAGCGGGCGGCCGCCATGAGGAGCAGCGCCAGCGGTGGGACGGAGGCGGCGAGGCCGGCGGGGAAGTCGTCGACGAGGAAGATGAACCCGAGCCCCACCGCGATCGTGATGACCAGGGCCGCGGCCCCCAGCCGGAACGCCTCGGTGAAGCTGCCCCACCGGAAGTGGCCCCGGTACAGGCCGCTGGCGTAGCCGAGGGCCAGCATGAGGAGGCTCGCCCAGAGCGCGTAGCCGAGGGCCGCCTCCCACTGGACGCGCTTCAGCGCGAAGTCGTAGCGCGCCCCAGTCATGGCGATGGTGGCCACGAACCAGACGGCGACGTCGTAGAGGGCCACCCCGAGACGGCGCGCGTTCATGCGTGCGGCGGAGTGGGTCGGGAACGGCACTTGGGGGTCTCCCTGGTCGGCGACACGGACGGGAGGGGGACGCAGCCCCCCTGCGCGCGGTCTTCCTCCCTCCCCTGTTCTACAACGTCAACACCAGTTTTGGGAACCCCCAAGCTGGAAGTGAATGATGGGATATCACTCACACGGGTCTCATTCAGAAGCGGCACCGAGCAATTCCATTGATGTGACTATTCTCGGAATTCCCGCGCCACCTCCAGCATTCGTGAAGCCCTCGACGCCGTCCGCAGCGTGCGGTCACGGCCTGGGGCAGACTGGTCGGCATGGAGCAGCCGATGGTCAGGCGGAGTCCCCTGCGCACCGGCGCCCTGGGGCTTGCCTGGCTGCTCGTCCTCGCCGGCTCGGGCGCGGTGGTGCTCCACGAACTGCCGGCCCTCCAGTTCGCCACTCCCCTGACGGCCGCAGCGGCCGCACTGGTCCCACTCGGCATCGTCGCGTGGCTGGCAGCCGCCGTGCTGTTCCTCATTGCGGGCCGGCGGTGGGGCCGGATCCTCGCCCTGCCCGCCCTCGCCGGCCTCGCCCTCCAGGTGGCGTGGACCACGCCCTCCTGGCCGGGACCACGAGCTGACGTGCCCGACGACGCCGTCACCGTCATGTCCATCAACCTGCGCTGCGATGGGGAGTCCCTCTCGGCCCTCGCCGAGCAGGTGGGGCTGCACCAGCCGGATGTCCTGATCCTCCAGGGCGCCGACCCCTACACTCGCGAGCGCCTGGCCGATGAAGCCTGGCTCGGCGAGGGTGCGCGCGTGCTCGCCTGGCCGGGGACCGCCGCCACGGGCTGCGGCACGCTCGTGGCGTCCACGTATCCCCTCGAGGACCTGACGGCGGAGCCCACCTCCCAGCCGGTGGTGCGCGTGGAAATGGACGACGGCGCGCTGGTGGTGGTCCCGGTGGACGCCCCGACACCGCTGGAGGGCGTCGCGGCGTGGCGCGCAGCGATCGCGCGTGCAGGCGACGTGGCTCTGCCCCACCTCGACGAGGGCGCAGTCCTGATCGGGGACTTCAACGCCACGCGCGAGCACCTCCCCTTCCGCGACCTGCTGGACTCGGGCCTCGCCGACGCCGCCGAGCAGTCCCGCTCCGGATGGCTCCCCACCTTCCCTCCCGCGCGCGGGCTCCCACCGCTGCTCACGATCGACCACGCCCTCGTCTCGGGACCGGTGCACGCCGCTGACGTGGAGACCTTCCGTGCCGGGAGGAATCCCCACCTCGGCCTGGTGGTCCGGCTCGTGCCTTGACCATCGCCCCACCTGTGGGCGCCCCGTGGCAGGATCACGGTGTGGACCACCCCCGGCGAGGATCCATGGCCGCCGTCCTCGCCCTCCTCGCCCTGACGGCGTCCGCCGGGTGCACGCGCACGGCGAGCGACCCCGAGCCCGCGTCCGGTCCCACCGTGACGGCCGCCATCGCCTCCCGCGGGGTCGCCACCCACGCCACGGCCCTGGAGGCAGCGCACGCCCTCACCGTGAAGGGCCGGGCCCCGCGCACCGGGTACGACCGGGACCTGTTCGGCGGCGGGTGGGTGGACACGGACCGCAACGGCTGCGACACCCGCAATGACATCCTCGCCCGTGACCTCGGTGCCACCACGGTCGAGCCCGGGACCCAGGGCTGCGTGGTGCTCTCCGGCCTCCTCGAGGACCCGTACAGCGGGGACCTCATCCCGTTCCAGCGTGGCAGCACCACGAGCGCGGAGATCCAGATCGACCACGTCGTCGCGCTGGGGGACGCGTGGCAGAAGGGCGCGCAGGCGTGGGACGGCGCCACCCGCGTGCGGTTCGCCAACGACCCGCTGAACCTCCTCGCCGTCAGCGGCCCGCTGAACCAGCAGAAGGGTGACGGCGACGCCGCCACCTGGCTCCCCCCGAACAAGCCCTACCGGTGCGCCTACGCGGCGCGGATCGTGGCGGTCAAGCACGCCTACGGGCTGTGGGTGACGCAGGCGGAGCAGGACGCCCTCGTACGCCTCCTCACGGCGTGCCCGGCCGAACCGCTGCCCCGCTGACCGCCGGAAGGCCCCCACGCAGCGTGATTGTGTTTTGTCAAGTAGTTTCAGGCCGTTTGAGCGGTAATTTTCCGGCCGGTTCGGCAGGCTTTCCGGCCGTTTGAGCGGTTGTGGCGCTGTTGTGTGCGTTGGTGGGTTGGGTTAGCCCGGATCTTTCATGGGCCGGCCGTGCGGGGTGGTGACCGGCGCTTCGTGACGGTCTGATTCCGATTCTCGCATCGGGGTGCGACGGGCTGCCCGGGTCTCGTCTCGGGTGGGCGCCGGTTCCACGGTCCGGGAGTTGTTGTTGCTGGTCGGGATGGGACAGGTGCCCGCGGGTCAACCAGGGGCGGGGTAGGCCCGCAGCGTGGTGAACGCGGATTGGGCGAGGGACGCCCAGGGTGCCCGGTCGGCGAGGTGGAGGACGACCTTGCGGGCGGTGCGGGCCAACGTCGCGGGGACGGTGAAGAGCCGCAACCGGAGCCGTTTGGGTTCCCACCGTCTGGCCTCGTGCGTGGTCAGCGCCAGGAGCTGCATCCACGCAGTGATCTCGGCGGCGAGGGTGACGATGGCGAGCCAGACCTAGTTCTGCGCGAAGCTTTGGAGTGGGAAGGCGCGTAGTCCGGTGTCCTTCGCGGTGCGGATCCGGTCCTCGGCCCGTGCCCTCCTGCGGTGACGGAGTTCCAGGTCGGGGAGTTGACCGGTGGGGGTGTTGGTCGCGAACGCGGTGACGCGGCACCCGTCGACGTCCGTGAACCGCAACTGCGCCCCCGGGTGCGGTCGTTCTTTGCGGATGATGACCCGCATCCCCTTCGGCCACCCTGTCAGGTTCAGGAGCCCGGTGAGCTCGGCGACCCAGGCGCCGTCGCGGATCTCATCGTGCGCGTCATACGCCGGGGTCCAGACATGGTCGGGGATGAGGGCCAGCAGGTCAGGGGTGTTGTCCGGCAGGGTGAAGCCCACCGAGTACGACAATCGTTGGCGTTCCAACCATTGAACGACGTCGTGGGTGCACCCCGCCCCATCGATGCGGATCAGCACCTTCCGCCCCGGACGCCGGCCGGGGCGGTGCCCCGGCAACTGTGCCAGGGCGGCCTTGAGCACGGTGATGTGATCGGCGGCGGTGTTGGACCCCGCGCTCCCGGCCCGCAACATGAGCGACATGGGT
>DBPQ01000098.1:16470-55495 GCA_002304945.1 Actinomycetales bacterium UBA1416 | reverse complement strand
GATCTCCATGTGCAGCAGGCCGAGGAACCCGCACCTGAAACCGAACCCGAGCGCGAGCGATGTCTCGGGCTCGAACGAGACGGACGCGTCGTTTAACTGCAGCTTCTCGAGCGAATCGCGCAGCAGGTCGTACTTGGCGCCGTCGGCCGGGTAAATCCCGCAGAACACCATCGGCTGTATCTTCTTGTACCCGGGCAGCGCCGTTTCGGCTATGCGGTTCGCGCCGGTGATCGTGTCCCCCACGTGCGCGTCCCTTACGTTCTTGATGCTGGCCGCGACGTAGCCGACGTCGCCCGCCGAAAGCCCGGGCACTGGCAGCGGCGCGGGCGTGAATATGCCGACCTCCGTCACCTCGAACGCCCCTCCCGCGGCCATGAACCGTATGCGGTCCCCCGCGCGCACGCGCCCGTCGACGATGCGCACGTAGCAGAGTGCGCCCTTGTAGTTGTCGTAGTACGAATCGAAGATCAGCGCCCGAAGCGGCGCTTCCCTGTCGCCATCCGGCGCGGGGATCGCCGACACGATCCTCTCGAGCACGTCCCCTACGCCTACGCCCGCCTTGGCGGAAATGGCGCAGGCCTGCGCGCCGTCCAGCCCTATGACGTCCTCTATTTCCCTGCGCACGCCCTCCACGTCGGCGCTGGGCAGGTCGATCTTGTTGATCACCGGCAGCAGCTCAAGGTTGTTGTCCAGCGCGAGGTAGGTGTTGGCCAGCGTCTGCGCCTCGATGCCCTGNNGCGTCCACCACCAGCACGGCCCCTTCGCAGGCGGCGAGCGAGCGCGACACCTCGTAGGTAAAGTCCACGTGCCCCGGCGTGTCTATGAGGTTGAGGACGTACTCTTCCCCGTCCTTATTGTAGATCATGCGCACCGCCTTGGACTTTATCGTGATCCCGCGTTCCCTTTCCAGCTCCATCGCGTCGAGGAACTGGTTCTGCTTCTCGCGCTCGCTGAGCACGCCGGTCATTTCGAGCATGCGGTCGGCCAGCGTGGACTTGCCGTGGTCGATGTGCGCGATGATGCAGAAGTTGCGGAGCAACTCGGGCCGGGTGGCGGCAGGCGTGATGGTCTGCGCGAGCTCTGTCAAGGAAAACCTCATGGGTCGGACGTCTGGGTCACATCGTCCCATGCCGGGCCCGTGCGGCGAAACGGGAACAACCGCGCCCGCCGGGACGTTCTCCCCCACGAAGCGAGGTGTGTTCCATGACGTCCGACCTGATCAACAGGGTCTTCCCCTCCATCATCCGGTTCGGCTCGCGGCCCGGCGGTGTCATCGTCGCGCTGGCGGCCGTCGCCGACGGTTTCTTCCTCCTGTTCGCGGTGCTCGCCGCGGTCACGACCGGGGCAGCGTTCGCCTGGTTCCTGGTCGTGGTGGCCGCGGTTCTCGGCCTCCTCGTGGCGCTCCTCGCCTGGCGCAGGGTCCGCCTCACCCGTCACGTCGACGCCATGGAGGCTGCCCTGGAGGCCCAGCAGCTCTCCGCCGGGGTGGTGGACCGGCCGTCCCCCGCCGCCGACCGCCTGAGCGAGGAGATGGCCTTCCTCGAGGAGGTGCGCTGGGAGAACTCGGTGCGCACCGCCCGCTACTTCCCCCGGATCGAGGCCGCCCAGCGGGCCCTCGTGCTGGCCGCTGGTGGCACCGTCAACGCCCCCTACCTGAAGGACGACCTCCGCGTCACCCTCGTCGCACTGCTCGGTGCTCTCCTCGCCATCCCGGTGGGGGCGCTCGGCGCGATGATCAGCATCACCATCCTCGCGTTCGGCTGATCCCCGCCGGTGGCGGTCCGGGCCACCGGTTACCCTTGCGACATGAGGGAATCCACGACTCGGCTCCTGCTCGGCCTGGCGCGGGAGGGTGCCCGCGCCCTCCTCGGGGGCGCCCGGCGCGGTGCGTCCCGGCGGGGCGGCGCCCAGGACGACGACGCCCGTGGAGGCGCCGGTGACGCTCGGGGAGGCAGGACGGCGACGATACCGCGGCCCGGACCCGCCACGACCGGCTTGCCCGACTTCGACTACGAGCCGCACCGTGACGGCGATCCGGACCCCGGCGAGGTCGTGTGGACCTGGGTGCCCTATGAGGACGACCCCACCCGGGGCAAGGACCGGCCCGTGCTGGTGCTCGCCCGGGCGGGCGCCGACGTCGTCGTGGCCCAGCTGACGTCGCAGGACCACGACGAGGACGCGGCCGACGAGGCCCGCTGGGGACGCCACTGGATGGACATCGGGACGGGCGACTGGGACTCCCGGCGTCGCCCGTCCGAGGTACGCCTCGACCGGTTGCTGCGCGTCAGCCCGGACGACGTCCGCCGCGAGGGTGGGGTCCTCGACGAGCGGATCTTCCGTGCGGTCGTGGCCCGGGTCCGGGAGGTCCACGCCACGATGTGAGGCAGGGCTCACCCCGGGCACTCCTCCCCCGGGTTCGCCGGGGTCCCCGTTGTTGGTAAACTCGACCGTTGGGTTCCTGCTCGGTCGGGCGGGCACCAAGTCAGCGGCTTCGCACCGGCATCCCCACGCCACCGTCTCCCGCTGCTGACGTTCCCTCGAACGACCACCACAGGCTCGCGCAAGCGAACGAACCAGAAAGTCCATTTCGTGGCAAACATCAAGTCGCAGATCAAGCGGATCCGCACCAACGAGAAGGCGCGCCAGCGCAACAAGGCCGTCAAGAGCGAGCTCAAGACGTACGTGCGCAAGGTGCGTGAGGCGATCGAGGCCGGTGACAGGGAGACAGCCACCGCAGCCCTCGAGAAGGCGGGCCGCAAGCTCGACAAGGCCGTCTCGAAGGGTGTCATCCACCGCAACCAGGCCGCCAACCGCAAGTCGAAGCTGGCCAGGCAGGTCAACAAGCTGGCCTGACACCGTCAGGGATGACGAGGGCGCCGAGTGACTCGGCGCCCTCGTCGTCGTACGTCTCAGGTGGCGTTGCGGGCTGCGACGACGCGCAGCAGCGCCCGCTCGATGGCGAAGTCGGGGTCCCGGCTCAGCCCCTTGACCTCCTCATCCGCGCGAGCGACCGCACTGATGGCCTCGGCGAGGGACTCCGGACGCCATCCGCGCAGCTCCCGCTCGGCGCGCTGCACCTGCCAGGGCGCGAGCCCGATGTCCGCCGCGGACAGGGAGCGGCCCCGCATCGCCCCGACCTTGGCGAGGGTACGGAGCTTCGCCGCCAGCGCGGCGACCAGCGGCACCGCCGGCGTGCCGGTCGCGATCGCGTGCCGCGCCAGGGTGATGGCCGTGGCGGCGTCCCCGGCGAGTGCGGCATCGGCGACGCGGAAGCCGCTCGCCTCCACCCGCCCCGCGTGGTACCGGTTGACGGTGGCGGCGGTGACGACACCGGTGGTGTCCGCGAGCAACTGCCGCACAGCAGCGTCGAGTTCGCGCAGGTCCGACCCCACGGCGTCGACGAGGGCCTGGACGGCCTCCTGGTCGATGCGCCGACCCGCCCGCCGGAAGTCCCCCCGGACGAACTCGACCTTGTCGGACTCCCGTTTCACCGCCTCGCAGGCCACCACGGTGCCCGTCCGTCCAAGCGCGTCCAGCAACCGCTTCCCCCGGTTCCCGCCACCGTGGCGCACCACGAGCCACACGTCGTCCGCCGGTGCCTCGAGGTAGGCGAGGCACTCGGTGAGGAACGAGTCGTTCATCGCCTCCGCACCCTCCACGATCACGAGACGGCGCTCCCCGAAGAGGGAGGGACTGGCGAGCCACGTGAGCTGGCCGGCCTCGTAGGTGGCGGCCGCGAGCCGGGACACCTCGACCTCGGGGTCGACGGCGCGCGCCTGAACGAGCAGGGCGGCGAGGACACGGTCGCCGAGGACGGGCTCGCCGTCGCGGACGAGGACGACCGGCCCGAGTTCGGCGGCCTCCCAGGACAGGGATCTGCTCACCCACCCAGCCTCCCACGTCCCACCCCCACGCGCGTCGCCGGCCTACGATCCGGTCGGTCGGCCGGCCTCCACCACGGCATGACCATCGCCCAGGAGGACCCGGACGGTCCCATGCTTGTCGCTGCGCCAGATCCGGCTGCCGAGGTCCCCGTAGAGGGCGATCGCCTCGGGCGTGGGATGGCCGTACGGGTTGTCCTCCCCCACGGAGATGAGCGTGATCGCCGGGTCGAGGAGGGCAGCCAGTGCCGGATCCTGATCCCGGGACCCGTGATGAGCCATGGCGACGACCTCGAGTCCCCGGCATGGCGTCCCGCACGCCGCGACGGCCTGCGCCAGTCCCTCCTGTCCCCCGCGCTGCAGGTCCCCGAGGGCGAGGACGCGGCCCCCCGGTGAGGTCAGCAGGACGGCGACCGACAGGTCGTTCGCATCCACGGTCCCCGGCCGTGCCGACGGCCAGAGCACCTCCCACTCCACGTTCCCCGCACGGCCACGGTCGCCCGCCACACCCCGCTGCGGTGTGAGGCCGGCGAAGGCCAGCTCGCCCTCCACCCGGCGGACGGCGTCGAACGGCTCTCCCGCCGGGGAGACGATCACCTCATCCACGCGCACCGCGGCCAGGACCGCCGGAAGGTTGGCCACGTGGTCGGCGTGCGGATGGGTGAGGACGAGGAGATCCAGGTGGAGGATGCCAGCGGCGGTGAGGCAGTCCTGGGAGCGCCCGTCCTCGGGGCCCACGTCCACCATGACCGCCGATCGTGGGCCGGACCGGACGAGGAGTGCCGAGCCCTGTCCCACGTCGCACTGGTAGACCGTCCAGTCGTCGCGCCGCGCCAGGAGCGCCATTCCCGTTCCCAGCGCCGCCACGGCCAGCACCAGCGCCAGCAGAGGCCGTGGGCGCACCCACGGTGCCACCCGGCGCGCCGGGATCAGGAGGACCAGGGCGGCCACGAGGTGCACGACGGCGAGCGCGAGGGCGCCGCGCGCCCCCTCGGGCCACGGCACCGAACTGGCGGGCAGCCTGGACACCACCATCGCGGTGCCCGCGATCCACCCGGTGAACACCTCCGCCGCGCGCGCGAGCCAGGTGGCGGCCGGCAGCGACAGCGGCGTCACCAGGACGGCTCCCAGGCCGAGCAGGGTGGCGGGAGCCACGGCGGGCGCTGCGACCGCGTTCGCGAGCACGCCGGACAGGCTCACGGTGGGATTGAACAGCACGATGATCGGCGCGCACGCGAGATGGGCGGCCAGCGGTGCGGCGAGGACGGCGGAGACGGTGCGACCAGGGCGCGCGCCGGCGCGCTCGAGCAGCCGATCCAGGCGAGCCCCGAGGAGGGGCGCCAGCAGGATGAGAGCCGCGGTCGCACTGACGGACAGCGCGAACCCGAAGGAGAACGCGAGCCACGGGTCGAGGATGAGAAGGGCCACCATCCCGGTCGCCAGGGCCGGCAGGGCCTTCGGAGGCCGGCCGCGCAGCATCGCGACGACGGCCGCGCAGCCCATGGCCGCGGCCCGGACCACCGACTCCTCCGGGCCGACCAGCGCGACGAGGGCGGCGAGCGCGATCGCGAGCAACGCCGACCGGAGCCGCGTGGGTGCCCGGGCCGCGAGGACCCCGACCGCGCCGAGAACGAGCGCGATGTGCGCGCCGGAGACCGCGGTCAGGTGACCGAGCGAGGTGCGGCGCATCGCCTCGAGCAGGGTGGCCGGCAGTGCCGAGTCGTCCCCGATGGTGATGCCGGGGACGAGTCCCCGACCCTGAGGCCCGAGCGTGGCCGTGACGGACAGGAACGACGCACGCACCCCCTGCAGCGCGCCCGCGATCCCGGGCGGGGACGCCCGGGCGTCGACGGCGGCGTCCAGCAGGAGCGCCTGCGAGTCCTCGTGTGCCGGCAGCGCGGCGAGTTCACCGGTGACGCCGACGCGGTCGCCACGCCGTACCCCGACGACGTCTCCCAGCGCCGTCACGCGCGCGATCGAGCGCACAGGCACCGCTGCGGGGGCCGCGACCGACTCCAGCCGCAGGGACACCATCGCGGCGCTGCGGGACGACGGACCGAGGGCCCGGGCGTCGGAGAGCGCCACCGCCGTCGCGACGATCTCGCTCCTCTCGCTCCGCAACGCCTCGAACTCCCCGGAGAGCCGGGCCGCGAGTTGGGCTCGCGCGCTGAGGACGACCGCGATCGCCACGGCGGCACAGAGCAGGGCCTGGAGCGCGACGGACGGGCGAGCCCGGAGGTACCCCACCCGCGCGGCCAGCACGAGCGCCGCGCCGGCGGCGACGGCGACCACCACACCCGGCACGGCCAGGGAGGACCCACCGAGCAGCGCTGCGGCCGCCCCCGCCCAGCCGGCCAGCGCCGCGGGGACGAGCCGGGCGTCATGCCTCACACGGTCACCCGGGCGCGCACCTTCTCGAGGACGGCCGGGCCGATGCCGGGAACGTCGTCGAGGTCCTCGACGCTGGAGAACGGCCCACGCGTCTGCCGCCAGGTGACGATCTCGCCGGCGAGCGCCGGCCCGACTCCGGGGAGTTCCTCCAGCTCGGCCGCGCTCGCCGTGTTGAGATTGATCGTGCCCGACGGCGCCGCTCCGGCACCCGCTCCGGCGGCGGGTGCGGGGGCCTCTCCCTCGACCGGGACGTACACCTGCTGGGCGTCGGTGAGCACCTGGGCACGGTTGAGGGCCGACTCGTCCGCGTCTGCGGTGAGCCCACCCGCTGCGGCGATCGCGTCGTCCACTCGGGCTCCGAGGGTGAGCACGTACACGCCGGGGACCGTCACCGCTCCGGTCACGTGCACGGTCGCCGTCCCTGCGGGGGTGACCTCCGGCGTCGCGTCACCGCCCGGGTCAGGCGTGGGCGTGGGCGTCGCGGACGCGGTGGGAGGGAGCGCGACGACCTCTCCCCGGGCGCCGAACCACGCCCATGCGGAGACGAGGGCGGCCACGGCGAGCACGAGGAGGGACAGGGTGAGCGCAGCGGCGCGCGGGAGGCCGGGGCGGACGGCACGGTGCTGGGGGACCACGCGCCCGAGGCTAGGGGTGGCGTGGGATGGCCGGCAGTACGCGTTCCGCATCCTGTGGAGAGCGCCGCACCCCGGTCAGCTGTGGATGAGGCCGCCCGTCCGCGCCATGGCGACGGCGAGGGCCTCCGGACCGGCGTGCACCGCCAGGACTCCGGCCATCGGCGTGACGTCCAACCGATCGATCTCGACTCCCGCGGTCACCGCCTCCTCCGCGACACGGGCGGCCACCCGCTCGGCGGCCTGCCGCGCATCCACGTGGTGGACGGCGACGCTGATACGCCGTCGCGGATCCCGGGCGCTGCCCGACCGGGCCGCCCGCAGCGCGAGCGCCACGAGCCGCTGATGAGCTCGCGCCGTCCCGCGCACGGACTCCAGCAGGCGGATCTCACCGTCCCGGACGGTGAGGACGGGCTTGATGCCGAGTGCCGTGCCGAGCACCAGCTGGGGCCCCCGGAGCCGGCCGCCCCGGTGGAGATGTCCGAGGTCCGCCACGGACAGGAAGACCCGGGAGCTGGTGGCACACTCGCGGGCGCGCGCGACCGCCGTCGCCATGGGATCTCCCGCGGCCAGGCTTGCGCCCGCGACCGCCACCGCGTACCCGAGTGCGCCGGCGACCGTGCGCGTGTCCACCACCTCGATGGGGAGGTGACGGTCGGCGGCGACCTCCTCGGCGACGCCGCGCACCGAGGCGACAGTGCCGGAGAGCCGGTCCGAGAGGTGGACGCAGACGATCCCCTCGGCGCCCCCGTCGGCGAGGGAGTGGAGGAGGTCCCGAACCTCACCGGGGGTCGGCTGGGAGGTGGTGAGCGCCGTCGTGCGGAGGAGGCGGAGGATGCGGTCCATGTCCTCCGCCCGGTCGACGAGGGCAGTCCGGCCGGCGTTGACGTGCAGGGGGAGGACCCGGATCCCCATCTCCTCGGCCAGCTCAGGGGGCAGGGACCACGTGGAGTCGGTCACGAGTGCGATCCGCGTCAGGCCCATGGGAACAGGCTACGCATCCTAGGATCGAATCATGACGTCACCGGAGATCGCCCAGCTCAAGGCAGAGGCGGCGCGAGCCGCCGCGGAGGCAGCGCAGAAGGAGGCGGAGGCTGCTGCCGCGCGCGCGGCAGCAGCGCAGGCCGCCCTCGAGGCCGCCATGGCCGGTGGAGACGACGGTGCGGCACCAGAGGCACAGGAGGGGGCGCCGGCCGGCGAGGCGGCGCCGGACGTGCCCGGCGGTGACGGTGCGGCTGCCCCCCTCGAGGGCCACGCCGCCGACGTCGCGGCCGGCTACACCCACGAGGGCGCCTCCCTCCCGCTGGGGGCCCTGCTCGTCGACGGGGACCCGGAGCCGCTCGCCCAGGTGGCCATCCCCCTGCGGATGCTGAACCGTCACGGCCTCGTCGCCGGCGCCACCGGCACCGGCAAGACCCGCACCCTGCAGTTGATGGCCGAGGGGCTCTCGGCGGCAGGAGTGCCGGTGTTCCTCACGGACATCAAGGGGGACCTCACCGGGCTCGCGGAGCCGGGGACCTCCTCGGAGAAGCTGCTCGCCCGCACCGGCCCGCTCGGCCAGGACTGGGAGCCGGAAGCGTTCCCGCTCGAGCTCCTCAGCCTCGGCGGCGCGGGCCGCGGGGTTCCCATCCGCACCACCGTCACCGACTTCGGCCCGCTGCTGCTGTCCAAGGTGCTCGGCCTGAACGACACGCAGGAGTCCTCCCTGGCGCTGATCTTCCACTGGGCCGACACCCAGGGCCTCGCCCTGCTCGACCTCAAGGACCTGCGCTCGGTCATCTCCTACCTCACCAGCGACGACGGCAAGCCGGAACTGAAGCAGATCGGCGGGATCTCCACGGCCACGGCCGGGGTCATCCTGCGGGAGATCGCGGCCCTGCAGGCCCAGGGAGCGGACGCATTCTTCGGGGAACCCGCCTTCGACACCGCGGACCTGATGCGTACCACGGCGGACGGCCGGGGCATCATCTCGAGCCTCGAGCTCCCCGAGCTCTCCGGCCAGCCGGCGCTCTTCTCGACGTTCGTGATGTGGCTGCTCGCCGACCTCTTCGGCGAGCTTCCCGAAGTTGGGGACGCGGAGAAGCCCCGGCTGGTGTTCTTCTTCGACGAGGCCCACCTGCTGTTCAACGACGCCTCCAAGGAGTTCCTGGCCCAGGTGGTACAGACCGTCCGCCTGATCCGGTCCAAGGGCGTCGGGGTGTTCTTCGTGACCCAGACCCCCAAGGATGTCCCGGAGGACGTCCTCGCCCAGCTCGGCTCCCGGGTGCAGCACGCCCTGCGGGCCTACACCCCGAAGGACGCCGAACGGCTGAAGCAGTCCGTCAAGACCTTCCCCAACTCCCCGTACGACCTCGAGGAGGTCCTGACCACGCTGGGCACCGGCGAGGCGGTGGTGACGGTGCTCTCCGAGAAGGGCGCCCCGAGCCCGGTGGCGGCCACGCGCCTGCGCGCCCCACAGGCGAGCATGGGCACCGCGACGGCTGCCCGGGTGGACGCCGTCGTCGCCGCCTCGACGCTGCTCCCACGGTACCGCGACGCCGTCGACGGCGAGTCGGCCTATGAGATGCTGACCACGCGGATGGAGCAGCAGCGGGCGGCGGCCGAGCGGCGGGAGCTCGAGGAGCAGCGGGCCGAGGAGCTCGCCGAGCTCGAGGAGCAGCTCGCGAAGGAGCGTGCCGAGGAGGAGAAGCGCCTGGAGCGTGAGCGGGCGGCCGCCGAGAAGGAGGAGGACCGCCGTCGTGCGGCCCGCCAGAAGCAGCTGGACTCCCTGTTGAGCAGCGCGCTGCGCACGGCGGGCCGCGAGATCACCCGGACGATCTTCGGGACCCGCCGGCGGTAGCTCAGGCAGGTACGACGTTCACGAGTCGGGGCGCCCGCACGACGACCGTGCGGACCCCCCGGCCCGCCAGGGTGCGGACGACGCCGGGGGCGGTGAGCGCCCGCTCGCGCAACTCGTCCTCGCCGATGGCGACCGGCACCTCGAGGCGGTCACGCACCTTGCCCGCGACCTGCACCACGCACGTGGTGGTCTCCTCCACGAGCAGCGCCTCGTCCGCCACCGGGAAGGGCTCCCACGCGAGCGACTGCGCGTGCCCTAGCCTGCTCCACAGCTCCTCGGCGATGTGCGGGGCCACCGGGGCCACCATCAGCACCAGCGGCTCGACCGCGGCCCGGGGTACGGAGCCGCGCGCCGTCAGGTGGTTGTTCAGCACGATGAGCTTCGCGATGGCGGTGTTGATGCGCATCGCGGCCATCTCCTCGCCGACGTCCGCGATCGTTCGGGCGAGCAGGCGGGCGGTGACGTCGTCGAGCGGCTCGTCGGTGACGGTGACCGCACCGGTCTCCTCGTCCACCACGTTCCGCCACAGCCGCTGGAGGAAGCGCTGCGAACCCACGACGGCACGCGTCTCCCACGGCCGCGAGACGTCGAGGGGCCCCATCGACATCTCGTAGACGCGGAAGGTGTCGGCCCCGTAGGCGTCGTACATGTCGTCGGGCGTCACCATGTTCTTCAGGGACTTGCCCATCTTGCCGTACTCGCGGGTGACGGGTTGGCCCTCGAAGGTGAAGCCTCCCTGCTCGTCGCCCTCGACCCTGCTGGCCTCCACGTACTGGCCGCGGGCGTCCACGTACGCATAGGCCTGGATGTAGCCCTGGTTGAAGAGCTTGTGGAACGGCTCGGAGGAGCTCAGGTGGCCGAGGTCGAAGAGGACCTTGTGCCAGAAGCGCGCGTACAGCAGGTGGAGCACCGCGTGCTCCACCCCGCCGACGTACAGGTCCGTGCCGCCCGAGCCGCCGGGGGTGCGGGGGCCCATCCAGTACCGCTCGACCTCGGGGTCCACGAACGCCGTGTCGTTGTCCGGGTCGAGGTAGCGCAGCTCGTACCAGCAGGATCCCGCCCACTGCGGCATGGTGTTCGTGTCCCGCTGGTAGTGCCGGGGCCCGTCACCGAGGTCCAGCTCGACGTTCACCCAGTCGTCCACGCGCCCGAGCGGCGGCTCGGGGTTGGAGGCGGCGTCGTCGGCGGCGTAGGTGCGGGGAGAGAAGTCGGGAACCTCCGGCAGGTCGACGGGCAGCATCGCGTCCGGCAGGACGTGGGCGACACCGTCGTCGTCGTACACCACCGGGAACGGCTCGCCCCAGTAGCGCTGCCGGGAGAACAGCCAGTCGCGCAGGCGGTACGTGACCGCGCCGCGCCCGAGGCCCCTCTCCTCCAGCCAGGCGGTGATGCGGGCCTTCGCCTCGTCCTTGCCGAGGCCGTCGAGGGAGATCTCGTCGTTGGCCGAGTTGACGACGACGCCGTCACCCGTCCACGCGGACTCCTGCACGTCGTGCCCCTCCTCCGGGAGGATGGTCGCGACGATCGGAAGGCCGTACTTCGAGGCGAAGTCGTGGTCGCGCTGGTCACCGGACGGGACCGCCATGATCGCGCCGGTGCCGTACCCCATCAGGACGTAGTCGGCAGTGAAGACCGGCACGGGCTCGCCGTTGACGGGGTTCGTGGCGAACAGCCCCGTGAAGACGCCCGTCTTCGGACGGGTCTCGTCCGTGCGCTCCTCGTCGGTCTCTGCCGCTGCCCGGGCCTGGTAGGCGGCGACGGCGTCGCGCGGGGTGGCCGCTCCCCCGGTCCACTCCCCCGCGGTGCCCTCCGGCCACTCGGCGGGCACCAGCGACGTTTCCCCGGTCACCAGCGGGTGCTCGGGCGAGACCACCATGAAGGTCGCGCCGAAGAGCGTGTCGGGCCGGGTGGTGAACACGGTGAGGGGCTCCTCCAGCCCCGGGACGGTGAAGTCCACCCAGGCGCCCTCGGAGCGGCCGATCCAGTTGCGCTGCATGAGGCGGACCTTCTCGGGCCAGTCGATGGTGTCCAGGTCGGCGATGAGCCGGTCGGCATAGGCGGTGATCCGCATCATCCACTGCGAGAGGTTCCGCTTGAAGACCGGGTAGTTGCCCCGCTCGGACCGTCCCTCGTTGGTGACCTCCTCGTTGGCCAGCACGGTGCCGAGTCCGGGGCACCAGTTCACCGGCGCCTCGGAGAGGTAGGCCAGGCGGAAGCCGTCCAGGACGGCGGCGCGCTCGCGGGCCGTGAGCTCCGTCCACGCACCACCGCCGGGAACGGCGCGCTCGCCGGACTCGAACTGGGCCACGAGCTCGGCGATCGGCCGGGCCCGGCCCGTCCCGCCGTCCCGGCCGGGGGCCCCCGGGTCGTACCACGCCTCGAAGATCTGGGAGAAGATCCACTGGGTCCACCGCACGTAGTCCGGGTCGGTGGTGGAGAAGCTCCGCCGCTGGTCGTGCGCCAGGCCGAGGCGGCGCAGCTGGCGCCGCATGGTGGCGATGTTCTCCTCGGTGGTGACCCGCGGGTGCTGCCCCGTCTGCACCGCGTACTGCTCCGCGGGCAGCCCGAAGGCGTCGTACCCGAGGGTGTGGAGGACGTTCCGCCCCCGCATGCGTTCGAAGCGGCCGACGACGTCGGTCGCGATGTAGCCCAGCGGATGGCCGACGTGGAGGCCCTTGCCGGACGGGTAGGGGAACATGTCGAGGAGGTAGAACTTCTCCGCCCGTGCACGCGGCCCGGCCAGCGTCCCGGCCGGGTTGTCCGCGGCGAAGGTGCCCTCGGCGTCCCAGCGGTCCTGCCACCGGCGCTCGATGTCCTCCGCGAGGGCCGCGGTGTAGCGGTGGGCGGGCGTGGTGTCCTCAGTCATCGTGTCCTCCTTGGGTGCCCCGGGCATGAAAAAACCTCCCGGCAAGGGAGGTTCCGCCGCGCGTGGCGCGCGGCTAGCGAAGGAGCAGTCCGGTCATGCCCCGCAGCCTACCGCATCGCATCCCCGTGGCCCTGCCACCGTCCACGCCGGGCGTCCCTGCCGGGCATGATGGGGGCATGAGTTCCGTGTTCTCCCTCATCATCGACGGCACGATCCCCGGCACCTTCGTGTGGGCGGACGACGTGTGCGTCGCCTTCGCGACCATCGAGCCGATCACCCCGGGTCACATGCTCGTGGTCCCCCGGGTGGAGGTGGACCAGTTCACCCACGTGGAGGACGACGTCCTCGCCCACCTGATCGTCGTCGCCAAGCACATCGGGCTCGCGCAGCAACGTGCCTTCGACGCCCCCCGCGCGGCCCTCATCGTCGCCGGCTTCGAGGTGCCCCACACCCACCTGCACGTCCTGCCCGCGTGGAGCGAGGCCGCCCTCACCTTCGCGAACGCCAGGAGCGTACCGGCGGAGCAGCTTGCGGCCGACGCGGAGAGGGTGCGTGGGGCGCTCCGTGAGCTGGGCCACGGGGATCGTGTGCCGCCGTCGATCTCCTCGCCAGGCTGACTACAGCCCGAACACCAGCAGCCACTTGTCCCAGAACGCCACGATCGCGATGACGAGCAGCACCGCGTAGGCGCCGGCCACGATGAGCCAGCGCTCGGTGACGAGGGTGCGGGCGAGGCGTTCCGTGACGGGGAGGTGCCCCGCCTGGGCGGCGCGGGCGAGCAGGTGCACGGCGACCACGATGACCACCAGCCAGGTCACGACGCAGTAGGGGCACAGGGAGCCGAGCACGGTCACCGACTGGTGGACCAGCCACACCACCAGGAGGAGCCCGGCGAGCACCACCCCGGACAGCACCCACCACAGCCAGCGGCGCACCCGCCCGCCCGCCGCGAACATGAGCCCAACCCCCACGAGCGTCCCGAACGCCGCCGTTCCGAGCAGAGCGTTGGGGATGTCGAGGAACAGGCTCCCCTGGGGGGTGCCGAGGAAGGTGCTGCACCCGATCACCGGGTTGATGTCGCACCCGAGGGCCGCGAGGGGATCCTCACGCCAGATCAGCTCGGCGCGCACCAGTTCCACCGACGCCCACATGCCCACCAGGCCGGCGGCCACGAGCAGCCACGAGAACGGGCGCGGTGCACCACCGGCGCGCTGCAGGCGGGTGGGACGTGCCTTGTCCAGCTTCTCGAGTTCCTGCTCCTCGAGCAGGATCTCGTCCTCGGTCAGGAGTTCGTCGAGCTCGTCGACGGGGTCGACCTCGTCGTCTCGAAAGCGCGCCATGGAGTCACTGTAACCACACCGTCCGCACCGACAGTCACCACGCTCATGTCGAGTGGCTCCCCCTCGGCGAACCGCAGGACGGTGAGGTCCGCGGACGTCTGGAGCGACCCGATCGTGCGGCCCCCGTAGTTGCCACCCCCGGACGACGACGACACGTACGTCCACCCCCCGGCGTTCGTCTCCTCGGGGCCGACCTGGCGGTGCAGGTGGCCGGACAGGGTGAGCCGTGCACACCCGTCGCGGGCGGCCGGGTGCGCCGCGATCGGGTTGTGGACCAGGAGCACGTCGACACCGCCCACGTCGCAGGCGGTCCGGCCGAGGCGGACACCGAGACCCGCGACCGTCTCGTCCCGTTCGGGCACCGTTCCCGAGCCGATCGCGGTGAGCGTGGGGTCGGTGTCACCGAGGATCGTGAGCCCGGCGGCCTCGATCGGTTCACCGCGCAGCACGGTCCACCCCGCCGCCTCCTCCTGCGCGGCCGTCGTCACGGAGTCGTGGTTGCCGTCCGCCACCACGACGGGCACGGTGAACTCCTCGGCGAAGGCGTTGACGCAGAAGGCCTCCGCCGCCGTGCCCGAGACGACGCTGTCCCCCCCGTTCAGGATCAGCTCCGCACCGCTCGCCTCCACCAGCGCGGCGACCACCCGGCCCATCGAGACGTTGCAGTGCAGGTCGGACACGAGGACCGCGGTCGTGAGGGCGTCGTCGTCGGGCGGGGCGGGCAGGTCCCACCCGGACCGCGGGGCGGGCTGGGCGACGGCGGCACGGAAGTCGGCCGCCACGCTCGCGGCGATGCCGTCGTAGAACGCCTCGGTCTCCTCGTACGCCTCCAGAACCATCGGACCCCACGTGTCGACGAGGTCGGAGAGCCGTCCGGAGACCCGCACGTCCGCGAACGCGGTGCCCGCGAGGACAGCGGGGCGCGATGCCGGGGCGTCCACGCGCGAAACCGTCGGGTACACGCCCACGCTGAGCACGCCCACGGACACCGCTGCGGCGGCCAACACGGCTCGGGGGCTGGCCGTCAAGGTGCTTCCGGTGCCGCGGAGCAGCGCGATGACGGCGAGGCCCACCCCCGCGAGGATCGCGGCGCGGCCGAGCGCGTCGAAGACGAGCGCGTCGAGTGCCGGTGTCAGGGCGGCGCGCGGCTGGGAGACCAGCTGCGCGTAGGCGACCGCGTCGGCACCGAGACCCTCGAAGACGTCGGCACCGAGACCCGCCGACGGGATCTCGTGCACCACCACCCGCACGCCGAGCGGCTCGAGAGGCGAGTCCAGGTGGATGGCGCCGAGCGGCCCGAGGTCGAGGAGGACCGCTCCGGACACCTCGACGGCGAAGGACGCCCGATGGGGGCCCAGAGTGGACTCCGCCCGCGCCGTCGTCACGCCGAAGAGGACGGAGAGCACGAGGACCAGCGCCGCGAACGCGGCGTAACGGAGCAGTGACCCCCGGGGTGGGGACATCAGGCCTCGGAGACGAGCGATCCGACCCAGGCCGCCACGGTGACGAGGAACACGTTCAGCCCCACGGCAAGCGCGGCGACGCCGGGCCACTTCGGGGAGCGTCGCGAGGCGAGGGCGACCACGCCGAGCACCGCCGCGACCACGCCGCCGATCAGGGAGAGGAAGAGGAGCACGGAGCGCGCCGGGCTGTCAGCCGCGTTGACGCCCGGGATCGTGTAGTTGAAGGCCGCCTGCATGAAGGTGACGACGACGGCCACGGCGAGGCCGACCCATCCCGTCGGGTTGCCCGCCTGCACCGCCCTGCCGGTCGGAGCCGGGCGCTCCTTCTGCGACTGCTTCTCGGGCGGCACCGGATTACCGGACTGTGCCGGCTTCTCGGCGGGACGGGGCGTGGGGCTCGCTGTCATGGCCCAATTCCAGCACGCCGGGGGCGCCTGCACCACCCGCGCCGCGCCCGGTCACTGGTAGGAGACGAACACGGGGGTGGGGTTCACGTTCGCCATCGTCTGCTCAGGGGTGAGCATGGCGGGGCTGTCCTCGTCGTAGAAGTTCTTCCACCCCCAGAAGGGCATGTCGGGCGCGTAGTCGTGCAGCGCGCGCCACGTCTCCTGCTTCGCACCCTGGGCTCCCTGGCCGTCGACGTGCATGACGATGGCGAGTTCGTCCCGGGAGGTGTCCAGGCGGTCGAGGTCCGGGGTCATGGAGATGCGGAAGGAGTGGAGGATGAGGACCTTCTGCGGGAGCAGGTGCTCGCGGGTGAGGTCGGCGAGCCAGTTCGCCACCTCGTTGACCTCGTCGATCGCGACGGAGCCGATCTGGCGGAGGTGGACCTGGTTGGGCTTCAGGCGCCATTCGGGGTCGAGCGCCAGTCCCACGTGCGGCTCGCGGAGGAGTTCCTCGTAGAGCTTCGCCTGGGTGAGGAAGTCGGTGCGACCGGGTTGGAGGTCGAGGACCACGTAGAGCCCGTTCTCGGCGGCGGCGTCGACGAGGGGGCGCAGGGTCGCGATCTCGGCCTCCGCGGAGTAGTTGCCGTCGGGCCCCGCGCCGGCGGAGGCGATGGTGGCGATGATCTCGAGGGATGGCACCACCGTCATGTCCGTGAGCGCCTCGTAGGGGGCGGCGTGGGCCCGGGCGCGCTCAATGGTCGCCTCGACCCCCTGTTCCCCGAGGACGCCGAGCGCCGAGGAGCCGGGGTGGCCGTACAGGGCGACGTACAGCTTGCCGGGGGCGGCGAGCTGGCCGCCGCCGGGCAGTTCCACCCCGGTCAGGACGGTCTCGAGCTTCCACCGGTAGTCCTCGTCGGCGAAGTCCCCCATGACCACCAGCGCCGCCTCTGGGTCCTCCGCGATGGCCCGGATCACGTCGACGGCGCCACGAGGGTCCTCCGCGGCGATGTCCGCCGCACCCGCCACGGGGCTCAGGACCGCCTCCGCGAGGTCGCGGGTGGCGGCGTCCCCGACGAGCAGGTGGGGCGTGACCCCGGCGTCCCCGGGGCGCTTGAGGTGGGAGGCCCGCAGGTGCTCGACGTCGATCCCGGCGGGCAGCGTGACGCCGGCCTGCGTCACGGCCCGGGTGCCGAGCCGCTCCAGTTCGGACGCCAGCCTGGCGGTGTCCTCCTCGCCGGGGTCGCCCGGCACGACGAGGAGCGGGAGGGACAGTCCGGCGGTGGCCGCGCTGACCTCCGCGAGCGTGTCCTCCGTCGCCAGCGCGACGACGGGAGCGCTCGACCACAGGGCCTGCGAGAGCTGGAACGACGCATCGGTGACGCCGCCGCCGGCGAGGGTGACGACATCACCGGGCGCGACGGACAGGGTGGCCGGCTCGAGCACGGGCATGACCTCCACCCCACGGGCGGCGCCGGCACCGGGCGACCACAGGAACCAGGCCGCCACCGCGGCGGCCACGACGACGAGGGCTGCGACCGCGCCCGCGAGCAGCGTCCGCCGCCTCCGCCCACTCGCGTGCCTCATGCCCGCCCCTCGATCTCCGCGACCAGCGCGGCGATGATCCCGACGGTCTGCTCCGGGCCTGTCGTCTCGATGCACCGCACGCCGAGCGCCTTCACGGGGTAGTCGTTGCCGTCCGGGTCGAGGCGGTCGCCGACGAACACCATCTCCTCCAGCGGGATGCCGGTGCGTTCGGACAGGGCGCGGATGCCGTACGCCTTGTCCACGCCCGCCGGAGTGATGTCCACCGAGGTGGACCCGCCGGCCCTCACCTCGAGGTCGGGGAGGTGGGGAGCGAGGGCGTGGGTGAGCGCGATGCGCTTCCGGCCGGAGGGGTCCCACGCCCGCTTCTCGGCCAGCGGAGCACGCTGGCCGAGGGCGGAGAAGGTGATCTGGGAGCCCCTGTCCTCGATCACCTCGCCCCACACCTCGTCCTCCCAGAGACCGAGCGCGCGGGCCTCCCGGGCCAGCAGCGTCTTCACCCGCGTCCTGACGGCGTCGGGCAACAGGTGCTCGTAGACGTTCTCCCAGTTGCCGGAGGTGTGGCGGAGGTAGCGGGTCCCACAGGTGGGCATGATGTGCAGCCGCGCGGCCTCCTCGTCGTCCGCCCCCAGGTGGGCGATCACCTGCGTCTCGAACTGCAGCCACTGCCCGCCCGAGATGACGCACACCTCGGCGACCCGGAGGAGCGCGCGCAGGGCAGCGGCCATCTCGGGCGGGATCGCGGACTTCGAGGGGGCGAGCGTGTCGTCGAGGTCGAAGGCGACGAGGCGGACTGCGTGCATGGATTCCCTTCCCAGTCCCGCTGGCGCATCGGGAGCGCTCCCGGGAGAATTGTCGGCACAGGAATCCTCCCACACGCCACCCGGGCAGTGGCGAGAGTCCCTGACGAAGGGAAGCAGCCATGGCAACACCCCACATCGCCGCGGAGGCGGGCGATTTCGCACCCGCCGTCCTGATGCCCGGGGACCCGAGACGGGCCCAGCGGATCGCCGAGAAGCTGCTGCCGGACGCTCGCCTGGTGACCGACGTGAGGGGCATGCTCGGCTTCACGGGGACGTACGAGGGCAGGCCGCTGTCCGTGATGGGCTCGGGAATGGGTCAACCCTCGGCCACCATCTACGTGACCGAACTGTTCCGCTTCTTCGACGTCCAGCGGGTGATCCGCGTCGGCACGACCGGGGGAATCGCCCACCACGTGCAGGTGGGCGACGTCATCGTGGCCACCGGCGCGCACACCGACTCCGCGATGAACCAGCACCGCATCCCGGGGATCAACTTCTCGGCAGTGGCGTCCTTCGGGCTGGCGCGCGCCGCCGTCGCCGCCGCCGGCGAGGGCGACCGGGTGCACGTCGGCACGATCGTCTCCCGTGACCACTTCTACCTGGAGGTCCCGGGCCTCACGGAGAACCTGGCCCGCTACGGCGTGCTCGGCGTCGACATGGAGGCCGCCGCGATGTACGGCGTGGCGGCGGAGTTCGGGCGTGAGGCCCTGACCGTGCTCACCGTCTCCGACCACCTCCTCGACCACTCGGACGACATGACGGCGGAGGAGCGCGAGTCGAACTTCGACCTCGCGTTGCGGCTCGCCGTCGCCGCCGCGCTCTCGTGAGCGTCTCACCGGGCTGGTACGACGACCCGCAGCGGCCCGGAGTCGAACGATTCCACGACGGCAGGGCGTGGACCGCCCACGTCCGCAACGACCTGCCTGACATCCCGCTGGCACCGTGGGTGGACTCCCGCACGGTCGTCCGCCCGGTCGACGCCCGTCCGCCGCGCTCCACACGGGCCGCGGCGTCCGCCGTCGGCCTCGGCCTGCTCGGGATCGTGCTCGTCACCTGGGCGGGGGCGAGTACCACCGTCGCCGCGTTGGGGAACGGTGCCGTCGAGCCCGTCGTCGCTCCCACCGAGGGCGGCGATCCCGTCCTCCCCCTCCACGACTGCGACGACGTCGCCACCGCGACGGCCTCGCTCGCCCGCGAGTACGGCGACCTCCCCCTCGCGGGATGGGCGGGTGCGCCGGTCACGGTCGCCGACCACCAACCCGTCACCGCCCTTCCCCCGGAGGGCGAGCAGTACCTCGTACTCGAGTGCACCGCGGCCGCCGAGTTCACCGACGGGAGCGTGGGCGAGGTCCTCATGTCCCTCAGCGTCGACTCCGATGCCGCGATCTGGGTCGACTACGCCCAGCAGTGATGCCACACTCTGGACTGAGGAGGACCAGTGATTTCCTGTCGCTTCGACCAGACCGTCCCCCATCCCCGTGATGTCGTCTTCGCCTGGCACGAGCGGCCGGGCGCGATCCGCCGGCTCACCCCCCCGTTCATGGCGGAGGTGGGGCGGGAGCCGACGAACGGGCTGCGCGACGGCTCCCGCGCCGAACTGCTGCTCAACGGTGCCCCTCCCCCGCTCAACCGCTGGGTGGCGGAGCACTTCGACCACCGCCCGCCGGAGTCGTTCTCCGACAGGGCGGTCCGCGGGCCCCTCCCGAACTGGGTGCACCACCACCGCTTCGAGGACCTCGGCGGCTCCACCCGCGTCCGCGACGACGTGAGCTTCGACCTCCCCCGGATCGCCGTCGGTCCGGCGCGCACGGTGGGCGTTCCGATCGTGAAGGCCCAGCTGAAGCGGATGTTCGCCTACCGGCACCGCCAGTTGCTCGACGACCTCGAGTTCGCGGCCACGCATGACCCGACCCCGCTCCGGGTCGCCATGTCCGGTTCCACCGGGATGATCGGGCGCGAGCTCGACGCCTTCCTGCGCTCGCTGGGGCACGTGGTGGTCCCGATCGTGCGGGATCGCCGTCCGCGCGGTGGTGCCATCGCGTGGGACCCGGGTACGGGCTGGATCGATGAACGCGCCCTCGCGGAGACCGACGTCGTCGTCCACCTCGCGGGAAAGCCCATTGGCTCGCGGTTCACCGAGGCGCACAAGCGGGAGGTCCGCGAGTCCCGCATCGGTCCGACGGCGCGGCTCGCCGAGGTGCTCGCCCGCCTGGGCGGGCCACGCACCCTCGTGGCGGCGTCGGGGATCGGCTACTACGGGGCCGACCGGCAGGGGTGGGTCCGCGAGTCGGACGACCCCGGAGACGACTTCCTCGCCTCCGTCTGCGTCGACTGGGAGGCAGCCACCGCGCCCGCGGCGGAGGCGGGGCTGAGGGTGGTCAACGTCCGGACCGGGATCGTGCTGACCCCGCGGGGCGGCGCACTCGCCCAGCAGCTGCCGCTGTTCCGGGCCGGCGTGGGCGGGCCCCTCGGGGACGGCACCTCGTGGCAGAGCTGGATCTCCATCGACGACGTCGTGGGCCTGTACGCGCACGCCGTGCTGTCCGGCACCGTGACGGGCCCGGTCAACGCGGTGGGACCGGTCCCCGTGACGGCCCGCGAGTTCGCCGCCACCCTGGGGTCCGTGCTGCGCCGGCCGGCGCTGGTGCCGGTCCCGGCGTTCGGGCCCAGGCTGCTGCTCGGTTCCGAGGGCGCGGACCAACTCGCGCTCGCGAGCCAGCGGGTCAGCTCCGCGAAGGCGGAGGGCAGCGGGTACGAGTTCCGCCAGCCCACCCTCGAGGACGCGCTGCGGCACGTGCTCGGAGCCGCCTGACAGCCGGACACGCGGAAGGGCCCGGCCCCGCGGGGCCGGGCCCTTCCGCACGCCGTCAGTTGGTCGCGGCGTCCTTCTGCTGCTGCTCGATCTGGGCGCGCACCTCGTCCATGTCAAGGTCGCGGATCGCCTCGATGAGCTTCTCCAGGCTGGCCGACTGCATGGCCCCGGGCTGGGCGAACACGCCGATACCCTCGCGGAATGCCATGAGGGTCGGGATCGAGGTGATGCCCATCGCGCCGGCGAGGTTCTGCTGCGCCTCGGTGTCCACCTTGGCGAACACGATGTCGTCGTGCTGCTCCGAGGACTGCTCGAAGACGGGGCCGAACATGCGGCACGGGGCACACCACTCGGCCCAGAAGTCGATCAGGACGATCGAGTTGTCCTCGATCGTGCTGACGAAGTTTTCCTCGGTCAGTGCAATGGTGCTCATGTCTCTCCTCGGGGGCGGGTCGGATTCATACCCCCACGGGTATGACAACACCTCCGCCGGCGAGATATTCCCCTCGGTACCATGGGACACACGTCACACCAGAGAGCGAGCATCCATGGGCAGATCACGCGTGGTCATCGTCGGCGGTGGGTTCGGGGGGCTCCATGCCTTCCGAGTGCTGATGCGAGCGGGGTACGACGTCACGCTCGTGGACCGGCACCCGTACACCACTTTCCAACCACTCCTCTACCAGGTGGCCACCGGCGGACTGAACCCCGGCGACATCACCTACTCCCTGCGGCGCTACGTCAGCACCAGGGGCGAGGGCACCGGCGCCTTCCGGCGTGCGACCGTGACGGGTATCGACACCGAGGCGAAGCAGGTGGTGGTCAGCCGCGGCGCTCCACTCCCCTATGACAAGCTCGTGCTCGCCCAGGGTGTGGGCGCGAACTTCTTCGGCATCCCCGGGGCTGCCGAGAACGCCCGGACCATCTACACGCGCGCCGAGGCCCTCAAGGTGCGCGACCTGATCTTCTCCGGACTGGAACACCTCACCGCATCGAAGGACCCGGACCGGCGGTTCACGGTGGCCGTGGTGGGCGGCGGGGCGACCGGCGTCGAGATGGCCGGCTCGCTCGCGGAGATGAAGTCCGAGGCCCTCCCGGTCGTCTACCCCGAACTCCACCAGGACAACTTCCGCGTCGTCCTCGTGGAGATGTCGGACACGGTCCTGGCTCCCTTCGCCGGGAAACTGCAGCGCTACACCCTCCGGGAACTGCGCAAGCGGGGGGTCGACGTGCGGCTCAGGACGGCCGTGCGGGCCGTGCGGGCGGATGCGCTCGAGTTCGCGGACGGTGGGGTGCTCGACACCGACGTGGTCATCTGGGCATCCGGCGTCGGCGCGCACGAGGTCGTCTCGCGCTGGGGACTCCCCCAGGGGCGCGGCGGCCGCATCCTGGTGGGTCCGGACCTGCGCGTGGTGGGACACGAGGACGTGTACGCCGTCGGCGACTGCGCCCTGAACCCGGACGATCCGCAACCCCAGCTCGCCCAGCCCGCCCTGCAGATGGGAGATCACGCCGCCCGCCACATCATCGCCAGCGATGCCGGCGAGTCGATCGAGCCCTTCGCGTACCGGGACAAGGGCACGATGGCGACCATCGGCAGGAATGCGGCCGTGGCCCAGATCCCTCCCGGGATCGCGGTGGACGGATTCCCGGCCTGGTCGCTGTGGGTGGGCGTCCACCTGCTCGCGCTGCTCGGGGGGCGCAACCGGATCCAGACGATGATCAACATGGCGTTCCGGTACTTCGCGTGGCCGAAGTCGGCGGCGGGGATCATCGGTGACATCACCGACGTGACATCACGGCCCGAGTAGTCGGGCTTATTGGGAACGAGCCCGAAGGGGTGGAGGCAATGGAGCGTTGCGGGAACAGACGACCACGGGTTGAGAGGCTCGTTTCCGCGTGGAATCAAGACGTTCGTGGGCATGTCGAGCGCGTGGGCGAGGCCGACGACCCGCTGATCGGTGCCTCGGCGGAACCAAAGAAACGACCTCGAACACGGCTCACGGACGAGGAAGTGGACGCTATGCGAACAGCCCGCGCGGCTGGGGTCAGCGTTAACGAGCTCGCCCGCCGTTTCGGCATCCGTCGCGGCACAGTCTGGGCCAAGGCTCCACGGACTACTGCGAGCCAATCCGGGCGGCTGGAGCATGCCGCTAGACCCAGTCCATCATCGCGTCATTGATGATGTTGTTTATGAGGCTCTCGATGAAGACCACCGCTTCCTCCCTGCCTAGTACATAGCCAGTGGGGTGGCCGCACCGGTTTCTCGTGTCAAGTTTGTCTTCAAGAAGCTTGCGGGCGTTCTTGTTGAAGACGCCGACGTCCTCGCAAAGGAGAAGGAAGTTCTTGTCGTTCAGGTACAGGAGGTCGTTCTTCTTTCGAATGAGGCGGTAGGCGTTCGACGTGCCAAACCTGACCACATTTGCAGCTTCGAGTGTATTGAATCCCGAGGCCTTGCGTTCAACAGCGGAGTAAATGTGCTCGATAGTCGCTGCCCAAACCATCAGAACTGCTCCTCGGTACGCTCCTGCCTCGTAGCAGTCAACAGCCTCATCCAAGTATCTCCGATACCCCTCTGGCGCTGCGGCGGTCGCCACGCGAAGCGAGTGAAGCGCCTCGGCAGGCGCTTGCCTGGCGATGTTCGTTATCGGGATGCGGTAGGAGTCCTGAAAATGCCGAAGCCTATCGATCCGGGCGAGGTCCTGTTTCTCAGTCGATGTCATCTGTCACTGGCTTGTCAAGCACATACCGAGCCATGTTCTTGAAGATTTCCCGAACGGTGTCCGCCGTGGCATCTGCCGCAATATGAATCTCGACGTTCACATGCACGCTCGGACTCGTTGTTACCGACACAGGAGACGTGTGTGCCACTTGCGCATGACTGACCGCAGGGGTGTAAGTCGCGACTGCCTCCGTTGTTGGCGCCGCAACGCCAGTAGCGTTCGGTGCGGACTGATCTTGAGTGTCTGATACGGCGGCGGAAGCACCGTTGACAAGATCGTCAATCTCGGTGGTAAGCAGAGTGATTCTCGTTTCCTTGCCGCCCCTACCCAGGGTGAAAGCACCTAGCCCAGCGCCAGCAACGACGCGCCCGAAGCAGACGGCACCGTCCTTGAGCGTCGTCCCGCGGAGACTCCCGAGAGTGTCTGCGTGTGAGGACTCCCAGTACTGCCCTACCTCGGTGGCCGTGACCTCTGACTTTCCGCCGTAGTGCGCCCACTCAAGCGTGGCACGGTACAACTCCACGTCATTCAGCACCTCACGGAGAGCCTCAGTCTGCTTGCCGGAACTGAACAGCTGGCCACGAGGGGTCACCTTCAAGTTCCCTCCGTCGCGGAGGATCAGGCCAAACTCGACCATCGCGGACACCTTGCGATCGTCGAGCGTACCGAGCGCCTTCTCTGCCTTCGCGCTCTCAACCCACCCGACCTGGCGTGCCAGGTATCCGAGAACCTTCTGGATGTCTTCAACGGATGTCTTGATAGGGATCACTGGTTCCTCCTTGATGCTATGTCTCGGAAGCAGAATATCCTACAAGGAGGAGGGTGCCGCGAGGTTGTTTCCAGCGTGTCGCACGGCCACTCATGCGACGGGTCGCGCCTGGCCCAGGTGTATGCGACCAGAGGTCAGGCGTACGGGCCGAGGAAGCGTTCGCCGTTGTAGTGGATCATGTGCGTGGGGTGGTCGGCGCACCAGACTTCGGATTCCCAGGCGATCTTGTCGACGTACTTGCGGAACTCAGCCCGGTCGGGGAAGCATGAGACGTAGACGAGGCCTGCCGTTGACTGTGCGAACAGGTCGGCGAGTTCGGCTTGGCGTTTCGAGTCGACCGGCCCGTGTGAGCTTGCCGCTTCCAGGAGCACGAGCCAGTTGCGATTAGGGAGGTAGATGACGAGGTCGGGCATCTTGCCGTGCTCGTCGACCTCAACGTTGAGTGAGGACAGGGCCTCTCGTTCGAAGAGTGCCCACTTGTCGCCCGCGTCGCCGATATAGAGCACTTGCCCACCGGGTGTGAAGCGAGGGCAGAAGTCTTCGACCATCGCCTTGAGAAGCACGTTCTGCCCGCCGGGTGTCAGAGTGAAGATCGAGCCATCCGGGAGGGTCAGCGGGATGCGATTCATCTCGCGGGCAGCCGCGTAGCGAGCCTTGAGTCCTGGAAGGTCAGCAAGGTACCGGTCGGTTGCAGACTGCCAACTGTCGGTGCCGTAAACGCGCAAAACGTCCAGTGCCTCGGCTGTGACCTGATAGTTCCACTTGGGTGAGTTCACTGGGCGTTGCGGCTCGTCCGGGTTCTGGACGACGAGTTGTGCTTCCACGAACTGGTGGAGTGTGAACCGGCGGACGGTCTCGCGAGTGTTCGGCGCGTAGTCCTTGCCGTACTCGTCGCGGATGAAGTCCATGACCGCTCGTGTTCCGAGCATCGGGTTGGCTGCCTCTGCCCATGGCTCATCGGGTGTTAGCCGCAGGAGGGCCAGGAGCACGAGCGCGGAACGCTCGTTACTGCGCTCCGCATCCATGCCGAGCGTCTCCAGGATGATGCGGGCATCCTCGACTCGTTCGTATGCGGCGTCGGTGAGCTCGCTCATGCGGCGATCAACTTCTTCACAAGAGAGTCGACCTCGACCTGCGACACGACGGCGTTCCGCCCGAGGAAACGCAGAGTCTCGACGCTTGGGAACCGCAGGGTACGGAGATCGGTGGCGTTGACCTGAGTGTGGCCCGAGAAGGTACGGAAGAACTTGTCGATTACCGACGAGTTGAGCCAGACCGAGATGCCTCTGGCGAGGTCTTCGTCCAGCCCGCGACCTCCGATGTGGAACACGTTGAGGTGGTTCTCGAAGGCCACTTCACCAGGGTTGTCGCTGGGCGACCAGACTGATGCCACGATCCGTCGGCGTTCTTCCTTTGCACTGAACCGTTTGACGACGGTGTACCACCCCTCGGGCAGAAGCATTGCCCGATCCTTGTCACTGGTCGGTTGGAACCACTGAGGCTTGCGGATTGGTCGCGGCCAGAGCACTCCGCCGTCACGGAGATTGCCGGGATAGATCAGCGGAACCGCCTCAGGCAGTTCAACGCCGCTCAGTGCATGGCGTGAACGGAAGTCCACCACTCGGCCGGTCGACACCTGTACGCCAAGATCGGTCAGTGCGCAGGGCTGCGACAGCACCTGCTCGGCAACCCTCGTGTCGTCTGCGTCGGTCGCCACCCGGATGAATCGGTTGGGGTCGTCTGGGAAGACAACATCGTCGTAGGGTACGACGCGCGAGACGATGTCGTCGGTGTGGTCGCGGCTCACCGAAAGCTCAACGACACCGGGAGCAGCCCCGCGGGTTCCGGAGAAGATGACGTTCTCCTGAAGCACACCCGTGTCGGCGAACACGGTGGAGCGGGAGTCGAAGACATGTACCCGGTCGAGCGCAATCGAGTCGAGCAAGTGGGAGCGGAACGCGCCGAAGTACGGTCCGTTGAAGAACGACCGGGGTGTGATCGCGACGATCTGCCCACCGGTCCGCAGTGCTGCGACAGACAGAGCAAGGAACGCAGCGTAGAGGTTCGGAGCATCGACTCCAGCGGCACGCATGGCGGTTCGGTGTGTGCTTGACACGGCCAGCTTGCCGTAAGGCGGGTTCTCGATCACTAGATCGAACTGTGCTTCCAGATTGAGTGCGGCATCCAATCCAGTGGTGTCGAGAATGAAGTCGGCCTCTACAGCCTCTGCCACTACTCGGCCTTCCCCAGCGCGTTCGCATTCGGCAAGGGTTGCCCGAAGGTGCGGCAGGACGGCAGGATCGCGTTCAACCGCGACGATCTCTACTGAAAGTTCGGGTCGTTCAACTAACACTCGACTCACCAGGCCCGCGGTGAGCACCCCGGAGCCCGCTCCAGGATCAAGCACCCGAAGCGTGCCGCTTGAGGGCAGGCTCGGTAGGGATGCAATCAGTTGAGCCGCCGCCGCAGGGGTGAAGAACTGACCTAGGTCACTCTGCGTGCGCGCGTCAAGCTCGCCGAGGGCAGCGACTCGCTCAACCTCGGCGATGCCCAGGAGGTCTGTCGCCAACACCCTCTCATCGTATCTGGGACCACTGACAACACCTCGGCCGCACGCAGGGTGCACTCCATGCCTCGGCGCCTGGTCCCGGATTTCCTCAACCAGACGCACTCGGATCCGCCAGAGCACGCGTCTGGCAGATAGAGGTCCGTACTACTCTGTATGGAATCAGGTGGCGCGGCGAGAGGTGCCGCTCGGTGGCGAGGAGTGATCAGGGTGGTGGAGCAGCGACGGGGTCCGGGTCGTCCGGCGTATGACTCGAAGCAGAAGCTTGTGGCCGCAACATGCACGTTGCTGTCGGAGCGCGGGTTCGAGGCGACGAGCCCGGTGATGATCCAGCAACGCTCCGGTATCGGACAGGGCAGCATGTACCACCACTTCCCCGGCAAGGGGAAGGAGGGCCTCGCTCTGGATGCGATCAGCCATATGCGGGCCAGCACCCTCGCCTTCCTCGACGGCACCCCCACACCTCAAGGTGCCGAGGTCGATGCGGTGCATGAGCACATCGTTGCAGCGCTTGACCGTCTATTCGACCGTCGCGAAGGTCAGGCTCTGATCCGGCTGATGGCTGACGGTGTGGCCGGGGCGATCAAGCCGCTCGCGCAAGCGACGCAGGACTGGTGCGACGACATCCGCGCGGCGATCGTGGTGATGCTCCGCGTCGACGACCCCAACGAAGACCCTGAGGTTGCTGACGCAGCCGCCAGCTTCCTTGCTCCCGAGTTCGAACACCTCGCGGAGGAACTGTTCACGGCATCGCTCGGGCGCGGGCTGGTCAGATTGCCGAAGATCGCGTTCTACCTGTTCCCAGATCGTGAAGAGGCGTAGTCTGAACCCAAGACAATTCCATACGGAGTAGTACGGTCCTTGATCTGCAAGAGGCGTGTCATCTGGATTAGGGCCTCGGTGAAGGGCAGAAATTCGGTCCGGTGCCAGCGTTTTGGGAAGTGCTGCGCACCTACCTGGCATGAAGATTAAGGATCGGCATCTGCGCCTACGGGTGATGCGGCGAAACGAGCCTGATCTGGGCAAGCTCATCGAGTGGGTCCTGAACATCGCCGAGGCTCGGCACAGTGCCTGGCTGGACGGCGAGCCAGACCCCTGCGGGCTCCCCGTTCCCGAAAGCATCCAGCAGATCGTCAGTCCAGAGCGCGGTCCCGCAAGATTTGCGGGACCGTCAAACAGCACCGATGAGTCAGAGACGTAACCAACGGCAAGGAGGCCCATCATGAGCACCGCGACACTCGACACCACAACTTCTGAGCGGGCCGCCGACACACCCGCGCTCCTGGCCGTCTCGTACCTCCGTGTGTCGACGCGAGAGCAGGCCGAGCGCGGCGGCACCGACGAGGGATTCTCAATCCCGGCCCAGCGCGAGGCCAACGCACGGAAGGCCAATGAACTCGGCGCACGCATCGCCCGCGAGTTCATTGACGCCGGGGAATCGGCGCGGACTGCGGATCGTGACGGGTTGCAGGACATGCTGGCGTTCATCACCGCGTCGCGGGTGCAGTTCTGCATCGTGCACAAGCTCGACCGACTCGCCCGCAACCGTGCCGACGACGTAAAGATTCACGAAGCACTCCTCGCCGCCGGGGTTACCCTCGTCTCCGCAACCGAGAGCATCGACCAAACGCCATCAGGAATGCTCGTCCACGGCATCATGTCGTCCATTGCAGAGTTCTACAGCCGCAACCTCGCCACCGAAGTCACCAAGGGGCTGTCGCAGAAGGTCGCTCAAGGCGGCACTCCGATGCGGGCACCCATCGGTTACCTGAACGTGCGCCGCACCGACGAGCAGGGCCGCGAGATACGCACGGTCGAGGTCGATCCCGAGCGTGCGCAACTCATCACCTGGGCGTTCGAGACCTATGCCGAGGGTGAGACCTCCGTGACCGGCCTCCTGCGCGATCTCACCGCACGTGGCCTGGTGACTGTGGCTACGCCGAAGCGTCCGTCGAAGCCGCTGGGGAAGAACACGCTCTACAAGCTGCTGACGAACCCGTACTACGCAGGCGTTATCCGCTACAAGGGTGCACTGCATCCCGGCGCACACGAGCCCATCGTGGAGCCAGCGCTCTTCGATCAGGTGCAGTCGCTGTTGACGGCGCGCAACGCGCACGCAACTCGACACGTCCAGCACGCCCACCATCTGAAAGGGCTGCTGCACTGCGGCAGCTGCGGGTCGCGGATGCTGCTGGACTTCGCGACGAACCCGAGAGGAACCACCTACGCCTACTTCGTCTGCTCCGGCAGGGCTGCGAAGAAGACCACCTGCACCCGCAGGGCGGTGCCCGTGCAGGTTGCCGAACGTCTGGTCGAGGACTCCTACGCTGCCATCACGATCAGCGAGGACGACTACCGCCACCTGGCCGCCGAGGTCGATGCCGCGTTCGACAAGCGCAGCGCAGGAAGAGACCAGGAGTTCGCCGACCTCACCACAGACCGGGCGCGCCTCGAAGCAGAGAGTGACAAGCTGCTCGCCGCGCACTTTGCCGACGCCATTGATCTACCCACGCTCAAGCGGCACCAAGACCGCATCCGTGCCGGGCTCGCGGACATCGAGCAGCGCCTGCGGGAGCACGATGAGCAGCACACCGGCGGTCGCGCGTTCCTCCACGACAGCCTGCGGCTCCTCACCAATGCACACCGGGCCTACGTCCACTCCGACGCCGGGAACAGGAGACTGGCGAACCAAGCGTTCTACACGCGCTTGGAGATCACCGAGGACGAGCGGCTACGCCCACGCCTCGCCGAACCGTTCGCAACCACCCTTCACGAGACGACCGGAGGCAAGGAAGCCAAACGGGAACACTCCACATCTTCAGATGTCGCGTGTTCCCGTAAGACACTTTGGGTGGAGCTAAGGGGATTCGAACCCCTGACCTCCTCCATGCCATGGAGGCGCGCTACCAACTGCGCCATAGCCCCGTGAGAGCACGCTCAACTCTAGTGCCCGGGCCGCGCGGGGACAAATCCTGCCGGTGTGGCGTGCGCCGCTCGCCGGGTGCTCCTGCACGGATACGCTGGGACCGGAGGTGACCCATGAGTACCATCCTCGTCGTCGACGACGAGCCGGGAATCCGGCGCGTCCTGGTGTCCTTCCTGCGGGCGAGCGGACACGTCGCCGTCGAGGCCGCCGACGGCCGGGAGGCGCTCGAGCGGTTCCGCGCCGGCCCCCCGGATCTCGTACTCCTCGACATCGGGCTGCCGGACGTCGACGGGCTCGAGGTGCTCCGCCAGATGCGCATGGTCGCGGACGTGCCGACGCTCCTCGTCACCGCTCGCGCCGAGGAGATGGACAAGATCATCGGACTGTCGGTCGGGGCGGACGACTACGTGACGAAGCCCTTCTCCCCGCGCGAGGTCGTCGCGCGCGTCGCCGCGGTGCTGCGCCGCACCGCACCCGTGGCCGCGACGACGCCTGTGACGGCGGCACCTCCGTTGCGGTTCCACGGGTTGACCATCGACCCGCGACGCCGGGAGGTCGCCCAGGGCGACGTCCCGGTCCAGCTCTCCGCCCTGGAGTTCGACCTGCTGCTCGCGCTCGCCGACGAGCCGGGCCGGGTGTTCTCCCGGAGCCAGCTGCTGGAGAAGGTGTGGGGCTCGGACTTCTTCGGCGACGAGCGGGTCGTGGACGTCCACATCCGCGCCCTCCGCAGGAAGCTGGGCGATTCGGCCGACGAGCCACGCTTCATCGCGACCGTGCGTTCGGTGGGCTACAAGTTCGCCGGGCGCGAGGCGAGCACGTGAACCGGCTGACGACCCGGACGGTGCTGAGCCACGTGGTGGTCGCCGCCCTCTCCCTCCTCGCCTTCTACGTCGTGATCCGGCTCCTCGTCCCCGCGCTCTTCGACCAGCAGGTCGCCCGCGGTCCCTCCCAGATGCGGGGGGCGGGGCTGCGGGCCACGGTCACCGGCGCGATCACGACGGGCGCGCTGGTCGGTGGGCTGATCGGGGTGGGAATCGCCGTCGTGATCGGATGGCTGTCCTCCCGCCGCCTCCTCCGGCCGATCACCCAGATCCGCCTCGCCACCCGCCACATCGCCGCGGGGAACTACGACGCCACGGTGGAAACTCCAACGGAGACGGAACTCGCGGAACTCGCCACGGACGTCAACACCATGGCCGAGCGGCTGGCGCAGATCGAACGCACCCGCGTCCAGCTCATCGCCGACGTCGCCCACGAGATGCGCACGCCACTGACCGTCATCGACGGCACCCTCGAGGGCATGATCGACGGCGTCATCCAGGTCACGCCGGAGAGCCTCGGCGAGCTCGGCGGCGAGACCCGCCGCCTGCGCCGGCTCGCCGAGGACTTCTCGTCGCTCGCCAAGGCACAGGAGCGGCGCTTCGACCTCACGCCGGAACCCGCCGACATCGCCGTCCTCGTCGCAGCGACCGCATCCCGGCTCCAGCCCCAGTTCGAGGACGAGGGCGTCACCCTGGCCGTCGACGTGCCACCACTGCAGGCGGTCGTGGACCCGGACCGCATCACGCAGGTGGTCACCAACCTGCTCGGCAACGCGCTGGCGGCAACCGACCGTGGCGGGTGGGTGCACGTGACCGGCCGACGCGAGGCCGGCCGGGCGCGCATCGATGTCGCCGATTCGGGCGTGGGCCTCTCGCGCGAGGAGGTGGAGCGGGTGTTCGAGCGCTTCTACCGGGCGCGCAAGGGGCGCGCCAGCGGATCGGGGATCGGCCTCACCATCTCCCGCGAGCTGATGCGCGCCCACGGGGGCGACCTGACGGCCCGGTCGGAGGGACCGGGCCGAGGCGCGACCTTCAGTCTGTGGGTTCCTCGGCGGGATACCTAGGCGTCCCCTTCTGGTACCGGTCTGCGTCCGGGGGCCACCCGTCGCCCCTGCCGTTGCCGTGACCACGGTTGCCCTCCCACGGGTTCCCGGCACCGCCCGCCCGCTTCGCCATCGCCTTCGCGTTCGGCTCACCCGTGCACCCGGCACAGTCCCCGCCGTCCTCCAGCGCGGAGGTGAAGGCCGCGAGGTGGTGCTCCGACCCGCGAAGGAGGGCGGTGAACACGCGCTCGACGGGCGCGGTCGCCGGGTCGTCGAGCGCCGCCTCGAGATCTGCGATGTCCGCCTCCTCGAGGTCGATGCCCACCTGGAGCGCCGCCTCCAGGTTGACGAGCCCCTCCTCCGACCAGCTGTCGTACAGCTCGTCGAGCTCGTCGGCGGCGTAGTCGCCGGGCGTGCGGCCCTCGCCCGGGTCGCCCAGCCCCCGCAGGTCGAGCTGCCGGGCGACAGCGTCCATGTGACGCGCCTCGCTGCGGGCGATGCTTGCGAAGATCGACGCCTCCGGGTACTCCTGCGCGAACAGCGTGTACAGCTCGTGCGCGAGGCGTTCCTCCTCGACCATGAACTCCAGGTGCTCCGCGAGGTCCGGGTCGACCTCGACCGCGGCCCCGACAGGACCGACGAACCCGAGTCCCGCGATCGCCATGACGCCGGCTGTTGCGATGATCCTTCTCATGACTCCTCCTTCGTGATGACACGAAGTGAACAGGGCGGGCGTGAAGGTTCGCCGACGGCCTCCATGAAGCCCCTGTGAAGATCTCAGAGCGGCCCGAGGTTGTGGGCCTGCAACCGCCAGGGCGGCGTGAGGGTCGGAGCGTGCTGGAGGGTGGACCAGTGGGCGTTGTCCAGGGCGCGCACCGGGAAGGGCGCGTCGCCGGGTGCGCGCAACATCCGGCCGAGAGCCTGGGAGGTGGCCGAGCCGTGGCTCACCACCACGAGCGTGATCTCCGGCGCGTGGCGGCCGGCGTGCTCCAGCACGGCCGCCTCCACGCGTTCCGCCACCGCGGTTCGTGTCTCCATCCCGATCCCCGATGGCGTGCTGCCGGACTTCCAGAGCGTGTACTCCTGCGGCCACCCAGCCACCATCTGGTCGCGGGTCAGCCCCTCCCACAGCCCGAACGCCCGTTCGCGCAGCCGCTCGTCCTCGGCGATCTCGACGCCGAGCACGTCGGCGAGCGCGAGCGCGGTCTGCCGGGCGCGCATGAGGGTCGAGCTGACGACGGCGACGGGAGCCGTGCCGAGGTACCGGTGCAGGAGCGCCGCGCTCGCGGCGGCCTGGGAGACGCCGGTCTCGTTGAGCGGCACGTCCACGCCACCCTGCACCCGGAACTCCCGGTTGAAGTCGGTCTGTCCGTGCCGCCAGAGGATCACCGTTCCGGCGGTCACTCGTCCTCCGTGGGCAGCGGCACCACCGGGCAGTCGCGCCAGAGCCGTTCGAGGGCGTAGAACTCGCGTTCCTCCTCGTGCTGGACGTGCACCACGATCTCCCCGAAGTCGAGCAGCACCCAGCGGGCCTGCCCCCTTCCCTCGCGTCGCACCGCGTGCACACCCGCGGCGGCGAGCCTCTCCTCCACCGCGTCGACGATCGCGGAGACCTGCCGCTCGTTCGAGCCGGACATCACCACGAAGACGTCGGTGAGCGCGAGCCTCTCGGACACGTCGAGCGCCACGATGTCCTCGGCCTTCCTGGCGCTCGCCGCGCCGGCGGCGACGCCTGCCAGTTCGACCGCCCGCTCCGAGGCGCTCACCGCTCGCCCCGGAGCTCGATCGCGGCCACGACGCCCTGCGCCGCTGCCTCCTCCGCCACCGTCCAGATGAGCGCCCCGATGACGAAGGCCGCCACCAGCAGGACGAGGAAGCGCAGGATCGTCGCGAGGGCGGACCGGCTGGCGACCCGCTCGACGGGCTCGTCCTCGGACGGCAAATCCGCCGGTGGCTCCGGCCGGTCGGACACGGCGGGAGCCACGACGATCTCCTCGCCCCGCCCCATCACGGAGCGACGGCGCAGGGCGCCCTCCGTCTCCGGCGCGGGTTCCGGGCCGGGCTCGACCGTCGGGGTGGAGGCCGGCTCGCTGGTCCGTTCCGGTGGTGCCTCTGCACGGTCGTCCCGTGGTTCCGGATGCTGCGGTGCGGGCTCCGCGGCCGGGGAGGCGAGCGGGATGGCGCTGATGGTGCCGGTGGCACCGTCGACGACGGTGAGGCCCGTCGTCGTGGTCGGCGCCTGGACAGGGCGACGGCGCACGGCGGCACGCTCCGCCGTCGACACGGCGTCCGCCACGACGTCTCGGTCCGCGTCTCGGTCCGCGTCTCGGGCCGCCTCACGGAGCGCTCGACGCGTCGGTGGCGTGGGCGCGGCCTCGCGCTCGCGGGCGCGCTCCCGTTCACGGAGCTCCCGCCGGGTCAGTGGCCTGTCAGCGGTCATCCTTCACCCCCCGGAGTCCCGTCGGGGTGGCTGCCCTCCGGTAGAGCTCGTACTTCGCGATGTACTGGACCACGCCGTCCGGCACGAGGTACCACACGGGCGAACCGGCGGCCACGCGGGCCCGGCAGTCGGTCGAGGAGATGGCGAGCGCGGGCACCTCGAGGAGGGAGGCGCCCCTCTCCGGCAGCCCGGTGTCGTCGAGGGCGTGCCCCGGCCGGGTGACGCCGATGAAGTGCGCGAGCTCGAACAGTTCCGCGGAGTTCTTCCACTCGAGGATCTGGCTCATCGCGTCGGCGCCCGTGATGAAGAACAGCTCGTCCTCGGGCATCTGGGCGCGCAGGTCACGCAGCGTGTCGATCGTGTAGGTGATACCCGGCCGGTCGATGTCCACCCGGGAGACCGTGAAGCGCGGATTGGAGGCCGTCGCGATCACCGTCATGAGGTAGCGGTGCTCCACGGAGGTCACCTCCCGGTCCAGCTTGAAGGGCTGGGCGCCGGTGGGCACGAACACGACCTCGTCGAGGTCGAATACGTCCTGGACCTCACTGGCCGCGACGAGGTGCCCGTGGTGGATGGGATCGAACGTCCCGCCCATCACCCCCACCCGGCGGCGGCCACTCGCCGAGGGCATCAGTGCCGGGTGTGGACGGACCGGAACGCGTGGGCCACCAGGAGGAGGAAGAGCAGGGCGACCAGGGCGATGACGCCGTACATGATGGGCGGCACCGGCAACTGGTTGACGATCTCGTGACCGCCCTCGAGGGCGACGAGCGAACTCCTCATGTCTCTGGTCCTCCGCAGGCCGTGGAACTCCGTGGTGCCAGTTTCGCACAGATGGCGCTCATTCGCGGATCTGGCCCTCCCCCTCGACGATCCAGGTGGTGGTCGTGAGCTCGGCGAGGCCCATGGGGCCGCGGGCGTGGAGCTTCTGCGTGGAGATCCCGATCTCGGCGCCCAGCCCGAACTGGCCCCCGTCCGTGAAGCGGGTGGAGGCGTTGACGATCAGCGCCGCGGCGTCAAGTTCCCGGGTGAACCGGTTCGCGGAGGCGAGCGACGACGTGACGATCGCCTCCGTGTGCCCCGTCGAGTGGGCACGGATGTGCTCGAGGGCCGCGTCCAGGTCGGGGACCACGCGCACCGCCAGATCGAGGGAGAGGTACTCGGTGTCCCAGTCCTCCTCCTCGGCGGGCACGCTGGGGACGCCGAGGAGGCGGGCGGCGTCGTCGTCGGCGTGCAGCGTGACCCCGGCCTGCGCGAGGTCCCGACCCGCGAGCGGGAGGAACGCCTCCGCGATCGCCGCGTGCACGACGAGCGTCTCCGCGGCGTTGCACACGCCCGGGCGCTGCGCCTTCGAGTTGAGCACGATCCGGCGTGCGTCCTCCAGGTCGGCGGAGGCGTCCACGTAGACGTGGCAGTTCCCGACCCCGGTCTCGATCGCGGGCACGGTGGCCTCGCGCACGACCGTCTGGATGAGGTCGGCCCCGCCCCGTGGTACCAGCACGTCCACGAGGCCGCGGGCGTGCATCAGCTCGACGGCGCCCTCGCGGCCGTACTCGTCGATCGACTGCACGAGATCGCGGGGCAGTCCCACGGTCGCCAGCGCGTCGGCCAGGACACCCACGATCACTGTGTTGGTGCCTGCGGCCGCGGACCCGCCGCGGAGGATCACCGCGTTGCCCGACTTGATGCCGAGTCCGGCCGCGTCCACCGTGACGTTGGGACGCGCCTCGTAGATCATCCCCACCACCCCCATGGGAACGCGGACCTGCTTCAGGCGCAGTCCGTTCGGGAGGGTGGAACCGCGGACGACCTCCCCCACCGGGTCCGGGAGGGCGGCGAGTTCCCGCAGCGCGCCGGCGATCCCGTCGACGCGCTCCGCCGTGAGGGTGAGCCTGTCCACGAGCCCCGGCCTCATGCCCGCCGCGCGGGCCCGGGCCACATCCTCGGCGTTGGCGGCCAGCACGGCCTCCCCGCGCGCGACGAGGGCGTCCGCCATCGCGAGGAGGGCCGCGTCCTTGACGGAGCGGGGTGCCGTCGCGAGCGACCGGGACGCCGCCTTGGCGGCGCGGGCGATGGAGGTGATGGCTGAGTCCATGGGACCAGCCTATCGGCGCGCCCCGCCGAGGACGGGCGCGAGGTCGTCCCGGTGGACGACGGGGCGCGCATGGAAGTCGTCGAGTTCCACGCGGAGCTGCACGGTCGACCGGCCCCGCATGCGGACGACGTCGGAGGAGTCGTAGGCGGAGAGCCCACGCGCCACGACCCTGCCGTCGGGGCCCACCAGGTCGATCGCGTCGCCCGCCTCGAAGTCGCCCTCGACGTGCGTGATCCCGGCGGCGAGCAGCGACCGCTTCCCGTGCGTGACCGCGTCCACCGCCCCTGCGTCCAGGACCACCCGGCCCCGGGACCGGGCCGCCCACGCCAGCCAGAGCCGCCGGGAGGACCTGCGGTGGTCCGCCACGTCGAACCACGTGCCGACCTCGTGGCCCAGCAGCGCGTCGTCGATCCGCGCGGCATTGGCGAGCAGGGTGGGGATGCCCGAGTTGGTCGCGATCAGCGCCGCGTCGATCTTCGTGGTCATGCCGCCGGTGCCGACCTGCGAGCCTCGGCCGGTGATCTCGTAGTCCGCGAGCTGGTCCGCCTCCTGCACGCGCGGGACCAGGCGGGCACCGGGTTCGGTCGGCCGGGCGGTGTAGAGCCCGTCCACGTCGGTCAGCAGGACCAGCGCCTCCGCGGCCACGAGATTCGCCACCAGTGCGGCCAGGCGGTCGTTGTCGCCGAAGCGGATCTCGTCCGTCGCCACTGCATCGTTCTCGTTCACGATCGGCACCACGCCGAGCTCGAGGAGACGGGTGAGCGCCCGCCGCGCGTTGCGGTAGTGCTGCGGCCGTATCAGGTCCTCCGCGGTCAGCAGCACCTGGCCGACCGTCAGGCCGTGCCGGGCGAAGGAACGTGCGTACTCGGCGATGAGCAGGCCCTGTCCCACCGATGCCAGGGCCTGGGAGGTGGCGAGGTCCGGGGGCCGGCGCGTGAGACCCGCGGGCCCCAGGCCCGCGGCGATGGCGCCCGAGGTCACGAGCACCACCTGGTGGCCGCGCAGGCGTCGCGCAGCCGTGGTGTCCACGAGGTGGGTGAGGTAGCCGGTGTCCAGCTGGCCGTCCGGCGAGGTGAGGGAGGACGATCCGACCTTGATCACGAGGCGCCGGGCGCTCGCCAGGTCGCTGCGTGAGTTGATCGGGTTCATCCCGCCATTATCCGCTCACGGGACCGCCGCCGTGGGACGCACGGGCCGGACGATCGCGTGCGGTTCAGCTCTCGGCGGGATCGGTCCAGATCCCGGCCTCACGTTCGGTCCACAGCTCCTCGCGGGCCCTCGCCTTGCCGTCCATCCGGTCCTGGTACTCGCGGCGCCTCTCCCGGCGGGTGCTGCGGGGCTCCCCCTCGAAGCGGGCGTCCGACCCGCGCGGGCCGAGCAGTTCGGGACCCGTGGTCATGGTGGGCTCCCAGTCGAAGACGACGCCGGAATCCTCCGGCCCGATGACCACCGTGTCGCCAGGGGTGGCGCCGATCCGGAAGAGCTCCTCCTCGATGCCGATCTTCGCGAGCCGGTCGGCGAGGTACCCGACCGCCTCGTCGTTCGCGAAGTCCGTCTGGCGCACCCATCGCTCCGGCTTGGTGCCGCGCACCTGGTAGTACGGCCCCTCCGGGCCGGTCCGCGGGACCACCGTGAACCCGGCCTCGTCGACGGGCTCGGGCCGGATGACGACGCGGGGCATGGGGGACGCCTCCGCCTGCGCCCGGGCGGCGGCGACGATCTCCCCGAGACGGTAGGTGAGGGTGGACAGCCCCTCGTGCGACGCCGTCGAGACGAGGTGGACCTCGAGACCGCGCGCCCGCAGGTCCGGGGCGACGAACTCGGCCAGCTCCCGCGCCTCGGGCACGTCGATCTTGTTCAGGACCACCAGGCGCGGCCGTTCCATGAGCGGGACCGTGCCGACGTCCTCGAGTCGTCCGGCGTACGCGGCGAGTTCCGCCTCGAGGGCGTCGAGATCGGAGACGGGATCCCGGTTCGGTTCGAGGGTCGCGCAGTCGAGCACGTGGACGATCACGGCACAGCGCTCGATGTGACGGAGGAACTCGAGGCCGAGCCCCCTGCCCTCCGAGGCGCCGGGGATCAGCCCGGGGACGTCCGCGACGGTGTAGCGGTGGTCGCCGGCCCGGACGACCCCGAGGTTGGGCACGAGCGTGGTGAACGGGTAGTCGGCGATCTTGGGGCGGGCGGCGGAGATCGCGGCGATGAGGGACGACTTGCCCGCCGACGGGAACCCGACCAGGGCGACGTCGGCCACGGACTTCAACTCGAGGACGAGGCGCACCTCCTCGCCGGGCTCCCCGAGGAGGGCGAAGCCGGGCGCCTTGCGGCGATCCGAGGCGAGCGCCGCGTTGCCGAGGCCGCCCGCTCCCCCCGCGGCCGCGACGAAGCGGGAACCCGCGCCCATGAGGTCCGCGAGGACCTCGCCGTCCTCGGTCTTGACGACCGTCCCCTCGGGCACCGGGAGCACGAGGTCCTCGCCGTTGCGGCCCTGCCGCATGTCCCCCATCCCCTGGGTACCGCTCTCGGCGCGCCGGTGCGGGAGATGGTGGAAGGCGAGCAGGGTGGTCTCCTGGGGATCCACCTCGAGGATCACGCTGCCGCCGCGCCCGCCGTTGGCGCCATCCGGCCCAGCGAGGGGCTTGAACTTCTCCCGCCGGATGGACACGCAGCCGTTGCCGCCGTTGCCC
>DBPQ01000098.1:0-16423 GCA_002304945.1 Actinomycetales bacterium UBA1416 | reverse complement strand
GGGGAGGCGGGCGGCCGTGCCGCCCGCCTCCCGAGAGGATGTGGTCGTTACTGCGCCACCACGTCGATGACCTTGCGGTCGCCGCGCACGCCGAAGCGGACCTGGCCCGCCTCGAGGGCGAACAGCGTGTCGTCGCCTCCGCGGCCCACGTTCACGCCGGGGTGGAAGTGGGTGCCGCGCTGCCGNNACGAGGATCTCCCCCGCCTTCACGACCTGGCCGCCGTAGCGCTTCACGCCGAGGCGCTGGGCGTTGGAGTCACGACCGTTGCGCGAGGAACTGGCGCCCTTCTTGTGTGCCATGTCGTCTCTCTCCTTGGTTCTCGGGCCTGCGGCCGTACTACTTGATTCCGGTGACCTTGAGGCGCGTGAGCGACTGCCGGTGGCCCTGACGCTTCTTGTACCCGGTCTTGTTCTTGTACTTCTGGATGATGATCTTCGGGCCCTTCGCGGACCCCTGGATCTCCGCGGTCACCGTGACCTTGGCGAGGTCGTCCGCGCCCGTGGTCACGGTCTCACCGTCGACGAGCATGACCGGCGTGAACTCCACAGTCGACCCGACCTCACCCTCGACCTTGTTGACGACGACGATGTCACCGACGGACACCTTCTCCTGTCGGCCGCCGGCCTTGACGATGGCGTAGACCACGTTGCTGCTCATCTCTGTCGAATCGGGAGCGCGCGGCCGGATCCGAAGGACCGGGGATTCGCACGCGATGGAGGGGCGCGCAGAACGCGCCGACGTTCAAGATTACGCCGAAGCGCACCACAGGGCAAACCTCCGGGGTGGCACAGAGGCGGTCCCCCCTGTGGGATGCCTCACCCCTGCTCCGGGGAACCCGGCGGCTCGTCGTCCGCCCCGGGATCCCCGGCCGGGGCGACCGTCGCAGACGTGGCGCGCCGCGGCCGGCGGCGGGCCGGACGCTCGGGCTCGGAGTGCTCGGGGAACACGAGCGTGTCGAGGGTCTCGGGAGCGAGCACCCGGCCCCCGTCGGCCTCCTCGCGCCGGGGCAGCACCACCGGCTCCCCGGAGGACTCCTGGCGGGTGGGAAGGGTGATGATGCCGGTGTCGGAGGTGTCCGTCTCGGGCGTCGCGACCACCCGTCGCCGTCCGCCGCGGCGGGCCCGGGCGGGGGCGCTCCCGGAGGCCTCCGGCGCGGGAGCCGCGTCGGTGTCCCCCTCGGATGCCGTCTCCGGCGGCTGCTGCGCCTCCCCGGTGGCCTCCGGCGTCTCGGGGGTCTCCTGGGACACCGCCTCGGCCACGCCGGTGGCCGCCTGGGTGATCGCCTCGGCGACGTCGTCGGGCACCGTCTCGTGGACCTCGTGCGCGGAGGCCGCGGCGGCGGCGATGGTCGCGAGCGCGTCCTTCACCACCTTCCGGTTCGGGTCGACGGCCGGCGCCTCCGGCTCCGGCCTGCCCCTCCCCCGCCGCCGCGAGGAGCGCTGCTCCGGCTCGGGCTCACCCGCGTCCTTCTCGACGGGATGGCTGTGCACGATGAAGCCGCGACCGCCGCAGTGCTCGCAGGGCTCGGAGAAGGCCTCCACGAGGCCCTGGCCGACGCGCTTGCGCGTCATCTGGACGAGCCCGAGGGAGGTCACCTCGGCGACCTGGTGACGGGTGCGGTCCCGGCCCAGGCACTCCACGAGCCGCCGCAGCACGAGATCGCGGTTGGACTCGAGCACCATGTCGATGAAGTCGACCACGATGATCCCGCCGATGTCCCGCAGCCGGAGCTGGCGAACGATCTCCTCGGCGGCCTCGAGGTTGTTCTTGGTGACGGTCTCCTCCAGCGTGCCGCCGGCGCCGGTGAAGCGACCCGTGTTCACGTCGATGACCGTCATCGCCTCGGTGCGGTCGATGACGAGGGACCCACCGGAGGGCAGCCAGACCTTGCGGTCCATGCCCTTGGCGAGCTGCTCGTCGATGCGGTACTCGGAGAAGATGTCGCGGGTCTCCACCCAGTGCCGGAGCCGGCCGGCCAGGTCGGGCGACAGCTCCTTCACGTACCTGGAGATCGTGCGCCACGCCTCGTCCCCGGAGACGACCAGCTCGGTGAAGTCCTCGTTGAAGACGTCCCGCACGACGCGGACGGCAAGCTCGGGTTCACCCTTGAGGAGGAGCGGCGCGCTCTTGGCGGAGGAGGCCTTGGACTGGATGTCCTCCCACGCACGGACGAGGCGAGCGACGTCGTCCCGCAACTGCTCCTCGCTGGCACCCTCGGCGGCCGTCCGGACGATCACGCCGGCCGACTCGGGGACGATCTCCTTGAGCAGCTTCTTCAGGCGCGCCCGCTCCGACTCCGGGAGCTTTCGGGAGATGCCCGTCATCGCCCCGGAGGGGACCAGTACGAGGTGGCGCCCGGCAAGTGTGATCTGGCTGGTCAGACGTGCGCCCTTGTGGCCGATCGGGTCCTTGGTGACCTGGACGAGCACCGTGTCCCCGCTGTGGAGCGCCTGCTCGATCCGCCGCGGCTGGCCCTCCATGCCGGCGGCGTCCCAGTTGACCTCGCCCGCGTACAGGACGGCGTTCCGGCCCTTGCCGAGGTCGATGAACGCCGCCTCCATGGAGGGGAGCACGTTCTGCACGCGCCCGAGGTAGACGTTGCCCACCATGGATGTCTGGGTGCGCCGCGCCACGTAGTGCTCGACGAGGATGCCGTCCTCCAGCACCGCGATCTGGTTGAGGCCGTCCTTCTCGCGCACGAGCATGCTGCGGTCCACCGCCTCGCGGCGGGCCAGGAACTCCGACTCGGTGATCACCTGTCGCCGCCGGCCGGCGTCACGCCCCTCGCGGCGCCGCTGCCTCTTGGCCTCGAGGCGGGTCGAGCCCTCGACAGAGGTCACCTCGGAACGGGCCCGCTCGGCGTCGGACGTGCGGCGGCGCCTGCGACGACGCCGCGACCCCGTGTCGTCGTCCCCCTCCTCACCCTGCTGCCCCTCGGGCTCCTGCGCCTGCGTGGACGAGTCGCCCGCCTCGGGGGCCGCGGTCTCCTGCTTCGGCTCGGGCTCCGCGGACTTGCGCCGCCCACGCCCACCACGGCGCCGGCGCCGGGAGTCGTCCTCACCGGACTCCTCGGGCTGCGACTGCTCCGCGGACTTCTCGGGAGCCTTCTCGGCCTGCCGGTCGGCCGGCCTCTCGGCGCGGCGCGGCGCCGCCGAAAGGTCTGGCGCCTGGAAGAGGAGGGCCGCGGCAGGCAGCCTCAGCTGAGGCACCTGCTCGCCCGCGTCCGTGGCCGAGAACTGCGGCTCAGCCTTCACACGCCGCTTCCGGGGGGAGGTCTCCGCCGCCTGTTCGTCCTGCCGGTCTTCGATCTCATCGGCCACGTCGGGCTCCGTTCCCGTGGGAGGCGGTACACCCGTGGCACCTACCACGTCATTGGTCGTCGCCTGTCGGCGGAAGTCTCAAGGTCGCACCGTTCGGTGCCGGGGTACGTCGCCGTCTGCAGCGACGCCTCGCGGCGGCGCATCAGGCGTCGTGGACACCCCGGGACCGGCGGAGGGTGTCGTCCTCCGGTCCTCCGCCATTATGGCACACGGGCCCCGCACCGCAGGCGACACCACCCGGCCTGACCTGACGGGACGTCACATCGTGGGGACATTGGTCCCGTCATTTGCACATGGGCGGAAATTAGCGTTGGAGGCACAACTCCTTCAACGCGGAAGGCGATCGGTGGACGCACTTGATCTCGCGCGGTGGCAGTTCGGCATCACGACCGTCTACCACTTCATCCTGGTTCCCCTGACGATCGGGCTGACGCCTCTCGTCGCCCTCATGCAGACCTTCTGGTACCGCACCGGCAAGGAACACTGGCTGAAGCTCACGAAGTTCTTCGGCAAGCTCCTCATCATCAACTTCGCGCTCGGTGTCGCGACGGGCATCGTGCAGGAGTTCCAGTTCGGCATGAACTGGTCGGAGTACTCCCGGATGGTGGGTGACGTGTTCGGCGCGCCGCTGGCCATCGAGGCGCTCGCGGCGTTCTTCCTCGAGTCCGTGTTCCTCGGCCTCTGGATCTTCGGGTGGAACCGCATCCCGAAGGGGCTCCACCTGGCGGCGATCTGGTGTGCCGCCATCGGGGTGAACCTCTCCGCGTACTGGATCCTCGTGGCCAACTCCTTCATGCAGCACCCGGTGGGCGCGGAGTTCAACCCGGACACCGGCCGCGCCGAACTCGTGAACTTCGCCGCCCTCATCACGAACCCCACGGCCGTCTCCGCGTTCATGCACGTCATCACGGCTGCCTTCCTCACGGCCGGCACGTTCGTCACCGGCATCGCGATCTGGTGGATGGTGCGCTCCGTGCGGAAGGGGGACCACGCGCAGGCGCTGACGGTGTGGCGCCCCGCGCTGCTGTTCGGGCTGGTGACGGTCATCGCCTCCGGTCTCGCCGTGGGCGGGACCGGCCACCACCAGGCACAGCTCATGTTCGAGCAGCAGCCGATGAAGATGGCCTCGGCGGAGGCCCTGTGCGAGACGACGGCGGGAGCGCCGTTCTCGATCCTCACGATCGGCCGGCTCGGCTCGAACAACTGCGGGGACACCACCCCCATCCTCGAACTCCCCGGGGTCACCTCCTTCCTGGCCACCAACACCTTCACCGCGGAGCTCCCGGGAGTGCTCGACCTGCAGGAGGAGAAGACCGAGCTCTACGCGGACCAGTTCGGCACAGATGTCGAGTACGTCCCCAACCTGATGGTCACGTACTGGTCCTTCCGCCTGATGATCGGCTTCGCCGGTTTCTCCGCGGCCCTGGCGCTCGCCCTGCTGTGGTACCTGCGCAAGGACAAGGTCCTGGGGATGCCGTGGTTGGCGACCCTCGGCCTGATTGCCATCCCGGCCCCGTTCCTCGCCAACTCCTTCGGATGGATCTTCACCGAGATGGGACGCCAGCCCTGGGTGGTGCACCCGAACCCCGCGAGCCCGGTCGACTTCGTCTACATGCTCACGCAGGACGGCGTCTCCACGGTCGTCTCCCCCGGCACGGTGCTCGCCTCGATGATCGGCTTCACCCTGCTCTACGGGGCGCTCGGCGTGGTCTGGTACCTCCTCATGGCCCGGTACACCCGGGAAGGGGTGGACAACAGGGCCAACCAGATGCCGCCCTCCGCCACCGGGGCCGAGCTGCCCATGTCGTTCGTCTACTGATCGGTCAAGGCCATGGAACTGTCAACGCTCTGGTTCATCCTCATCGCGGTCCTGTGGATCGGCTATCTCGTCCTCGAGGGCTTCGACTTCGGGGTCGGCATGCTGCTGAAGTACCTTCCGAGGGACGAGCAGGAGCGCCGCGTGGCGCTCAACACCATCGGCCCCCACTGGGACGGCAACGAGGTGTGGCTGCTCACCGCGGGCGGCGCCACCTTCGCCGCCTTCCCCGAGTGGTACGCCACGATGTTCTCGGGCATGTACATCGCCCTCTTCCTCATCCTCGTGATGCTGATCCTGCGGATCTCCGCGCTCGAGTGGCGGCCGAAGGTCTCCGACCTCGCGTGGCGGAACCGGTGGGACGCCATCCACGTCGTCTCCGCCTGGGTTCCGGCGGTGCTGTGGGGCGTCGCGTTCGCCAACCTGGTGCAGGGTATGCGCATCGAGGTCGTCGAGCGGGATGGCACCGTCGTACCGCCGGACGCAGTCGCTGACGCGCTGGGCACCGCGTCCCACCAGCTCACCGGAGGCTTCTTCTCGCTGCTCACCCCGTACACGCTGCTCGGCGGAGTGGTGACGGCCAGCCTCTTCCTCACTTCCGGCGCGATCTTCCTCGCGCTGAAGACCGACGGCGACCTGCGGCACCGGGCCGCCCGCCTCGCCGCGACGCTCTCGCCGATCAGTCTCGCCGCCACCGCGGTGTTCGCGCTCTGGGGCCAGGTCACCTTCGCGCGCAGCGCGCTCGCGTGGCTCCCGCTGCTGGTCGCGGCCCTCTGTCTCGCGGCGGTGGTCGTCACCACCCGCCAACGCCGTGAGGGCTGGTCCTTCGTCCTGAACTCGGTGGCCATCGCCGCGGCGGTCGCGTGGATCTTCATGGCGCTGTACCCCTATGTGATGCCGTCCTCGATCGACGAGGCGTACTCCCTGACGCTCGCGCAGGCCTCCTCGACCCCCTACACGCTGCGCGTGATGACGATCGTCGCGCTGACGATCGTCCCGGTGGTCATCGCCTACCAGGCGTACACCTACTGGATCTTCCGCCGGCGGCTCACCACGAAGCAGATCCCGGCCGAGCCCGCGGGCCTGGAGCTCTCCGAGCTCCGGTGACGGAACCCTCTCACGGGGGGCGGTGGCGGTGCGGATTCCCGCACCGCCACCGCTCTTTGTCCGACCAACTGCCCGATGGCAGAGTGTGCCCATGAAGCCGTTCGACCGCCGCCTGCTCCGGCACGCCACGGCGGCCCGGGTCTACATCGGCACCACGACTGCCGCCGGGGTGGTCCTGACGGCTCTCGTCGTTGCCCAGGCGCTTCTCATCGCCCATGTCATCTCCCCCGTCATCGACGGCGAGGCCGGCTTCGCCGACGTCCGGTCCCTCATCCTCGCCCTCGGTGCCGTCCTCGCCACCCGCGTCGCAGTCCTCATCGGCCAGGAACGCTTCGCCCACCGTGCCGCCACCCGGGTGATCGCCGAGCTGCGCGGCTCCGTCCTCGCCCACGCGGTCGCCCAGGGTCCCCGCTGGCTGGACCCCGCACGCTCCGCCGAGGTGGTGACGCTCGCGACCCGGGGCCTCGACGACCTCGGCCCCTACTTCGTCCGCTACCTGCCCCAGGTCCTGCTCGCCGCGATCCTGTCACCCGTGACGCTCGCGGTGGTCTTCTCCATCGACCTCACGTCCGGCCTCATCCTCCTCCTCGCGCTCCCGCTGATCCCCCTCTTCATGTGGCTGGTGGGCCGACTGACGGAGAGCCACACCGAGCAGCGGCTCGCCATGATGGAGCGTCTCGGCGGCCAGGTCCTGGACCTCCTGGCGGGTCTGGCCACTCTGAAGGCGCTGGGGCGGGAGCACGGACCGGGCGGGCGCGTCCGGGTGCTGGCGGACGCGTACAACGCGACCACCCTGGGGGCCCTGCGGATCGCCTTCCTCTCCGGGGCGATCCTCGAGTTCATCGCGAGCATCTCCGTCGCCCTCGTGGCCGTCGTCGTGGGCATGCGTCTCGTCCATGGCGACCTGGACCTCACCACGGGCCTCGCCGCCATCATGCTCGCCCCCGAGGTGCTCCAGCCGCTGCGCCAGGTGGCCGCCCACTTCCACGCCAGCGCGAACGGGCTCGCCGCCGCCACGGCGGCGTTCGAGGTCCTCGACCGGCCGGCACCCACCCACGGGGACCTCCCGGCCCCGCCGCTGGCGCGGAGCAGCATCGAACTGCGGGACGTGGGCGTGCGCGCCCCGGGGCGCGCGCTCCTCGCCCCCGCGCACCTGGACGCGGTCATCGAGCCGGGCGAGATCACCGTGGTGGTGGGGCCGACCGGGGCGGGCAAGTCGACGACCGCCCTCCTGCTGCTCGCGCTGCTCCGGCCGGATGAGGGCCGGGTGCTCCTGCACCACGACGGGACGGAGACCGACCTCGCGGACGTCGAGCCGGCCTCGCTGCACCGGCAGGTGGCCTGGGTCCCGCAACGCCCCGCCATCGTGCCCGGGACGGTCGCAGAGAACGTCGCCGGCGCCGTGACCCCCGCCGTGGAGCGAGCCGCCGCGCTCGCCGGCTTCGACGCCGCCGCCCTCCCCGCCGGCTGGGACACCCGCGTCGGCCACGGCGGGGTCGGGCTGAGCGTGGGCCAGCGTCAGCGCCTCGCCCTGACCCGCGCCCTCGTCTCCGACGCCCCGTTCGTCCTCCTGGACGAGCCCACCGCGCACCTGGACGCCGCGACCGAGGCGACCGTGATCGCAGCGATACGGGAGCTGCACCGGCAGGGGCGCACCGTCGTCGTGATCGCCCACCGGCCCGCCGTCATCGGCGTGGCCACCCGGGTCGTGGAGGTCGCGGCGCGGGAGGTGGCGGTCCCGTGAGCCTCCTCACCCGGTCCCAGTGGCGGGCCCTGACCCGCGCGCTGGGCCTCCTCGACCTCGCCTGGTCACGGGTCTGGCTCGCGGTCGTCACGGGGGCGCTCGGACTGGGGTCCTCGGTTGCCCTCACCGCCACCTCGGCCTGGCTGATCGCGCGCGCCTCCCAGATGCCGCACGTCCTCGACCTGACGGTCGCCGCGGTCGGGGTCCGGACCTTCGGCATCTCCCGGTCGGTGCTGCGCTACGCCGAGCGGATCGTCTCCCACGGGGTGGCGCTCCGCGGCATGGCCGCGCTCCGGGAGCAGGTGTACGTCCGGCTCGCGGACTCTCCCGTGGAGACCGTGGCGGGACTGCGCCGCGGCGACCTCCTGGTGCGCACCGGCGCGGACGTCGACGCCATCGGGGATCTCGTGGTGCGGGCCCTGCTGCCCGCGGGCATCGCGCTGGTGGTGGGGACCGGGACGGTGGCTGTGGTGGCTTGGCTCTCCCCCGCCTCCGGGCTCATCCTCCTGGCCTGCCTGCTCCTGGCGGGGACGCTCGGCCCCCTCCTCCACGCCCGCGCCGCCCGCGCCTCCGAGCTCGCCCAGGTGGAGGAGCGTGCCGCCCTCGCCGCGACCGCCCTCACGATGGTCGACGGCGGAGCCGACCTCACGGTGTCCGGCCGACTCGCGGACGTCCGCACCGATCTCGCCGGCATCGAGGCGGAGCTGGACCGCCTCCGGGAGCGGGCTGCCCGGCCTGCGGCGCTCGCGGCCGGCCTGGACGTGGCCGCCATGGCACTGGCCGTGCTCGGAGCCATCCTCGTGGGGATCCCCGCGCTCGTCGGCGGCACGCTCGCTCCCGTCGAGCTCGCGGTCGTGGTCCTCACGCCGCTGGCCGCGTTCGAGGCCACCTCCACCCTCGGGGCGGCCGCGGTCCAGCTCGTGCGATCGGCGGGTGCGGCGGAACGCGTCATGGCCCTTCTGGACGCCGCCGCGGCGCCCGACCTCCGGACCGAGGAGGTACCGGAGACGGCGTCACCGGTCCTCACGGCTCGCGATCTCGCCGTCGGCTGGCCGGGCGGCCCTGTCGTCGCCACCGGCGTCGACCTCACGGCGGCCCCGGGCCGGGCGATCGCGGTGGTGGGTCCGTCCGGGATCGGGAAGACCACCCTCCTGGCGACCCTCGCGGGACTCCTGCCCGCCCGGGACGGTGCGGTGAACCTCGCGGGAGTCTCCGTCGCGGGCGCCACCCGCCGGTCCGTGGCACGGCACGTCACGATGACCGCCGAGGACGCCCACATCTTCGCCACCACGGTGCTCGAGAACCTGCGTGTCGCCCGCGGCGACCTCACGGCGGAGGAGGCGGACCACCTGCTGCGGCGCTGCGGACTGGCGTCCTGGCTGGACGCCCTCCCGCAGGGCCTCGACACCATGCTCGGCGCGGACGGCGCGACCGTCTCCGGCGGCGAGCGCCGCCGCATCCTCCTCGCCCGGGCGCTGGCCTCCCCCGCTCCCCTGCTCCTCATCGACGAACCGGCCGAGCACCTCGACCAGGCAACCGCCGAGCGGATCATGAAAGACCTGCTCGACCTGCCGCGGCGGGAGCCGGGCCGCGGCGTCGTCGTCGTGACGCACCACCTCGCCGCCCTCGGGGCGGCCGACGAGGTGGTGCTCCTCCAGCCCATGGGGGACGGGCCCGCCACCGTGTGGGATCGTGGGACCCACGAGGACCTGGTGGGGCGGAACGCCGTGTACGCCGAGGCGGCGAGCGAGGGAGTGTCATGAACGACCGGTTGCTGGGCGCGGCGCTCGAACTCACGAGCCAGCTCGACCTGCCGGACGTGCTCCAGGACTTCGTGGACGCCGCCGCGGAGCTCACGGGGGCCCGCTACGCCGCGCTGGGCGTGCTCGACCACCTCGGCAAGACGGTCGTCTTCGTGCAGCACGGCATGAGCGCCGAGGCGCAGGAGCGGATGGGACACCCCCCGCGCGGCCACGGCGTGCTGGGTGAGATCCCCGCCGAGGGCGCCCTCGTGCTCGACGACATCTCCGCCCACCCCAGTTTCGGCGGCTGGCCGGAGGGTCATCCCCCGATGCGCTCGTTCCTCGGGATGCCGCTGCGGATCAACGAGCAGGTGTTCGGCCGCATCTACCTGGCGGACAAGGAGGGCGGCTTCGGCGAGGCGGACGTCACCGAGGTGGGTCTCCTCGCCAAGGCCGCGGGGGTCGCGATCGCGAACTCGCGTGTCTACGGCCAGTCACGGGCACGGGAACGGTGGCTCGCCGTCAGCCAGCGGATCACCACCATGCTCCTGGAGGGGACCGACGAGGAGGAGGCGCTCCAGATGATCGCGCACGAGGTGCGCGCGGTCGCCGACGCCGACACCTGCCTGATCGTGCTGCCCTCCATCGGTGACGCGTGGGCCTGCGAGATCGCCGACGGCGTGCTGGCGAGCTCGCTCATCGGTGTCGAGTTCCCGCACGAGGGCCGTGCCCTGACCGTGCTCCGGGAGGGGGTGGGGGTGATCGTCGACTCGCTCGCCCTGGCCAACCCGATGCGGGTGCCGCAGCTGCGCCCCTTCGGGCCTGCCATGTACGCGCCGATGATGGTGCGGGGAACCGGGCTCGGCGTCATCGTGCTGCTGCGCGAGGAGGGCAGGGCCGAGTTCGAGGCCTCCGACCTCACGATGGCGGAAGGGCTCGCCAAACAGGCCGCACTCGGCCTCGAACTGGCCGCCGCACGTCACGCCGAGGACGTGGCCGCCCTCCTCGCCGAGCGGCAGCGCATCGGCCGAGATCTCCACGACCTCGCCATCCAGCAGCTGTTCGCCACCGGGATGCAGCTCCACGGGGCGCGCTCCCGGCTGCTCGACGACGGTCACGCGGAGCTCGCCGACGTCCTGGAGCGGTCCCTCAACTCGGTGGACGAGTCCGTCCGGCAGATCCGCGCCATCGTGCACTCCCTGCGGGAGGCGGACGAACCGGTCCAACTCGTCGAGCGCCTCCGCCGGGAGGCCTCCATCGGCCGCACCGCGCTCGGGTTCGCCCCGTCCCTCATCATCCGCCTGGACGAGCACGCCATCGGCAGCGATCCCGGTCTCGCCGACCGCGTCGACGCCCGGGTCGAACCGGACATCGCCGACGACGTGGTCGCCGTGGTCCGGGAGGGGCTGTCCAACGCGGCGCGACACGCCCACGCGTCGAGCGTGCAGGTGCGCGTGGACGTCCGCGGCCAGGGCGCAGACGGCACGGTCACGATCGAGGTCGAGGACGACGGGATCGGTGTGGACCCGGGCCGGTCACGCCGGTCCGGGCTGGGCAACCTGGCGGCCCGGGCCCGCCGCCACCGCGGGACCTTCACGATGGAACGAGCCGCACGCGGGCCGGGCAGCCGGCTCGAGTGGCGGGTGCCGCTGGTCTGAGTTCGCGCGAGCCGCGGGGTCACTGCCTCCAGCTGGAGGCGCGCTGGCCGGCCACCCATGCGGCCGCCTGGGTGCGCCGCTGCAGTCCCATCTTGGCGAGCAGGGACGTGATGTGGTTCTTCACCGTCTTCTCGGCCACGCCGAGCCGGTCGCCGATCTCGCGGTTGGACAGGCCGTCGCCGATGAGTTCGAGGACGCGGCGTTCCGACGGCGTGAGGTGCGCGGTCGGGTCGCCGTGGTCGTTGCGACGGCGCGTGACCGTGCGCTCGTCGAGGAGCGTACGGCCGGCGGCGACCGCCTTGATGACGTCGGCGATCTCGGCCCCGCGGACCGTCTTCAGGAGGAACGCGCGCGCGCCCGCGTGCAGGGCCTCGGACAGGGCGTCGTCGTCGTCGAAGGAGGTGAGCACGATCGGGTGGGTCTGCGGCAGCGTGCGATGGAGGGCGGTGATGATGTCGATGCCCGTTCCGTCGGGGAGCTGGAGGTCGACGAGGACGACCTCGGGCCGGACCAGTTCGGCGCGCCGCAGGGCCTCTGCCACGCTGCCGGCCTCCGCCACGACCACAAGGCCATCGGACCGGTCCACGATCTCCGCGATCCCACGCCGGACGATCTCGTGGTCGTCCACGATCATCACGCGGATCTCGCGAGTCTTCTCGTCAGGGGTGCTCACGGGTCAGAGCCTATCCACTGGGCGCCCGTTGCAGAAATCTGGCAGCGCGGACAGCGGTGCGTGGACCGCCCTCCGATCACCTCACGGACGAGGGGGGTGGCACATCGGGCGCACGGGGTACCCGTGCGCCCGTAGGCGCGCAGTTCCCGTGCGAAGTAACCAGACTCCCCCATGGCGTTCACGTACAGCGCGTCGAAGCTGGTGCCGCCGGCGAGGACGGCCGCGCCCATGACCTCCGCCGCCGTCCGCACGATCCGCTCGCGGGCGTCCGGTGGGAGGAGGTTCGCCGGGGTCGCCGGGTGGATGCGGGCGTGCCACAGGGTCTCGTCGGCGTAGATGTTGCCGATGCCGGACACGAACCGCTGGTCGAGCAGGACCCGCTTCACGGCGCTGGAGGTCCGGCCCATTCGTGCGACGACGGCCGGGACGTCGAGGTGCGGGTCCAGGGGGTCCCGTGCGATGTGGGCGGCCAGCGCCGGGAGCTCCGGACGGGAGGTTCCCGCACCCGCCGGGAGCCCGTCGTCGGTGGGCAGCAGGGGCGAGGGGTGGACGTAGCCGAAGGTGCGCTGGTCCACGAAGAGGAGCAGGCCGCGATCGAGGCGCAACGAGACGGCCGTGTGCCGGGGCAGCTCCGGTGGGGGGCTCGTGTGGAACAGGAGCTGCCCGGACATCCCGAGGTGGAGGACGAGCGCGTCGGGCGCGTCGTCGAGCACGAGCCAGAGGAACTTTCCCCGCCGGGCGATCTCCCGGACGGTTCCGCCGGCCACGAGGTCGACGAGTGTGGCGATGTCGGCGAGCTTGCGGACGGCGCGACCGGAGTGCACGACGACGTCCTCGACCGTCCGTCCGAGAACGTGTTCGACCAGGCCGAGGCGGATCGTCTCCACCTCGGGCAGTTCAGGCATCGGACCCGAACGCCGCAGTGATCATCTCGAAGGCGGCCTCGGCGGCCCCGTGCTCGGCGATCTTCTTCGACGAGCCCGTGCCCGTCCCCACGAACCGGCCCACCACGGCCTCAGCGGCGAAGGTCCGGTCGTGGTCCGGTCCGCTCCCCTCGACGCGGTAGACGGGGGCAGGCAGCGCATGGACCGCGGCGAGCTCCTGGAGGGACGTCTTCCAGTCGAGTCCGGCGGAGAGACGGGCGGCGTGGGTGAGGAGATGGGCGCAGAGGCGTTCCACCATCGCCCGGGTCGGCTCCAGGCCGTTCTCGAGGTAGGCGGCGCCGATGATCGCCTCCAGTGTGTCGGAGAGGATGGAGTCCTTCTCCCGCCCGCGGGTGACCAGTTCTCCGCGCCCGAGCAGGATGAACTCCCCGAGGCCCAGCGTCCGTGCCACTCCCGCGAGCGGCCGCTGGGAGACGGTGGCGGCGCGCATCCTGGCGAGCTCGCCCTCGGTGACGTCGGGGTGGGCGCGGTAGAGGTTCTCCGTGACGATGATGCCGAGCACCGCGTCCCCGAGGAACTCCAGCCGCTCGTTCGTGGGGATGCCCCCCGCCTCGTGGGCGAAGGACCGGTGCGTGAGGGCCTGCTCGAGCAGGGGACGCGCGATCCCGAGCCCCAGGCTGCCGAGGAGGCTCTCCAGGTCCGTCCGGGCCGGATCGTCCTCCACCCGCGTCCGGCTCACTCGCCGTCTCCCTGCCAGCCCTCCAGCACCCGGAGGCGAGGGTCGATGCTCTCGTGGGCGTGTCCCGGCTCCGCGTCGCGCAGGGGGATCCCGCAGGTGGGACACAGCCCCGGGCAGTCGACGGAGCACAGGGGACGGAACGGCAGGGACGTCACGACCGAGTCCCTGAGCACGGGCTCGAGGTCGAGGAGCTCGCCGTCAGTGGAGAACATCTCGGCGCCCTCCTCGTCGCCGTCCTCGACGGCACGCCGCAGCGCCTCGGGATAGAGGTAGAGCTCGGAGAGCTCCACGACGGCCTCCGTCCGCAGCGGTTCGAGGCAGCGGACGCACTCGCCCTCGAGCGTGACGGCGGCGCTCCCCGTGACGAGTACGCCGTCGAGGGCGGAGGAGAGGGTGGCCTCGAGGTGCACCGGCGACCCCTCGGGCACCCCGATCACGCCCGTGCCGAGGTCCGCGGGCGCGCTCACGTCGAGCACGACCTCCTGGGTGTTGCCGGGCCGCCGGCTGAGCTCGTGGATCGCGAGGACGAGCGGACCGCGGTTCATGCGTCGTCCTTCGGCGTGAGCCGAGCCTGGATGACGGTGCGGCCGGCCTTGACCTGCTTGCCGATCTGGCCGAGCTCGATCTCGAGCTGGGCGAGCTGGCGGTCGCAGTAGTCGTTGGCGTTGTCGGTGAGGCCCCGGGCCTCCTCCTCGGCGGCCGCGATGATCTCCGCGGCACGCACGCGTGCGGCCTCCACGAGGCTCTGCTGTTCCACGAGCACGGCGGCGCGTTCCTCTGCAGCGGCCACCAGGGCGGCGGCCTCCCGCTCGGCCCGGTCCACCACCTCGCGGGCTCCGGCCACGATCTGGTCCGCCTCGGCGATCTGTTCCGGCACCACCGCGCGGGCCGCGTCGAGCAGGTCGAGCGCCTCCGCGCGGTTCACGAGCACCGAGGCGCTCATGGGCATCGGCCGGGCGATGCGGAGCAGCTGCGAGACCTCCTCGAGGATCGCGAGGAGGGATTCTCCCTTGGGCGCGTGATCGGTCATCGGTCTCACGCCTTGGCGCGCATGAGGCTGCGGGCGACGGCGTCGGGCACGAGGCCGGTGACGTCACCGCCGTAACGGGCGATCTCCTTCACCATGGAGGAGGCGACGTGGTTCAGGGTGGGATCCCCCATGATGAACACGGTCTCGACGCCGGACAGGTGGCGGTTCAGCAGGCTCATCGCCATCTCGTCGTCGAAGTCGGCGGAGCCCCGCAGCCCCTTCACGATCGCGCGTGCGCCCCGCTCCGTGCAGAAGTCCGCGAGCAGCCCGCTCACCGGCTCGACCGTGACACCGTCCAGGCCCACCAGCGCCTGACGGGCGAGCATGACCCGCTGGTCGGAGTCGAGCATGTGCGACTTCGAGGGGTTGTTCGCCACCGCGACGATGACCTCGTCGAAGAGGCTGAGCGCCCGTTTCACCACGTCCACGTGTCCAAGGGTGATCGGGTCGAAGGATCCGGGGCATACGGCGAGTGACGTCATGCCCCACAGCCTAGTCGTCCGCCTGCGGCGCTCGCGCGAGCCACAGCGTGGTCTCCCCGTAGTGCCGCCCGGTCGCCTCCCCGAGGGCCGCGGGGAACACGGGGTCGGGTGACCGGCTGGATCTCTCGACGACGACCGTGGCCCCGGGGGCCAGCCAGCCGTGTGGGAGCAGCTCGAGCACGTCGTCGACCGGCAGGTCGTACGGCGGGTCCAGGAGCACCAGGTCGTACGGGACGGGCGCCGTCCGGGTGAGGAACGTGGCGACCGTCAGGGCGTGCGCCTCGACCTCGACGCCGAGACGGGCGGCGTTCCCGCGCAGCACCCGGATCGCCCCCCGGGAGGAATCGACCGCGACGAGGCGGCCCGCCCCCCTGCTGACCGCCTCGAGTCCCAGCGCGCCTGAACCGGCGAACAGGTCGAGGACGGTGACGCCCTCGAGGTCGGTGCGCGCGGCGAGGCTGGAGAACAACGCCTCTCGCACGCGGTCCGAGGTGGGACGGGTGCCCGAGGGGGGTGCCACCAGTCGGTGGCCCCGGAAGCGGCCGGCGATGATCCGCACCTCAGCCCCGCTCGATGTAGTCGCCGAGGCCCGAGTCCTCGAGGCGGTCGAGGGCCGCCGCGAGGGCGGGCGAGGCCGCGAGCTCGGGGTCCCGTGCGAGCAGCTCGACGGCGTGCGACCGTGCCCGGCCGATCAGCTCCCGGTCGGCGAGCACGCGGAGGTTGGCCAGCGACGAGGTGGTGCCCGACTGGGCGGCGCCCAGCACGTCGCCCTCACGCCGGAGCTCGAGGTCCGTCTCGGCGAGCGCGAACCCGTCGCGGGAGGCGGCGAAGGCCTCGAGACGGCGGCCCGTGTCCCCCTCGAGGAGGCGGCTCACCGCGAAGCACATGCCGGGGCGGGTTCCCCGTCCGATCCGGCCACGGAGCTGGTGGAGCTGGGAGAGGCCGAACCGGTCGGCGTCGAGGATGACGATCACGGTCGCCTCCGTGACGTCGACGCCCACCTCGACCACCGTCGTCGCCACAAGGAGGGGGGTGACGCCCCGGGCGAAGTCCTCCATGGCCCTGTCCTTGGCCTCGGTGGACATCCGGCCGTGCAGCATCCCCAGCGCCACGCCGGCGAGCGCCGGTTCCGCGCGCAGTCCCTCGAGAGTCTCGACGACGGTGGCCGGCCCCTGGTCCTCCCCCTCCTCCGACGCGTCGATCCGCGGGCAGACGACGTACACCCGC
>DBPQ01000139.1:10504-11709 GCA_002304945.1 Actinomycetales bacterium UBA1416 | reverse complement strand
CGGCGAGCCTGCCCGGAGCCCGGAGCAGCCGGAGAGCCACTCCCGTAGCCGCAGCCGGCGTCAGCCAACCAGTGAACCCCAAGCGGATGATCAGCCCGTGGACCAGAAGCCGTCGTCGCCGACAGAACCGGTGGCAACTGGGTCTGACGATGTCGGCGCTCGGCCCGACGCCCTGAGCCAAGATCCCACCGTGCGCGAACGGCTGCGCGAGCGTGAGGCGGGAACATCTGGTGCTGGCCAGCTGGCGCCCGCCAAGCAATTGGCCCCCGCCCAGCAGGCACAGAACCGGGACGAGGACTCCCCGGGTGGCGGTGCTTCGCGGCGGTCCCGCAATCGGCGGCAACGCGACCGCAGCGCCCGGCGCAGCGGTAGGGCCGGGAACTCGTCCGAGATGGATCGTGTGGACGAGTCGGTGCGTGCCGACGACGTGCTGATCGAGGTGAGGGGGATCCTTGATGTCCTCGACAGTTACGCCTTCGTGCGTACGACCGGTTACCTGCCCAGCCCGGACGACGCCTATGTCTCACTTTCGATGGTGCGTAAGAACTGGCTTCGGAAGGGCGATGTCGTCACCGGTGCGATCCGCCAGCCAAGAGAGGGGGAGCGCCGGGAGAAGTACAACCCGCTGGTGCGGATCGACACCGTGAACGGCAAGCCACCGGAGGCCATGCGGGACCGACCAGACTTCGCCAAGCTGACGCCGCTCTACCCGCAGCAGCGGCTGCGGATGGAGACCACACAGCAGAACATGACCGGCCGCATCATCGACCTGGTCAGCCCGATCGGTAAGGGCCAGCGCGGCCTGATCGTCTCACCGCCGAAGGCGGGCAAGACGATGGTGCTGCAGGCGATCGCGAACGCCATCACCACCAACAACCCCGAGGTGCACCTGATGGTCGTCCTGGTCGATGAACGGCCCGAGGAGGTCACCGACTTCCAGCGCACCACCACCGGCGAAGTCATCGCGTCCACCTTCGATCGTCCCGCCGNNCCACAATCGCGGAGCTCGCGATCGAACGCGCCAAGCGCCTGGTCGAGATGGGCCGCGACGTCGTCGTCCTGCTGGATGGGATCACCCGGCTCGGTCGCGCGTACAACCTGGCCGCCCCAGCGTCGGGCCGTATCTTGTCTGGTGGTGTCGACTCCGCGGCCCTGTATCCGCCGAAGAAGTTCTTCGGTGCTGCCCGGAACATCGAGAACGGCGG
>DBPQ01000139.1:1201-10456 GCA_002304945.1 Actinomycetales bacterium UBA1416 | reverse complement strand
ACCGGCAACATGGAGCTCAAGCTCAGCCGTCAACTCGCCGACAAGCGCATCTTCCCCGCCATTGATGTGGACGCCTCCGGCACCCGCCGCGAGGAGTTGCTGATGGGACGCGCCGAACTCGATATCATCTGGAAGCTGCGTCGCGTGCTGTCGGGCATGGACGACCAGGCTGCCTTGGAGATGCTGTTGAGTCGGATGCGCAAGACAAACAACAACCCGGAGTTCCTGGTGCTAATCAGCCGCACCACCCCAGGCAACGACTGACCTTTTTGGGGCTGACCGACGGACGCGCTAAGATACTCGGTCGGCGCCGGTTCACGCCATGGGCGACCCGGCACACGATTATTAGGAGACAACAATGAAGCAGGCCACCCACCCGGAGTACCACGAGGTGAAGGTCGTGTGCACCTGCGGGAATCAGTTCACCACCCGCAGTACCATCAAGGCAGACGTCATGAGCGCTGATGTCTGCTCTGAGTGCCACCCGTTCTACACCGGCAAGCAGAAGATCCTCGACACCGGTGGCCGGGTCGCCCGGTTCGAGGCGCGGTACGGCAAGCGCAAGTAGTCGCGCGACGGCGCCGGTGGGTCCTGCCCGCCGGCGCCGTCGTCGTTGTTCGGAGGCCTGATGGACGACCAGTTCGACGCCGCACTCCCGCTGCTCACGGAGCACGCGGAGCTCGAGCAGCAGATGTCCGACCCCGCGGTGCTCTCCGACCAGGCCAGTGCCCGGCGCATCGGGCGGCGCTACGCCGCCCTCGGCCGGGTGGTCCACGCCCACCGCGCCTGGCGTGCGGCCCGGGACGACCTCGACACCGCCGCCGAGCTCGCCGAGGTGGACGAGGGCTTCGCCGCGGAGCTGCCCGCGCTGCGCGCGACGGAGGCGAAGGCTGCCGACCATCTGCGCGAGGTCCTGATCCTGCGCGACCCGAACGACGCCTCCGACGTGATCATGGAGATCAAGGCCGGGGAGGGCGGGGAGGAGTCCGCGCTGTTCGCGGGCGACCTCCTGCGCATGTACCTGCGCTACGCCGAGTCCAAGGGCTGGTCCGTGCAGGTGCTGTCCTCCACCCCGTCCGACCTGGGTGGCCACAAGGACGTCTCGCTCGCCATCCGCGCTCGCGGCAACCCTGCCCCGGAGGACGGCGTGTGGGCCCACCTGAAGTACGAGGGCGGGGTGCACCGCGTCCAGCGCGTCCCCGTCACCGAATCGCAGGGCCGGATCCACACCTCCGCGGCGGGCGTGCTCGTCATGCCGGAGGTCGAGGACGCCGGCGAGATCGAGATCAACGAGAACGACCTCCGGATCGACGTCTACCGGTCCTCCGGCCCCGGCGGCCAGTCGGTGAACACCACCGACTCCGCAGTCCGCATCACGCACCTGCCCACCGGGGTGGTCGTCTCCATGCAGAACGAGAAGTCCCAGCTGCAGAACCGGGAGGCGGCACTGCGGGTCCTGCGCTCCCGCCTCATGCAGCTCCGCCAGGAGGAGGCCGACGCCGCCGCCTCCGAGGCCCGCCGCTCCCAGGTGCGCACCGTGGACCGGTCCGAGCGCATCCGCACCTACAACTTCCCCGAGAACCGCATCGCGGACCATCGCACCGGCTTCAAGGCCTACAACCTGGACGCCGTGCTCGGCGGTGCCCTCGACCCGGTCATCAACTCCGCCATCCAGCTCGACGAGGCGCAGCGGCTGAAGAGCGCCGGCCAGGGGTGAGGATGCGCGAGCTCCTCCGCGAGGCACGCGCCGAGCTCGGCCGCTCCGGCGTGGACCCCGGGGACGCCACCCGGCTGGCGCGGGCGCTCCTCGGCGACGGCGTGCTCCTCGAACTCCTCGACGACGCCCCGGACGGCTTCGAGGACGCCTTCCGCGCCGCCGTCGCCCGGCGGTCCGCGCGAGAGCCCCTCCAGCTCATCCTCGGCCACGTGGGTTTCCGCCGGCTCGTGCTGCACACCGCTCCCGGAGTCTTCATCCCGCGAGTGGAGACCGAGCTGGTGGCCGGCGTGGCGATCGACGCCGCCCGCGCCGCCGTCGCCCGGCGGGGGAACGCCCGGGCCGTGGACCTCTGCACGGGCAGCGGGGCCATCGCCGCCGCCCTCGCCAGCGAGGTCCCCGGTGCCACCGTGTGGGCGGTCGAGCTCGACCCGCGTGCCCTCGAGCTCGCGGCCCGCAACCTGGCCGGCCGCGGCGTCACCCTCGTCGCGGGCGACGCCGCCGCCGCCCTGCCGGAACTCGACGGGACGGTCGACGTCGTCGTCGCCAACCCGCCGTACGTCCCGCCCGACGGCGTCCCGCGCGATCCGGAGGTGCGCGACTGGGACCCCGCGATCGCCCTCTACGGCGGCGGGGACGACGGGCTCGCCATGCCCCGGGCGATCCTGGCACGGGCGGCGGGGCTGCTGCGGCCCGGGGGAGTCCTCGTGATGGAACACGCCGACGTCCAGGGCGTCGCCGTCCGGGAGGAGGCCGAGGCCCTCGCCGCGTTCGAGGCAGTGACGACCCTCCCCGACCTGGCGGGAAGGGACAGGATGGTGCGCGCCACACGCCGTGGAGCGCCGGAGCAGGTGGGAGACTGACGGCTGTGATCGTGACGTACCCGGAGGACAACACCGCCCTCGACGCCGCCGTGCGGGCCCTCGAGAAGGACGGCCTCGTGGTGATCCCCACCGACACCGTCTACGGCATCGGGGCCGATGCCTTCTCGCACACCGCCGTCGACCGTCTCCTGCACGCCAAGGGGCGGGGCCGGGCGATGCCCCCGCCCGTCCTCGTGGGCGACACCACCGTCGTCGACGCGCTTGCCGTGGACATCCCGGACGCGGCCCGGGTGCTCATGGACGCCTTCTGGCCCGGGGCGCTCACCATCATCCTGACCGCGCAGCCCTCGCTGGCATGGGACCTGGGGGACACGAACGGGACCGTGGCCCTGCGCATGCCCGACCACGAGGCAGCCCTTGCCCTCCTGCGGCGCTACGGACCGCTGGCGGTCACGAGCGCGAACCTCACCGGCGAGCCGCCCGCGCAGGACGTGGCAGCCGCGGAGGCGTGCTTCGGTGCCACCGTGGCGGTCTACCTGGACGCCGGGCCGACGCCGGGCCCCGTGGCCTCGACCATCGTGGACCTGTCCGCGCGAGTCCCGCGGATCGTGCGCCACGGCGTGCTCACCGCAGCGGAGCTGGGCGAGGCCGTCCCGGAGCTCGCGGAGGCCGACGGCGCGTGAGGACCTACCTGCTGGTGATGGTGATCGCGGCCGCGGTGACCTTCCTCAGCACGCCCCTGGCGCGATCGCTCGCCCAGCGGCTCCACGCCGTGACGCCGGTGCGTGCCCGGGACGTCCACTCCGTTCCCACCGCCCGGCTCGGGGGCATCGCGATGCTGGCCGGGCTGGTCGTCGCGCTGGTGGCGGCGTGGCGCATCCCGTTCCTCGCCCCCGTCTTCAGCCAGTCGGGCCAGGTGCAGGGCCTGCTGGCCGCCGCGGTGTGGGTGTGCCTCCTCGGCGTCGCGGACGACCTGTGGGACCTCGACTGGTGGGCGAAGCTCGGCGGCCAGGTGCTGGCGGGGCTCCTGCTGGCGTGGAGCGGGGTCCTGCTCGTCACCTTCCCGATCGCAGGGCTGACGATCGGCTCCTCGCGGCTCTCGGTGGTCGCCACCGTGTNNTCGTGGACGGGCTCGACGGGCTGGCCGCAGGGCTCATCGGCATCGGGGGCACCGGGTTCTTCGTGTACACCTACCTGCTCACCCGGGTCAGCTCGCCCGAGAACTTCTCCTCCCTCGCCACCGCGATCATGGCGGCGCTCGTGGGGGTGTGCATCGGCTTCCTGCCGCACAACTTCCACCCGGCCCGCATCTTCATGGGGGACTCGGGCGCGATGCTGCTCGGCCTGACCGTGGCGGCCGCCGCCATCGTGGTCACCGGCAAGATCGACCCGAACCGCATCTCGCCCGGCCAGGCCGCCCCGGTGTTCCTGCCCATCGTGCTGCCGCTCGCCGTGCTCGCCCTCCCCCTGCTCGACATGCTGCTGGCAGTGGTGCGCCGGCTGCGCGCCGGGCACTCCCCGTTCCACGCCGACCGCATGCACCTGCACCACCGGCTGCTCGACCTCGGCCACTCCCACCGTGGGGCAGTGACCATCATGTACCTCTGGACCGCGGTGTTCTCCTTCGGTGCCGCCGCCCTCGCCCTCTTCCCGACCCGTTACGTCCTCGCCGGCACCGCTGCCGCGGCCGTCGGCGCGGCCCTCCTGACCCGGCGCCAGGCCGCGCGCGCATAGGCTGGGCGCATGGACGACACCACCCGGGCGACGCGGACGATGTACCAGCGGATCATCCGCCAGCTGGGCGTGCTGTTGGCCGCCCTCGTCGTCCTCGGGGCGGCCGCCGGGTACCTCGTCGCGGGCGCACCCGGGCTCTGGGGCGCGCTGATGGCGGTCGCCATCGCGGCCTTCTTCATGCTCACGACCGTCGCGACGATGCTCGCGACGGCGGCCCAGCCACTCCCGATCGCCTCGGCGGCGTTCGTGGGTGGCTGGCTGGTGAAGGTGCTGGTCCTTCTGGGTGTCCTCGTCGCCGTGCGGGGGCGCGACTTCTACCATCCGCTCGTCTTCTTCGTCGTGCTCGCCGTGGCGATCGTGGGGGCGACCGTGCTGGAGATGCGGGCGGTCGGACGGGCTCGGGTACCGAACACGGGGTCCGGTGGTCCGGACGCGGCCGTCACGCCGTGAGCAGGTGCCCGCTCCGTGGGCGTCGTGTCGCCGATCACAAACGAAGTGGGCTAGGCTCGTGCCGTCCATCACTCACACTGGGGTGGGAGAGACAACCAGTCGAGACCCGGGAGCGTCGTGTTTGATGTCGCCACAGCTGCGCTGAGCCGAGCGATCCTGCCGATGGCGGAGGACGGGGGCGGCTTCCACGGGCCGACCATCGCGGATTTCTTCCCGCCGGCGATCTTCGGCGAGGGCACGTTCTACGAGTTCAACCGCGTGATGATGGTGCGCCTCATCGCAACCGCGGTCCTCGTCACGCTCTTCCTGCTGGCCTCGCGCAACCTGCGGCTCGTCCCGAGCCGGGGCCAGAGCATCGCCGAGATGGCCCTCGACTTCGTGCGGGTCAACATCGCCGAGGAGGTGCTCGGCAAGGAGCGAGGCAAATCCTGGGTCCCGCTGCTGACCGTCATCTTCTTCGCCGTCTTCGCCATGAACATCACGGGCGTGATCCCCGGGCTGAACATCGCCGGATCCTCGGTGGTGGGCTTCCCGCTCGTCGTCGCCGTCGTCGCGTGGATCGCCTTCATGGTGGCCGGCATCCGGGCGCACGGCGCCCTGCACTTCTTCCGGGAGCAGATCTTCCCGCCGGGCGTCCCGTGGCCGTTGTACTTCATCCTCGCGCCGATCGAGCTCGTCTCCACGTTCGTGCTCCGGCCGCTCACGCTCACAATCCGTCTCCTGGCCAACATGATGAGCGGGCACTTCATCCTCGTGCTGGCCTTCGCCGCCACGAACGCGCTCTTCCTCGAGGCCTCCCTCGCGATGAAGCCGCTGGGCCTCCTGACATGGGGAGCCTCCATCGCCTTCTACGGTCTCGAGGTGTTCATCGCCGCGCTGCAGGCGTACATCTTCGCGCTGCTGACCGCGGTCTACATCTCCCTCTCGGTGGAGGGCCATTAGAACTTCCCGTCCGCGGACGGGGGAAACCAGGGGACCGGGCGACCGGGACCGACAACACGGAAGGAAACCACTCCTCATGGAAATCACCGGTTCCATTGCGACGATCGGCTACGGCCTCGCGACCCTCGGCCCCGGCCTGGGCCTGGGCATCCTGGTGGGCAAGACGCAGGAGGCCACCGCGCGCCAGCCCGAGATGGCCGGCCCGCTGCGCATCAACATGTTCATCGGTATGGCACTGGTCGAGGCCCTGGGCCTGATCGGCCTGGCCACCGGCTTCCTCTTCTAGGAACCCGCCGTGGCTCCGGTTGAAGTTCCCGCCAACATCCTGCTGCCCGCCGGGTACGACATCTTCTGGTCGGCGGTCGCCCTCGCCGTCATCGCGTTCGTGCTCGGCCGGAAGGTGCTGCCGAAGTTCACCGCGATGCTGGACGAGCGCGCCGAGCGGATCGAGGGTGGCCTGAAAGCCGGCGAGGAGGCGCGCGAGGAGGCCGCACGGTTGCGTGCGAGCTTCGACGCCGAACTGGCGGACGCGCGCCGCGAGGCAGCGCGGATCCGCGAGAACGCCAACGAGGAGGCCCGGCAGATCCTCGCCGAGGCCCGCCAGAAGGCGACCGCGGAGGCGGAGCGGATCAGCGCCAACGCGGCGCGCGGCATCGAGGCCGAGCGCCAGGTGGCGGAGATCTCGCTGCGCACCGAGGTGGGCATGCTCGCGAGCGAGCTTGCCTCCCGGATCGTGGGGGAGTCGTTGCGGGATTCCGCCCTCCAGTCGCGCGTGATCGATCGGTTCCTCGACGAGCTCGAGTCCTCGAACGCGGTGCCCGCTGAGGAGTCCTGATGCGTCCGCCTCCGTTCAGTGCTGCCAGTCAGGCGGCCGTTGGCGCGGCGATGGACCGATGGGACGCCGTCCTCGAGACGTCCGACGAAATCGACGTCCTGCGGGTCGAGCTGACAGAGGTGGTCGACCTGATCGATGGATTCCCGGCGGTTCGGCGCGCGCTGACGGATCCGTCCCGCAGCGGTGAGGACAAGGCCCAGTTCGCGACGGAACTGCTCAAGTCCACCTTCCACCCGGACATCGTGGATCTGGTCGCGGGGATGTCGCGCTCGCGCTGGTCGAAGGAGTCGGACATCACGCGAGCCCTCGAGCGGATCCACGGCGTGACCGCAGTGGCGCTCGCCGAGCGGCGCGGTGAGCTCGATCGCGTCGGTGACGAGCTCTTCCAGGTGTTCCGGCTCCTCGGGCATGAGCGCGCGCTCCGCAACGAACTCACGATCAAGGACGACTCATCGGAACGTCGGCTGCAGCTCCTGGAGGACGTCTTCGGCGGGCACCTGCTTCCGACCACGATGGAGATCCTCCGCCGCCTGGTGAGTTCGCGCCGGCATCCCTCACTGACCTCCGCCGTGTTGCGGATCGCGGAGTTGGCCGCCGAACGGCGCAACCGCCTGATCGCCGTGATGACGACCGCTGTACCTCCGTCGGACGCGCAGATCCAGCGGCTCCGCGACATCCTGGTGCGGCAGTACAACCAAGACGTGCGCATCAACGTGGCGGTGGATCCGGCCGTCATCGGAGGCGTCCGCCTCCACATCGGCGATGGTCTCGTCGACAACACAGTTGCCAAGCGGCAAGAGAACGTTCGGCGCCTGGCCGCCGGCTGAACCACGAGAACCAGGACCCCCCCAAGTGGTCGAGAAGAAGGAACGGCGATGACCGAAGTCACGATCAAGCCCGAGAGCATCCGCGCTGCCCTGGATAGCTTCATACGGTCCTACAAGCCCACCGCGGCCTCCATCGAGGAGGTGGGCCGCGTGACGCAGGCGGCTGACGGCGTCGTCAACATCGAGGGTCTCCCGGGGACCATGGCGAACGAGTTGTTGACGTTCACGGATGGCACGCAGGGGCTCGCCATGAACCTCGACGTCCGCGAGATCGGCGCCATCGTGCTTGGTGAGTTCACCGGGATCGAGGAGGGCCAGGAGGTCCGCCGCACCGGCGAGGTGCTCTCGGTCGCCGTCGGCGACGGCTACCTCGGCCGCGTCATCGACCCGCTCGGCAACCCGATCGACGGGCTGGGGGAGATCACTGACCTGGATGGGCGCCGTGCCCTGGAACTCCAGGCACCCGGCGTCATGATGCGCAAGTCCGTGCACGAGCCGCTCCAGACCGGGTTGAAGGCCATCGACTCGATGATCCCGATCGGCCGGGGACAGCGGCAGCTGATCATCGGCGACCGCCAGACCGGAAAGACGGCCATCGCCATCGACACGATCCTGAACCAGAAGGACAACTGGGAGTCCGGGGACCCCTCGAAGCAGGTCCGCTGCATCTACGTGGCGATCGGCCAGAAGGGGTCGACCATTGCCGCGGTCCGCGGCGCGATCGAGGAGGGCGGCGCGCTGCCCTACACAACGATCATCGCCGCGCCGGCGTCCGACCCCGCCGGGTTCAAGTACTTGGCGCCCTACACAGGTTCCGCCATCGGGCAGCACTGGATGTACCAGGGCAAGCACGTCCTCATCGTGTTCGACGACCTCTCCAAGCAGGCGGAGGCCTACCGTGCCGTCTCCCTGCTGCTGCGCCGGCCCCCGGGCCGCGAGGCCTACCCCGGTGACGTCTTCTACCTCCACTCCCGCCTCCTCGAACGTTGCGCCAAGCTGTCCGACGAGCTCGGCGCGGGATCGATGACCGGCCTGCCCGTCATCGAGACCAAGGCGAACGACGTCTCGGCCTACATCCCCACGAACGTCATCTCGATCACGGACGGCCAGATCTTCCTGCAGTCCGACCTCTTCAACGCGAACCAGCGGCCCGCCGTCGACGTCGGCATCTCCGTGTCCCGCGTCGGTGGCGCGGCCCAGGTGAAGGCCATGAAGCAGGTCGCGGGCACGCTCAAGATCACGCTCGCGCAGTACCGGTCGATGGAGGCGTTCGCGATGTTCGCCTCCGACCTCGACGCGGCCTCCCGGCAGCAGCTGACCCGCGGCTCGCGCCTCATGCGCGTGCTGCGCCAGCCCCAGTACACGCCCTACGACGTCGCCTCGCAGGTGGCGGTGATCTGGTCCGGCACGAACGGGTACCTCGACGACGTGGACCTCGACGACATCGAGCGCTTCGAGGCAGCACTCCTCGACCACCTGCGACGCAACTCCTCCGTGCTCGACACCATCACCGAGACCGGCAAGCTGGAGTCCGCCACCGAGGACGAGCTGCGGACCGCGGTGGAGTCGTTCCGGAGCGGCTTCCTGAGCGGCTCGGGCGAACCCCTCGGCGGCGAGGAACTGCCGGAGGGCGACCACGAGGTCGTCGAGAGCCAGGAGCAGATCGTCCGCTCCTCGCGGGGCTGATCCATGGGCGGCAAGCAGCGCATCTACAAGAACCGCATCAGGTCCACCCAGACGCTGAAGAAGGTGTTCCGGGCGATGGAACTGATCGCGGCCTCCCGCATCGCGAAGGCGCGGACCCGTGCGATCCAGGGGACGCCGTACGCCAACACCCTCGCGCGCGCCGTCTCCGCGGTCGTGAGCCACGCCGGCGGGGACCACGAGCTCCTCAAGGAGCGCGAGGACACCAACAAGGTGGCGATCCTC
>DBPQ01000139.1:0-1187 GCA_002304945.1 Actinomycetales bacterium UBA1416 | reverse complement strand
CGTCATCCGCGAACTCGAGGACAAGGGCAGGCAACCGGTGCTCTACGTCGCCGGGCGGCGCGGAGCGGCCTACTTCCGCTTCCGCGGCCGCGAGGTCGCCCGCGTCTGGGACGGCCACTCCGACGCCCCCCGGGCCAGGGACGCCACCGAGATCGCCGACCTGTTGCGCCGCGTCTACCACTCGAAGGGCGAGGACGGCGTCGCCGAGGTGTACGTGATCTACACGCACTTCCTGACCATGGTCCGCCAGGTCGTCCAGGTGCACCGCCTGCTCCCCATCGAGGTGATCGACAAGGTGCAGGTGCCCGAGTCCGTTCCGCTGTACCCGGTCAGCGTGTCGGACCGCGAGCGCACCGAGGACGACGAGGAGGCCCTGCCCCTCTACGAGTTCGAGCCGGACCCGGACTCGGTGCTCGAGGCACTGCTCCCGCTGCACGCCCGCGCCCGCATCCACAACATGCTGCTGCACGCGGCCGCGTCCGAACTCGCGTCGCGACAGAGCGCGATGCACACCGCCACCGACAACGCCGAGGACCTCATCCGCGACTACACGCGGCTGGCGAACTCGGCGCGGCAGGCGGAAATCACCCAGGAGATCTCCGAGATCGTGTCCGGTGCCGACGCGCTGGCATCATCGAGCTAGGAAAAGGAAGAGCAATGACTGCTGTTGACACCGAAGCACCCCGCTCGCAGGCGAGCCAGAACATCGGCCGGGTGGCGCGGGTGATCGGGCCGATCGTCGACATCGAGTTCCCGCCAGACGGCATCCCGGAGATGTACAACGCGCTCACGACGACCCTGAGCCTCTCGGCCATGGGTGGGGAGGAGACCACCTCGGAGATGACGCTCGAGGTCGCCCAGCACCTCGGCGACAACCTCGTGCGGGCCATCGCGCTGAAGCCGACCGACGGCCTGGTCCGCGGGGCGCGGGTGGTGGACACGGGCGGTCCGATCTCGGTCCCCGTGGGCGACGTGACCAAGGGCCACGTCTTCAACGTCATCGGCGAGTGCCTGAATCTCGAGGAGGGCGAGGTGCTGGAGGTCACCGAGCGCTGGCCCATCCACCGCAAGCCCCCGGCGTTCGACCAGCTCGAGTCGAAGACCCAGATGTTCGAGACGGGCATCAAGGTCATCGACCTGCTGACCCCCTACGTGCTCGGAGGCAAGATCGGCCTGTTCGGCGGCGC
>DBPQ01000148.1:6967-7289 GCA_002304945.1 Actinomycetales bacterium UBA1416 | reverse complement strand
CGCGAGCCTGCCCGCCTCGGTGTAGAGGTCCAGCTTCTCGCCACCCTCAGTGACGGCGTCCGTGGCGTCCCTCGTGGCATCCGTTGTCGTGTCGATGGCCTCGGCGACGGCGGACTGCGTCTCGGCGAACCCGGCAGCATTCTCAGCCCACGCAGCCTCCGCTTCGGCGCGGTCCATCGCCAGCCCGGCCTCGTCCCGGATCAGGCCAAGCTTCTTCTCCTGCGCCTCGTTGAAGGACTCGACGGCGGCCGTGGAGCCCTTGGTGGCCTCGGCGTACAGCTCCGCCAGGGTGATCGCACCCTCGGTGGCGGCGGTGGCCTGC
>DBPQ01000148.1:0-6915 GCA_002304945.1 Actinomycetales bacterium UBA1416 | reverse complement strand
GCCTCGTCCTGCTCGGCGATCTTGGCGTTGATGTCCTCCAGCGCGCGCCCGGCGGCCTCGGAGTCACCGGCGAGGCCCTGGAAGAGGTCGGCGTAGTTCAGGCCCAGCTTCTCGGCGTCGGCGGCGATGACCTCGGCGTTGGTCTTCGAGGCGGCCTGCCAGGGCTCGAACCAGCTCTTGGGGTCGGAGATCGCGTTGGCGAACTCCTCGAAGGTGGACCCCCAGTCGATATCCTCGATGTCCCCGCCGGCCTCACGGATCGCCCCGGCCAGGTCGATGACCTTCTCCTTGGCCTCGGCGGCCTTCTCCGCTGACCCTTGGAGGACCGAGACGAGGATACCGATACCGGCGGCGGCGGCCATGCCAGCGACCGCGCCGGCGGGACCGAAGCCGGAGAGCGCGTTGGCCAGTGTCTCCTGGATCGCGTCAGCGACGTCCTCGAAGTCACCGGAGAATGACGCGGCAGCCTCCCTCGATGTGGACTTGGCCTCGTCCTTGAACTCGTCGGCCGCGCCCTCGGCCTTCTTGAATCCGCGCTTGACGTTGTCCCCGACGTCGTCCCCGGCCTTCTTCGCGTCACCCTGGACCCCGTCGAAGGCGTCACGGAACCGCTTCTCAAGCTTCTTGGTGGCGTCGCCGGCGTCATCGGTGCCGTCCTCGATGCCGTCCGCGATGCCCTTCCCGGCCTTCTCCCCGGCCTTGTCGGCGTCGCGCGCGAGGTCGTCGAGGGAGTCCGCGACATCATCCAGCGCCTGCCCGATGTCCTTGGTCCCCCGCAGGAACTTGGAGACATCGGAGACAAAGTCGATGTTGATGCCGCGACCGGCCATGTGCCCCTACCTCCCCTCAGCAGCGTCGTGGTAGGACTTGACGATGATCTGCACCCACAGCGACACCATGCGGGGGCCAAGTTCGGCAAAGGCCGGGTAAACCACGCGCCCGGACGGCTCCCGGCGCGGCATGTGCAGCATGGTTCGGCGTTCCACCGTGTGCGTGCCAGCCGGGTTGCCGCGCCGCTTGCGCCCACCGTGGACCGGGCGGAACGGGTTCTTCCGCTCGTACCGGGAGTACGCCATGCGGTTGCCGCCGAACTCCCATCCGGCGTAGTCCTCACGTGGGACCAACCCGCGGCTGCCGTTCTTTGCGCCGATGCGCTTGGACGATTGGGCCGCCTTCGCCTGTGGCGGGTTACCAGCCGCGATCCGCACCCCGGTGTTCAGGATGCGTCCCGCCATGACCGAGTCACCGAACAGGTTGGCCTTGACGAGGTCCTGCCACACCGGGTTCATCTTCTCCCGCGTGGCCTGATTGATCCGGCGCTTGAGGTCCCGGTCTGCGGCCTTCATCGCCAGGACCGCGGCCTGCAACTCCTCGTGGTCACCGACACGCAGCATCACGCCACCGCCGGCTCATCGAACAGGGGCATCGTCACGGTTGCCGTGGTGAGCTGGGACGTGACCCCACCCAACTGTCCGGGTGAGATCATCATGTCCGCCGTGATCGCCTTCCCGCCCGCCACGGGCGTGAACACCACAGTCTTCGTCTCACCCACGTGGGTCAGGAGGTACAGCGTCAGGGACCCGTCTGTGAGGTCCTGGAGGTAGGACAGGGTGCAGGACCAGCGCACCTCGATCAGGTACGGGGTCCCGGTCCCACACAGCGAGGGGGCCCACCCCCATGCCGCCTGCGGGACGAAGACGGCCTGGGTGATGGCGGCGGTGAAGTCATCCTCCGCGATGGTCAGGGTTGAGTCCTTCAGCACGTAGGGCTGCACGTCACCTCCACCTCCTCACTGCTGGGCCCCTGCCGCCCGAGGGAAGGACACGCCCGGGCGGCAGGAGTCAGGATCAGACTGACGAGTCGGTGAACACCGGCTTGGTGGACACCAGGGTCACCGAAGCGACCGCGAGGTCAGCGCCAGCGGTCCCACCGATGGCGCCGGGGGAAACCACGAGGTCCGCGGAGATCGACGGGCCAGCGGTCGTCGGCGTGAACACGACGGACTTGGTCTCGCCGTCGTTGTCGAGGAGGTAGCGCAGCAGGCCGGACGGGTCGAGATCCTGGATGAAGCCGATGGTGCAGGTCCACTCGGACGTGGACTGGTCCTTGTGGGCCACGCCGTCGATGGTGCGAACGGTGGAGGTGGCGGTGGACGGGGTGAACTCCACCTGAGTGACCGCGGCGGTGTAGTCGTCCGCCTCGATGGAGAGGGTCGCGTTCTTGAGGCTGTAAGGGGTTGTGAGGGCAACGACTGCCATGGTCTTACTCCGTTCCGATGGTTGCCACGGCGGTGGCCGTGATGTTGTAGCCGGGGAAAGTGCCCTCCAACACGCCCCGCTGCGCTTCGGTCCAGTGGAGCCAGGTGATCGGCTGGAGGGCGGTCACCACGTCGTCGAGGGCGTCGTCGAGCGCGTCGTCGGCCTTCTCGGGGTCCTCGTGACCGACGAGGACCCAGAGCTCCAGGTTGACGGTGACGCGGTTGTGGTGGAGTTCTTCGCGGCGGATGACCGACTGTTGCCATACCCCGATGACAGGCTTTGAGCCAATGCCGGACGGGACGAGTGCGGAGCCGGTCACGCGGTAGTTGGGCAGCGCTGCGCGCAGCGCTGCCACTAGTTCAGTACGCGCACTCACTTCGCCCACGGCCCCCTCTTGGGTCGCAGCAGCGCCTTGACGGTCCAGTCCATCGGGAACACGGTGACGGTGAACCCGTCAGCGCCGACCCCGTTGGAGTCGCCCGCGATCATGGATCGGTACAGCGCCCGCGCCTGTAGAACCTGTGCGTGGACCCATGAGTTAGGAATCCTCACGTCGTCCGCGAGTGCGGGCGCGTAGGCTTCACACTGCTCGCGGGACGAGGCGAGCAGGGCCGTCACGGTCTCGGTCGCCTCGTCGGCTGCCTGCGGCCAATACCGGGTGACCACCGGGTCATCTCCAGAGTAGAGCCAGCCGTAAGCCATCCCAGCTCACCTCCTCCCGTCGTGCGTTGTCCGCGTCAGGCCGACACAGAACCGTTCTCGGACACCAGCGCGAGGCCTTCGGCGTCGTGGACGTTGACGGCGTAGTAGCCGAACACGCCCTCGTCGATGCCACCCTTGGCGATGTCCTCCGCCTCGACCCGGATGGGCACGCCACCCAGCTCGTGGACGGTGACGGCGTCGCGGATGCCGACGAGCACCGATCCCGCGGTGATCTGGTCGGTGCCGACGATGCGGAACCCGTTGCCCTCCAGCGTGCCGGCGTCGAACCCCAGCGCCGCGTTCAGGTACTTGAGCGCGTCGGACTCCTGGGTGAGCAGGATGTCCCGGTAGAGGTCCTTGGCGACGACGGCGAACGACGGGGTGCCGAGGTCCAGAACCTCCAGCGCGCCGTCCACGATGAACACGAGGCCCTTGGCAACGCCGGTCGGGATGGTGCCAGCGTCCACCACGGTTGCGGCCGCGGCAACGTCGTCGAGGACGGCGAGGTCCGAGAGTCGGGCGTAGGACTCGGTCATGGCGCGGAAGTACGCCTCGAAGAACGCGGTCTCGCCGAAGTCGCGGAACTTTCGGTCGATGTCGTGGGCACCGGCCAGTCGCTGCGCGGCGACGGTGACAGACTCGGTGGCGATGGTGGCGGACGGCACGTCGCCCTTGTTGCCGGCGTAGGCGGCCACGGTGGGCTTGGTGACCCAGCGCCAGCCCTTGAGCTCGTAGTTGGTGAGCGGCTTCTGGTCGAACAGCGGGATGAACCGCCGCTGGTAGGCCACGCCGGACCAGAGCTCGCCCAGCCAGCCGGGGAGCGCCATCTCGTCCACGTTCGCCGGGACCACGTCGGACAGTGTGGCCAGCATCTTGCGCTCACCGCCGGAGCGGAACGCGGCGGCCATCATCGCCGTGACCTCGCGCAGCGTGGGCTCCGACTTCGGGGCCTTGGGGGCGACCAGCGAACCCGTGGGGACGGTGGCAGCCGCGGTCAGTGTCGATTCCGACATCTCTTCCTCCTTCTCGGGCTCGTCGCCCTCGTTGTCCTCAGCCTCAGAAGCGAGGGCTTCGGTCTCCTCGTCCGGCACGTCGCCGGTCGATGCTTGGTCGCCCTCATCGGGCAGTTCTTCGGCGGGCGGTGCCGCCTGGTAGACGCTCTCCGTCTCGATGTGCTGCGTGGTGGTCTCCGTGCCGTATTCGCTTTCGCGGACCACGGTGGAGTCCACCACCACCGTCTCGACGTACTCCCCGGCGTCAGCGGCCACGAGTTGGGCGGACGGGAACGCTGGGTTGACGACGACGCCGGCTCCGGTGAGCACGCCCCCCAGCAGCGCGCCGCCGCGGATGACCGGGTCCTCGACCTCAACGGACAGCCCGGTACGCAGCCCTTCCGCCGCCTCCTCGAGGACGTCGTCGCCGGCGCGGGTGCGGGCGATGGACCATGTCGCCACCAGTCCGGCGTCCGTGTCCACGATCTCCGAGGCGCGGCCCACGGGGCGGGTGAGGTCATGCTCGATGTCCAACTTCACGTCCGACACGGGGTCGGGGACGGTCAGGCTGCCCGCCGAGGCGGTGATCTTGCCGACGTTGGTTCGGCCCTCCTCGCCGTAGGGCAGCAGCAGTCCGGTGATGGTGCGGTCCTCACGGGATGCGGTCATCACGCGGCCCGCGATCTTGATTGTGGTCACGGTGACCCCTTTCTCAGTCGAGATGCGCAGGACCCTGCGCCGGTTGGCTCGGTGCGGACAGGTACTCCAGGTCGAACGCGATGCGCGACCCAGACGGCGTCACGTCGTCCATCGACAGGCGCGCCTCGAACGGGGTTGCCCAGAACGCCAGCGACAGATCCACCAACTCGTTGCGTGAGCCCTCCTTGGTGGAGTACGTCAGCGACGCCGTGGCGGTCGATCCGTCCAACATGGCGCCCGGCAGGGCGAGGAAGTTGGCGAAGTCGAGCCGGGATGCGTTGCGGCCGTTCACGAACAGGTCCGTGGGGGTGGTGCCGTGTACCTTGGTCTCGATCTCCGCCGGGGTGAGCGCCGTCCCGCCCAGCCGGCGGGAGGACTCCCACGCCTCAATCAGGGCGTCCTGCTCGTCGTCGGTAAGTTGTGCGTTCGGGTCGGTGATGTGCAACTCGATCAGTGGGACCGGGGAATCGACGCGCGCCTTCCATGCCGACGACATCGACCGGGATGCGCGGATGTCATCAGCCGCGATCGTCAGCAGACCGTCCTGCGGTCCCTCGAAGTAGATGACCTCGTCCGCAGTCGCCGGCTGGCCGTTGAGCACAATGCCGCCAGTGTCCGGGTCCACGTACCACGACTCACGCGGCACCCGTATGGCGTCCATGATGTTGTTTCGCGTGCCGCGCTCGACCCACCACAGCGACGTCCCGTGGAAGATCAGGTCATCCAGCGTCCACATGGTCCGCATCTGCGGAGACTGCCCGCGTGAGGATCGGTACATCCACGGATCGGGGTTGACCTTCTCGGCGCCGCGGAACTTCGCCAGCGGCTGCCGGGACAGTGTCCCGACGATCAGCGCCCGCCCCTTGGCGATGGCGGGGACCTTCATGGCCTCGGCTCGCGTGACCGGCAGGTCCACGTCGGTGCCGAAGATGTCCGACCACGCGAACTTGGTCAGCTCGGTTGTGGACCAGGGGGACGCGATTCCGACCGGCCGCGGCGGCGTGGCCGCTACGCGAGAGGCGAACTCGAACAAGGACATGATTCCCACGTGCCCTCCTCTCAGGCGGCAGACGAACGGATGCGGATTGGCTGACGGTCGGGCGTCAGGTCGTAGTGCCACAGACCGAACGATGCGGCAACGGCTGGCATGATCTCGCCCTTGCCGGGGCGGTGGCCGAACGCCCGACCATCACGCCCTAGGGGGCGCCATGAGACGGCGTCCACGGCGGCGGTGAGGTCGGGCTGGTTGTAGTGCTCCACGCGACCTTCACGGAGCTCGCCGGCGAGTAGCAGCGCCGCCCCGCCCACAGCCTTTATGTTCAGCGGCACGACCTTGACGCCAGGACGCTTGCGCCGGAGTTCCTGCGCGATTGTGACATTCCCGCCGATCTCATCGAACACGACAGGGGCGTTGGCCTCCCGTGCGACGCGGTGGATGAACGCCGCGGCCCACGAGACGCCCGGGCGGAAGGCGAGCAGTTCGACGCACGCCTTCCCGTCTGCGTTACGCCACACCTCGACAACGGCGCAGGCGGTCTGCTCCTTGTTGGAGTCGAACGCGATGACTGATCGCGCCGGACGCGATGTCGGGAAGTCGTCGAGCCCCAGCGGCGTCCAGAGCGTCAGGTCCAGTGCGCCCGTCGCGGAATCCACTGGCCAGGAGCACAGGTACTCGCGTGAGAACCACGCGGCACCCATCTTGTGGAAACGCTTCTCGAGAACCCGCATTGGGGTGAGGACCGACCCGTCGGGCTTCGTGGACGAAGGGCCGGGGTGGACACGCGCCCACACCGCGCGGTCCTCCGGGTCCTCGTCGTCGCGCATCGAGTAATCGAGGATGCCGACCTCGTCCAGCCAGCCGTCCTCGTCGGGGGTGGGAAACCGCGCCTCTTGCAGCAGGTCCCAGAACATGCCGTGTCGCACCTTGCCGGGCGTGCCCGCCACGATGAGTTGGGCCAGCGCGCCACGGGTGTCCTGTAGCGGACGAATGGCGTTCAGGAACTCCAGCGACTTCTCTCCGACGTGCTCGCCGCCCTCGTCAATGACGATGTCGTCAGCGGCGGCGGAGCGCACCGCCCCGGCGTCCGGGGGCACGACCGAGATCACCGATCCATTCGGGAAGTCGATGTGTTCGCGTCCACCGTTGCGGAACAGGACCGCCTTGTCCGGGTGTTGCTGCGCCTCTCGGGAGTAGACCGCGTGTCCGTTGGCAACCAACATGTTGCCGTGCTCCAGCAGGATGCGAGACGCCACCGTGCCGCTCT
>DBPQ01000027.1 GCA_002304945.1 Actinomycetales bacterium UBA1416 | reverse complement strand
GCGCGGCGAGCGCGACGGGCGCCCGCCTCGCCTGGATCCCGCGGCGCGCCGGCGAGCGGGCCGCTCTCGAGGCCGGCCTCCTCCCCGCGCTGCTGCCCGGTGGCCGCCCCGTCGCCGACCCCGCGGCCCGGGTCGACGCCGGTGCCGTCTGGAACGGCGCGACCGTCCCGTCCGGGGCGGGCCGCGACCTGACCGGCATCCTGCAGGCCCTGGCCGCCGGCGAGCTCGCCGGCGCCGTCGTCGGCGGCGTGGAGATCCGGGACCTCCCCGACCCGCGGCTCGCCCGGGCGGCCCTGGCGGCGGCGTTCGTCGTCCAGCTGGAGGTCCGGCGCTCCGAGGTCACCGACCTCGCCGACGTCGTGTTCCCCGTGGCCCCGCCCGTCGAGAAGCCGGGCACGTTCGTCAACTGGGAGGGGCGGCTGCGGCCGTTCCCGCAGGTGCGCACCTCGACCTCCCAGCCCGACCGGCGGGTGCTCGACAACCTCGCCCGCGAGATGGGCGTCGAGCTGCGGCTCGGCACGCTCGGGGACGCGATCGCCCAGCTGCGGGAGTTCGACACCTGGGAGGGGGAGAGGGCCGGCTTCCCGGAGTTCGCGGCCCGGCAGGTTCCCGAGGTCGGGGGCACCGATGCCGTGCTCGCCACCTTCCGCCTCCTCCTCGACGCAGGACGCTGCCAGGACGGCGAGCCGCACCTCGCCGGGACCGCCCACCTTCCCGTGGTCCGCGTCAGCCCGGAGTTCGCCGCGCGCCTCTCGGTCGGCGCAGGCGACGACCTCACCGTGACCGGGCCGGCGGGGTCCGTGACCCTCCCGGTCCTCCCCACGGCCATGCCGGACCACGTGGTGTGGCTGCCCCAGAACTCGCCCGGCTGCTCCGTGTACGACCAGCTCGGCGCGGGCGCCGGGGACATCGTCTCCCTGAAGGAGGTGGCACGGTGATGCCGCTGCTCGCCAACCCGGTGGCCGACTTCTCCGAGGACACCTGGTGGATCTGGCTCATCAAGGCGCTCTTCATCCTCGTGTTCCTGCTCCTGAGCGTGCTCATGGCACTGTGGGTGGAGCGTCGCGTGCTGGGGCGCATGCAGACCCGGTGGGGCCCGAACGTGCACGGCCCGCTCGGCCTCTACCAGTCGATCGGGGATGCCCTGAAGCTGGTCCTCAAGGAGGACTTCTGGCTCAAGGGGGCGGACAAGGCGATCTATGTGCTCGCCCCCATGATCGCGGCCTTCTCCTCCTTCATGGTCTACGCCGTGCTCCCCTTCGGCCCGAACGTCTCCATGTTCGGGATCAACACCCCGCTCCAGCTCACCGACATGTCGGTGGCGGTGCTCTACATCCTCGCGATCACGTCGTTCGGCATCTACGGCATCGTGCTCGGTGGCTGGGCCTCGAACTCCACCTACCCGCTGCTCGGCTCCGTGCGGTCCACCGCCCAGATGATCTCCTACGAGCTCTCGATGGGGCTCTCGCTCGTCTCGGTGTTCATCGTCTCCGGGTCCATGTCGACCTCGCAGATCGTGGACGCCCAGACCCAGCTGTGGTGGTTCATCTCGCTCCTGCCGGCGTTCGTGGTCTACCTGATCTCCATGGTCGGTGAGGTCAACCGACTGCCCTTCGACCTCCCCGAGGCCGAGGGTGAGCTGGTCGCCGGCCACATGGTCGAGTACTCGTCCATGAAGTTCGCGTGGTTCTTCCTCGCGGAGTACATCAACATGTTCAACGTGTCCGGCGTGGCCGTGACCCTGTTCCTCGGCGGCTGGCGCGCCCCGTGGCCCCTCTCGGCCATCGGCGACGGCATGCTCAACGAGGGCTGGTGGCCCATGCTGTGGTTCATCACGAAGGTGTGGCTGGTCATGTTCCTCATGATCTGGACCCGGGGCACCCTGCTCCGGTTCCGGTACGACCAGTTCATGCGGCTCGGCTGGAAGGTCCTCATCCCCGTCGCCCTCGCCTGGGTGGTCATGGTGGCCGTGGTGCAGGGCATCCGCCAGTTCAGCGGGATGGACCTCACGACGATGCTCCTGTGGATCGCCGGNNTCGGGAACCCGCCGAGCCCGCCGCACCGGAGCCCACCGAGTTCGACGCCTTTGCCGGGGGCTTCCCGGTTCCGCCGATGCCGGGCCAGCAGCTGCCGCCGTCGCCGCGCCGCCGGCGCCGGGAGGCGGCCATGGCCATGAACGCCCAGGAGGCAACCGATGAGTGACAAGTCCGTGGGCAGGCCCCGCAGGGGTGAGCTCTCCACTCCGGCCGCGCAGACGTTCGGGCCGCGGGAGAAGGGCCCGGTCGGCACGTTCTTCGCACCTGTCGCCGGGTACGGCGTGACCTTCTCCTCCATGTTCCGCAAGCCGGTCACCGAGCAGTACCCGTTCGAGAAGTACCCCACCCAGCCCCGCTACCACGGCCGGCACCAGCTCNNCTGGAGAAGTGCATCGGCTGCGAGCTGTGCGCCTGGGCCTGCCCGGCGGACGCGATCCTCGTGGAGGCGGGGAACAACACCCCGGACGCGCAGTACGCCCCGGGGGAGCGGTACGGCCGCGTCTACCAGATCAACTACCTGCGCTGCATCTTCTGCGGCCTGTGCATCGAGGCCTGCCCCACCCGTGCCCTCACGATGACCAACGAGTACGAGCTGCAGGGCCCCACCCGCGCGGGCCTGATCTACGAGAAGCAGGACCTCCTCGCGCCGCTCGAGGACGGCATGCTCGCCGCTCCCCACCCGATGGTGGAGGGCACCTCGGACGGCGACTACTACCGGGGCGACGTGACGGGACCCACCGCCGCCCAGGTGGAGTGGGTGCGGCGCACCCGCCCCGAGGATCCCACTCTCCCGAAGGCCGCGGAGGTCGCCAAGTGAACGCCCTGATGCTCCTCCCCGCCGCGCTCAACCCGGACGGCACCGTCTCGTCCGGGGAGGCCGTGCTGTTCTGGATCGTCGCCCCCCTGATGGTGCTGGGCGCACTCGCCCTCGTCTTCGCCAAGCGCGCCGTGCACGCGGCCATCGCGGTCATCTTCGTGATGATCGGGCTGGCGTTCCTGTACGTCGCGCAGGAGGCCGTCTTCCTCGGTGTCGTGCAGGTCGTGGTCTACACCGGCGCCATCATGATGCTGTTCCTGTTCGTGCTGATGCTCGTGGGCGTGGACGCCTCCGAGTCCCTCATCGAGACGATCAAGGGCCAGCGCTGGCTGGCGGGTACGTTCGCGCTCGGGCTGGTGGTCGGACTCGCGGGCGTCGTCATGGCGGCACGTGTCCCCGTCGCCGCGGGGCTCGAAGCCGTCAACGCCGATTCCAACCCCGTCGGGGTCGCCCGGGTCCTCTTCGCGTCCTACCCGTTCGCGATGCAGCTCACCGGGGCGCTGCTCATCATCGCCGCCGTCTCCGCGATCACGCTCACCCATGTCGAGCGGATCGGGCCGAAGGTGACGCAACGCGCCGTCGCCGACGCGAAGATGGCGGCGTGGGCCACCCGCGGGGCGCGGATCGCCCAGCTCCCGGCGTCCGGCGTGTACGCCACCCACAACGGTGCCGACATCCCCGCGCTGTCCGCCTCCGGCGAGCCGGTCATGGCGTCCGTGCCCCGGGTGCTGCGCGTGCGCGGCCAGCAGATGGACGTGCGGGCGGTCGCACCGGACGTCCTCACGGAACGGGATCGGCCAACCGGCCAGTCCGGGCTCCCGGGCATGCCCGGTGACGCCGCCCCCCGGCTCACCCAGGAGGAGGAGCGATGAGCCTCACCAACTACCTGGTGCTCTCGGCGATCCTGTTCACGATCGGCGGCACCACGGTGCTCGTCCGGCGCAACGCGATCATCGCGTTCATGGGCGTCGAGCTCATGCTGAACGCCACCAACCTCTCCCTCGTCACGTTCTCCCGCATGCACGGCAACCTGGACGGCCAGGTCATGGCGTTCTTCGTCATGGTGGTCGCTGCCGCGGAGGTCGTCGTCGGGTTGGCGATCATCGTGTCCATCTTCAAGTCCCGCAGGTCGGCGTCGCTCGACGACGTCTCCCTGCTCAAGAACTGACTGAGGGAATCCCATGCTTTCCGTTGTCCAGGCCGTCCCGGCCGAGGTGGTGAGTGCGGTGCCCGCGACGGGAACCGCCTCCGCCGCCTGGCTGCTGGTCGCCATTCCCCTCCTGTCCGCAGGGATCCTGCTCCTCCTCGGCCGGCGTGCCGATGGCTGGGGCCACTGGCTGGGGGTCGCCGCCCCGGTGGCGAGCTTCGTGCTCATCGCGGCGATCGCGCTGCAGATGATGGGACTCCCGGCGGGGGAGCGCGTGATGACCACCCAGCTCTACCCGTGGATCACGACCACCGGCCTCACCGTCGAGTTCGGTACCCGGATCGACCCGCTGTCGGTGGCCTTCGTCCTCATGGTCACGTTCGTCAGCTCGCTGATCCACGTGTACTCGGTGGCCTACATGGAGCACGACCCCGACCGGCGGCGGTTCTTCGCGTACATGAACCTCTTCGTGGCGGCGATGCTCCTCCTGGTCCTCGCGGACTCCTACGCTTTGCTCTTCGTCGGCTGGGAGGGCGTCGGCCTCGCCTCCTACCTGCTGATCGGGTTCTGGAACCACAACCCCGTGTACGCCGCGGCCGCCAAGAAGGCGTTCGTGATGAACCGCGTCGGTGACGCGGGCCTCCTCCTCGCGATGGGGGCCATGGTGGCGCAGGTCGGGTCCGTCACCTTCGGCGAGGTCCTCGGAGCCGACCTCAGCCCCGGCTGGGCCACCGCCATCGGGTTGCTCCTCCTGCTGGGCGCCACGGGCAAGTCCGCGCAGTTCCCGCTGCAGGCCTGGCTCGGGGACGCGATGGCCGGTCCCACCCCGGTCTCCGCGCTCATCCACGCCGCGACAATGGTGACCGCGGGCGTGTACCTCGTGGTCCGGTCCGGCCCGATCTTCGACCTCTCGCCGGACGCCCAACTCGCCGTCGCCGTGATCGGCGCGATCACGCTCGTGTTCGGAGCGGTCGTGGGCTCCGCGAAGGACGACATGAAGAAGGTGCTCGCCGCCTCGACCATGTCCCAGATCGGCTACATGATGCTCGCGGCCGGTCTCGGCCCGATCGGGTACGCGTTCGCGATCTTCCACCTCATCACCCACGGGTTCTTCAAGGCCGGGATGTTCCTCGGCGCGGGCTCCGTCATGCACGGCATGAACGACCAGGTGGACATCCGCCGCTTCGGCGCCCTGTCGGGGTACATGAAGGTCACGTGGCTCACGTTCATGATGGGTTGGCTCGCCATCCTCGGGATCCCGCCCTTCTCCGGCTTCTGGTCCAAGGACAAGATCATCGAGTCGGCCTTCGTCGGCGAGGGGTGGCAGCCCTGGGTCTTCGGCACGGTGGCGCTGCTCGGTGCGGGCCTGACCGCCTTCTACATGTCGCGGCTCTTCTTCGCGGTGTTCCACGGGGACAAGCGCTGGACGGCGCCGCCGGACGGGCCCGCCCAGCATCCCCACGAGTCCCCGGCGCTCATGACGGTCCCGATGGTGATCCTCGCCGTCGGCTCGGTCGCCCTCGGTGGGCTGATGGCGCTCGGTGGGGGTTTCGCGACCTGGCTGGAGCCCGTCACCGGCCACGTCGAGCACCACGAACCGGTCCTGCCGGTGTGGTTCATCATGGCCAGCACCATCGTGGTCGTGCTCATCGGGGCCGCGATCGCGTGGCGGATGTACCTCGCCCGCCCGATGCCGATGACGGCCCAGCACGCCAGCGCCCTCACGCGCGCCGCCCGCAACGACCTCTACCAGGACCAGGTGAACGAGGCGGTCTTCATGCGCCCCGGGCAGGCACTCACCCAGGGCCTGTACGTCGCGGACGAGTACGTCCTCGACGGCACCGTGGAGGGTTCGGCGTTCGGTCTCGCCTCCATCGGCCGGGTGACCGCCCGCCTCCAGAACGGCCAGGTCCGCTCGTACGCGGGCTACGTGGTCGGTGGGACAGTGGTCGCCGTCCTCGCCATGCTCGCGTCTCGGATGTAGGGACCCGGTTTAGGAACTGATGCTCACATGAATGCTGAAATCCCCATCCTGACGATCCTGGTGGCCTGGCCCCTGGTCGCGGCCCTCGTCCTGTGGCTCGTGCGGCCCCTCCACGGCGCGGCCCGGACGTACGGCATCGCCGTGTCCCTCGTCGAGGTCGTGCTCGCGATCGTGGCGGTCGCGCTGTTCGACGTCGTCCACGCCGGCACCGTCCAGCTCACCGAGCAGGTCCCGTGGATTCCCGCGATCGGCGCCTCCTGGGCGCTCGGCGTGAACGGCCTCGGCCTCACGATGGTGCTCCTCGCGGTCGCACTGGTGCCGGTCGTCATGATCGCCCGCCAGCCCGGCGAGGGCGGCCCGGACTGGGGCTGGGTGGTCCTGGTCCTCCTGCTCACGGCCACGGTCGTCGCGGTGTTCTCGGCGCGCGACGTGTTCCTCTTCTACGTCCTCTTCGAGGCCATGCTGTTCCCGGTGTACTTCCTGGTCGGCCGCTACGGTGGCCCGGACCGGAGGCGGGCCGCCCTGAAGTTCCTCCTGTACTCGCTCGCCGGCGGCCTCATCATGCTCGTCGGCGTCGTGGCGGTGCACGGGTACGGTCCCGGCGGCGAGCAGGCGTTCCTCATCGACAACCTCGCGGGGAACCTGACCGCCTCGGAGGGCGCCGAGCGACTGCTGTTCGTCTCCTTCTTCCTCGCGTTCGCGATCAAGGCGCCGATGGTACCCGTCCACACCTGGCTGCCGGACACCACGCAGCAGGCCGACGCGGGCACCTCCACGCTCCTGGTCGGCGTCCTCGACAAGGTCGGCACGTTCGGCATGATCGTGCTGCTCCTGCCGCTCTTCCCGAATGCATCGGCGTGGGCGGCACCGGTCGTCGTCGTGCTCGCCATCGTCTCCATCATCTGGGGCGGCCTCGTGGCCCTCGCCCAGCGGGACTTCATGCGGCTCACGGCGATGACGTCGGTCTCCCACTTCGGGTTCATCGTGCTCGGCATCTTCGTCGGCTCCGCCACGGCCATGACCGGGTCGATGATCTACATGGTGGCCCACGGGATCTCCACCGCCGCCATGTTCCTGACGCTCGGCTACCTGGAGAAGCGCGGCCAGTCGCAGTGGATCCCCAACTACCGCGGCATGCAGCGGGTGACCCCGGTGCTGGCCGGACTGTTCCTCGTGGCCGGCCTGGCGTCCATCGCGCTGCCGGGCCTGTCCGGGTTCGTCCCGGAGTACCTGGTGCTCGTCGGCACGTTCGAGGCGAACTGGCTGGCCGCGGCCTTCGCGGTCATGGGCGTCATCATCGCCGCCCTCTACGTGCTCCTGCCGTACCAGCGGATGTTCACCGGTCCGAAGGAGGAGGGCATCCCCGGTGCCCCCGACCTCGTCGCGCGCGAGAAGTGGGCCATGGCCCCGCTCGTCGTCGCGATGCTGGCGCTGGGGTTCTTCCCCGGCCCCGTGCTGGATGTCCTCACGCCCATCGCTGACAGCAGCGCGCCGCTCGTCCAGACCGTGGCGGCCGACAACACCACCGCCATGGCGGTCGAGGGGAGCGCGAAATGACGCAGTTCACAGCACCGGCCATCGACTGGGCCGCGCTGACGCCGATGGTCGTGGTCTTCGGTGCGGCCGTGACGGGCGTGCTCCTCGAGGCCTTCCTGCCCCGCACCGCCCGCCGGGCCGTGCAGGTGCCCCTCGCCCTCGTCGCGCTGGCCGCAGCCCTGGTGGCCGTGGTGTGGCGGTGGACGATCGTCCAGTCGGACGGTCCCCGTGAGGTTGTCGCGGGCAGCGTCATCGAGGACGGGCCGGCCCTGGCCGCCCAGGCGATCCTGCTCATCATCGCGCTCGTCGGGATGCTGGTGATCGCGGACCGCACCGAGACCGGCGAGGGCTCCTTCGTCGCGTCGGGCTCCACGCGTCCCGGGAGCGAGGAGGAGGAGCGGGCCACGCGCGCGGGCTTCTCCCAGGGCGAGGTGTTCCCGCTCGCCATGTTCTCCATCCTCGGCATGATGGTGTTCACGACGGCGGGGGATCTCCTCACGCTCTTCGTCGCCCTCGAGGTCCTCTCGCTGCCCCTGTACGTCCTGTCCGGCCTCGCGCGGCGCCGGCGCCTGCTGAGCCAGGAGGCGTCCCTGAAGTACTTCCTGCTCGGCTCGCTCTCCTCCGCGATCCTGCTCTTCGGCTCGGCCCTCCTCTACGGCTTCGCCGGGTCGGTGCGGTTCGCGGACATCGCGGCGTCGGTGGCCACCGTCAGCGGCATGGACACCCTGCTGCTGACCGGCGCCATGCTGGTGCTCGTCGGGTTGCTCTTCAAGGTGGGCGCCGCCCCGTTCCACGCCTGGACGCCCGACGTCTACCAGGGCGCTCCCACCCCGGTCACCGGCTTCATGGCCGCCGCCACCAAGCTCGCCGCGTTCGCCGCCCTGCTCCGCTTCACCTACGTTGTGCTGCCCGGGCTGGCGTGGGACCTCGCCCCGGTGCTGTGGACGATCATCGCGCTCACCATGCTCCTCGGCACCGTTCTCGGCATCGTGCAGGGCAACGTCAAGCGCATGCTCGCCTACTCCTCGATCGCCCACGCCGGCTTCGTGCTCCTGGGTGTCGTGGCGCTCGAGCAGAGCGGCGTCTCCTCGGTGCTGTTCTACCTGCTGGCCTACGGGCTCGCCACGGTCGGTGCCTTCGCAGTCGTGTCCCTGGTGCGCGAACGCGACCCGGAGGGCCACGTCACCGCCGAGGCCAACGAACTGTCGCAGTGGGCGGGCCTCGGCCGGCGCAGCCCGTGGCTGGCCGCCTCGATGCTCATCTTCCTGCTGTCCTTCGCGGGCATCCCGTTGACGGCCGGGTTCATCGGCAAGTTCACCGTGTTCACCGCCGCCGTCCAGGGCGGACTCGGCCCGCTCGTGGTGCTCGCGGTGCTGGCCTCGGCCGCCACGGCGTTCTTCTACGTGCGCCTCGTGGTGCTCATGTACTTCTCCGAACCGGAGGGTGAGGTCGCCGTCGTCGACTCCGACGGCATGTCCACGGTGGCGATCGCGCTCGGCGTGATCGGAACGGTGGCCCTCGGAGTCGTCCCGGGGCCGGTCCTCGACGTCCTCGCCGGAGCGGCGACCTACCTCCCCTGAGGGATCCTTGAACTCCTACACCTCGCTCATGGAGCACCTCGCGCCGGACCTGGCCGAGGTGGAGCTCCAGCTCGCCGCGGCCACCTCCCACGCCGAGCCCCTCGTCGACGACGCCACCACCCACCTCGCGAAGGCGGGCGGGAAGCGGCTCCGGCCGCTCCTCACCCTGCTCGCCTCCCAGCTGGGCGGTGGGGCGAACGACGACGTCCGGAGGGCTGCGGTCGCGGTGGAGGTGACGCACCTGGCGTCGCTCTACCACGACGACGTCATGGACTCCGCGACCCTGCGCCGCGGTGCACCGGCCGCGCAGGCGCTGTGGGGGAACAACGTCGCGATCCTCACGGGGGACCTGCTCTTCGCGCGTGCCTCGCAGCTCGTCGCCTCCCTCGGACCGCAGGCGGTGCTCATCCACGCCCAGACCTTCGAGCGGCTGTGCCTCGGCCAGCTCCATGAGGCCCTGGGGCCGCAGCCGGGCGAGGACGCGGTGGCGCACTACCTCGGGGTGCTCGCGGACAAGACCGGTTCCCTCATCGCCACCTCCGCCCGGTACGGGGCGCTCTTCGCGGGTGCGGACGCCGAGGAGGTGGCGGTGATGGAGGCCTTCGGTGAGAAGGTCGGTGTGGCCTTCCAGCTCGCCGATGACGTCATCGACCTCTCCGCTGACTCCGCCACCAGCGGGAAGACCCCGGGCACCGATCTCAAGGAGGGCGTCGACACCATGCCGGTGCTCCTCCTGCGGCAGCGGCAGCGCTCCGGCACGATCGACGAGGCCGGCGCCGCCATCCTCGCGCGGCTGGCCACCGAGATGGACGACGCCACGTTGGCCGACGTCGTCGCGGAGCTGCGCGACCACCCGGTGGTCGACGAGGCCCGGGACATGGCGCGGCGCTGGTCGGACGACGCGGTCGCCGAACTCGCCGCCCTCCCGCCGGGAGAGGTGCGGCTCGCCCTCGAGGACTTCGCGGTGCTCCTCGTGGCCCGCCTCCACTGAGCGGACCGACTCTGCGGCCTACGGGCGGGTGAGGCGCGTCGGCCACCGGTGGTGACGGACGCCGTCGACGGCGAAGACGAGGACCGCCAGCCACACGAGCGCGAAGCCGGCCCACCGCTCGGGTGGCATCGGCTCGCGGAACGCCAGCCAGCCGAGCAGGAACTGCAGGGTCGGGGTGAGGTACTGGATCATCCCCACGACCACGAGGGGGATCCGGGCCGTCGCCCCGGCGAACAGGAGCAGGGGGACCGCGGTGACCACGCCGCTCGTCGCCATGAGGAGGCCGTAGGGGCTCAGCAGTTCCACGGTGTCCGCGCCGCGCCACTCGAGCCACGCGAGGAGGGCGAGGGCCAGCGGTGCGATGGCGGCGGTCTCGATCGCCAGGCCCGGCAGGGCGGGCACCGTCCGGCCCGCCTGCTTCTTGACAAGGCCGTAGAGCGCGAACGTGGTGGCCACCCCGAACGCGACGACCGGCACCTCGCCGTAGCCGAGGACGAGGACCGCGGCAGCCGCGCCACCGAGGGCGAAGGCGTCCCACTGGGCGCGGCGGAGCCGCTCGCCGAGGAGGACGACGCCGAGCAGCGCCGTGAGGAGGGGGTTGACGTAGTAGCCGAGGGCGGCGTCGAGGGTGCGTCCCGTGTTGACGCCCCAGACGTACAGGGTCCAGTTCGCCGCCACGAGCACCCCGCCGGCCGCGAGGGCGCCGACGACCCGGGGGGTGACGGCACGGACCTGGCCCCACCGTCCCAGCACGGTGAGCACGGCGCCGCAGAAGACCAGGGACCACAGCGCCCGGTGCGCGACGATCTCGAACGGGCCGGACCGCTCCAGCAACCGGAAGTAGAGCGGGAAGGCGCCCCACATCAGGTACGCGGCCAGGCCCAGGGCTGCTCCGGACCTCTCGCGCACCCGTGGATTGTTCCACGGCGGGCGACCGCCGGTGGCCGGCGTCCATGTGTCCGGCGCCACGTGGGTGGCGGGCGGGGCGGATACTAGACTTGGCCGGTGCGCCCCCGTCCCCGGAACGGAAGGAACCTGTGAGCGATCCACGCAGCCTGAGCGTCGCCATCGTCGGAGCGGGTCCGGCCGGCATCTACGCCGCCGACATCCTCTCGAAGACCGATCTGGACGTCTCGATCGACCTCTTCGAGAANNCCGGACCACCCCCACATCAAGCACATCACGGAGGCACTGTTCAAGGTGCTGCGCCGCGGGGACATCCGCCTGCTCGGCAACGTGGAGGTGGGCCGGGACGTCACGATGGACCAGCTGCGCGCGCACTACGACGCCGTCATCCTGGCCACCGGCTCCGACCGGGACGCCCCGCTCGACATCCCGGGCGCCGACCTGCCCGAGGTGTACGGGGCCAGCGAGTTCGTGTTCTGGTACGACGGGCACCCGGACGTCCCACGCACCTGGCCGCTGGAGGCGCGCGAGGTGGCGGTGCTCGGCGTCGGCAACGTGGCGCTCGACGTGGCGCGGATGCTCGCCAAGCACGTCGAGGACCTGCTGCCGACCGAGATCCCCGCCAACGTCGCCGAGGGGCTGCGCCGCAACCCGGTCACGGACGTGCACGTCTTCGGGCGCCGCGGCCCCGCCCAGGCCAAGTTCACGCCGCTCGAGCTCCGGGAGCTCGGGAAGGTGCCGGACGTGGACGTCATCGTCTACGAGGAGGACTTCGACTTCGACCAGGGTTCCGAGATCGCCATCCGCTCCTCCAACCAGACCAAGCAGGTGGTCAAGACCCTGGTCGACTGGACGCTCAAGGAGCCCGAGGACCTCACGGCCTCCCGCCGCATCCACCTCCACTTCCTCCACCAGCCCGTGGAGGTGCTGGGGGAGGGCGGGCACGTGGTCGGCCTGAGGACGGAGCGGACCGCCCTGACGGGCGACGGGACCGTCCGTCCCACCGGCGAGTTCGTCCTCACCCCCGTCCAGGCGGTCTACCGTGCCGTCGGCTACTTCAGCTCACCCATCGAGGGCGTGCCGTTCGACGACGTCCGCGGCGTCGTCCCCAACTCCGAGGGCCGCGTGCTCGACGACGGCCACCACCCCATCCCGGGGCTCTACGCCACGGGCTGGGTCAAGCGTGGGCCGGTCGGGCTGATCGGGTCCACGAAGTCCGATGCCCAGCAGACGATCGCGCACCTCGTGGAGGACGTCCAGGCGGGCAGGCTCGGGCATCCCGCGCGCGGCCACGACGCGATGGTCGCCGAGCTGGAGGCCACCGGGGTCCGGTACACCACGTGGCAGGGCTGGGAGCTGCTGGACGGGTTCGAGCGGGCCCTCGGGGAGGCGGCGTCCCGCGAGCGGGTGAAGGTGGTCGAGCGCGAGACGATGACCGCCGTGAGCCGTGCGGAGGACCACGACGGGCGTCTCGTGTGACCGGGGAACACCGGGGCGCGTCGCGACGTTTCACCTGACATGGGGACGCGACACCACAACGGGCTGAAGACCGCTGGACTCTTCGGCGTCCTCTGGGCCATCCTGCTCGGGATCGGATGGGTGGTGGCGAACTCGACGAACTCGCCGGGCTTCATCTGGGTGTTCGCCGGATTGGGGCTCGTCAGCACCTTCGTGTCCTACTGGTTCTCCGACAGGATCGCTCTGCGGTCGATGCAGGCTCGGCCGGTGACGGAGGTCGAGGCACCCCAGATCCACGCGATGGTCCGCGAGCTCGCCACGCGGGCCGGCCAGCCGATGCCGCGCATCTACGTGAGCCCGACCGCGGCGCCCAACGCCTTCGCGACGGGCCGGAACCCGGCGAACGCCGCCGTGTGCGTCACGCGGGGGATCCTCGAGATCCTGGAACCGCGCGAGCTGCGCGGAGTGCTCGGCCACGAGCTGATGCACGTGTACAACCGCGACATCCTGACCTCCTCGGTCGCGGCCGCCATCGCGGGCCTGATCACCTCGGTGGCCCAGTTCCTCATGTTCTTCGGCGGGCGCGACCGGGAGGGCGGCAACCCGCTCGCCGGGCTGCTCATGCTGTTCCTGGCGCCGCTCGCGGCCATGGTGATCCAGATGGCGATCTCGCGCACCCGGGAGTTCGACGCGGACGAGGACGGGGCCCGCCTCACCGAGGACCCGCTCGCGCTCGCCTCCGCCCTCGCGAAGCTCGACGCCGGCACGCGGCGACGTCCGCTGGCCCCGACCCCCGCCACCGAGTCGGTCTCCCACATGATGATCGCCAACCCGTTCCGGGGCGGCGGCCTCACGCGGGTCTTCGCCACCCACCCGCCCATGGAGGAGCGCATCGCGCGCCTCGAGCGGATGGCGGGTTACTAGCGGTAGTTCACGAACTGCAGGGCGGCGTCGATGTCGTCCGCGTCCTTCAGGAGCGCGATGACCGCCTGGAGGTCGTTGCGCGACTTCGAGGAGACGCGGACCTCGTCGCCCGTGATCTGGGCCTTCACGCCCCTGGGCCCCTCGTCGCGGATGAGCTTCGTGATCCGCTTCGCGTTCTCCTGGCTGAGCCCCTCACGCAGCGTCCCCAGCAGGCGGGACTCCTTCCCGGAGGGTTTCGGCTCGCCGTCGCCGGTGTCGATCGCCTTCAGCGAGACGTTGCGGCGGATCAACTTGGTCTGGAACACGTCCAGCACTGCCAGCACGCGCTCGGGGGAGTTCGCCACCATCAGCACGGCGTCCCCGCTCCAGGTGATCGAGGCCCCGACGCCCTTGAAGTCGTAGCGCTGGGCGATCTCCTTGGCCGCCTGGTTCAGGGCGTTGTCGACCTCCTGCCTGTCGACCTTGCTCACGACGTCGAACGACGAATCCGCAGCCATTGCACTCCTCCTCGGTGGTGTTGGTCACGTTGCGCGGGCGCAACGCCCTCATCCCGCCCATCCTGCCGTATCGCGTTCCACACCGCCCCATCGGAGCTGGTACCCTCGATGACGCACCACGGTGCACGGCGGGTTACCCGAGTGGCCAAAGGGAGCTGACTGTAAATCAGTTGCGGAATGCTTCGGGGGTTCGAATCCCTCACCCGCCACGATCGGACCGAGAGGTCCGAGGCGTGCCGCACGGCGCGTGACGTGCGGTGAGCCACACCGCGGTCGGTCCCGAAGGATTTCCCTTGGGGTCGGGCGTCGCGTAAGCTGGTCGGCGCTGCCCCGATAGCTCAGTCGGCAGAGCGTCTCCATGGTAAGGAGAAGGTCAAGGGTTCGATTCCCTTTCGGGGCTCAGGTCGTCAGACCAGCGTGCCGTCCAGGCACACGCGGCGGGGTAGCTCAGTTGGTGAGAGCGCACGACTCATAATCGTGAGGTCGCGGGTTCAAGCCCCGCTCCCGCTACCGAGATTCATGCGACCAGAAGCGAGGAACCGTGGCGAGCAAGACCCAGGACATCCGTCCGAAGATCACCTTGGCGTGCGAGACGTGCAAGGAGCGCAACTACATCACCAAGAAGAACCGGCGGAACACCCCCGACCGGCTCAACATCACCAAGTACTGCCCGCGCTGCAACGCGCACACGAACCACCGCGAGACCCGCTGAACCGTCCGTCCCCTAGGCTGGGGGCGTGAACACAGCGACACCGACACCCACGGGCGCCAACGACGCGCTCGTGGGTTCGTCATACCCGGCCCGGGAACGCTACGAGGTGAGTGCGGCGAAGATCGCCGAGTTCGCCGAGGCCACCGGAGCGGCCAGCGTCCTCCATGTCGACCGTGACGCCGCCCGGGGCGCCGGCTACCGCGACGTCGTCGCACCGCCCACGTTCGCGGTCGTGATCGCCCAGCGGGCCGAGGCCGCCTACCTCGAGGACCCCGCCTCGGGCGTGGACTTCTCCCGCGTGGTGCACGCGGAGGAGTCCTTCCGCACCCACCGCCCGATCTGCGCGGGCGACGTGCTCTCCGCCGAGGTCCACGTCGACGCCGTCACCCACCGCGGCACCATCTCCATGGTCACCACGCGCGCGGAGATCACCGACGCCCGGGGACGCCCGGTCTCCACGGTCGTGTCCACGCTCGCCGTCAGGGGGGAGGGAGCATGACGGCGCCCGGGGATATCCTGTTCGAGTCCACCGCCACCGTCGACCGCGCCCGCCTCGTCCGCTACGCGGGCGCGTCCGGTGACTTCAACCCCATACACTGGAACGAGAGGTTCGCCCGCGAGGTCGGCCTCGACGGCGTCATCGCGCACGGCATGCTCACCATGGGGATCGCGGCCGCCGCCCTCGAGGAGTGGCTGGGGGATCCCGGCCGCATCCGTTCCCTCGGCACGCGCTTCTCCCGCCCGGTGCCGGTGCCCGACCCGGGGGAGGTGACCCTCACGGTCACCGGGAAGGTGGGCGCCGCGCACGACGACGGCACCCTGCGGGTGGACCTCGGCGTCACCGTCGACGGACGTGCCGTGCTGGCCAAGTGCCAGGCCGTCGTCGAGCCCCCCGTGGGGCGCTGAGTGCCGCTACCCAACCCCGACGCCGCCACCCGGGCCGCGTGGGCCACCTTCACCGCCTTCGCCCTCAACGGCTTCGCCCTGTCCACGTGGATCGCCCGCCTGCCCGCCGTCCGGGACCAGCTCGAGCTGCGGCCCGCCCAGGTGGGTCTCATCCTGTTCGTGGGCTCCATCGGGTCCACGGTCGCCCTGCCGCTGGCGGGCTGGGTGATCGAGCGCATCGGGATCCGCCGCACGGTCATCGGCGCGGCGGCCACCACCGTCGTGTCCCTCGCGATCGCCGCCCTGATGGTGGCGGCGGGTCAACCGGTGTGGGTGGCCGTCGCCCTCTTCGGCACCTCGGCCGGGATCGCGGGGTGGGACGTGGCGATGAACGTGGAGGGCACGGTCGTCGAACGCGCGGTGGGGCGGGCGATCATGCCCCGCTTCCACGCCGGGTTCTCGGTGGGCACGGTGCTCGGCGCGCTCCTCGGCGCCGGCACCGCACGGCTCGGCGTCCCCCTCGAGGTGCACATCCCGGTGGTGATGGCGCTCGCGCTGGTCGCGGTCGTCCTCACGGTCCGGTGGTTCATCCAGGATCCTCCGGAGGTGCAGGAACACCACGAGAGGCCCTCGACCTTCGCCGTCTGGCGGGAGCCGCGCACCCTCCTGATCGGTGTCGTCGTCCTCGCCGCCGGGCTGACGGAGGGGTCGGCGAACGACTGGGTGGCCCTCGCCGTCGTCGACGGGTTCTCCCAGCCGAACGCCGTGGGAGCCCTGGCCTTCGCCGTGTTCGTCTCCTTCATGACCCTGATGCGCCTCGCGGGCACGGGCCTCCTCGAGCGGTACGGGCGGGTCGCGACGTTGCGCGTGTGCACCGGCCTCTCGATCGCCGGGCTCCTCCTCTTCACCCTCGCTCCGGCGCTGCCGCTGGCCATGGCGGGGGTGGCGCTCTGGGGCCTCGGGGCGGCCCTGGGCTTCCCGGTGGGCATGTCCGCGGCCTCGGACGAGCCGCTCCGTGCCGCCGCACGGATCTCGGTGGTCTCGACCATCGGGTACACCGCGTTCATGGCGGGGCCGCCCCTGATCGGGCTGCTCGCCGAGATCTTCGGGTACCGGGGGGCGCTCCTGTTCGTCGCCGTCCCGCTGGTGGTCTCCTTCCTCCTCATTCCCGTGACCCGGCCGCTGGAGGCCCGGCGCCCCGGCCCGGCAGGTAGTCTTCCGGCATGAGCCTCAGCTGCGTGGAACCGGAGCCCGCCGACGGCCCTCCCGTCGCGCCGGTCGGGGGCATGGCCGCCCCGGGCGGGGCAGGACCCGCGCCCACTCTCGCGGACCTCACCACCCTGCGGGTCGGCGGCCCGATCGCACGGTACGTCGAGGCACACTCGGAGGAGGAGGTCATCGCGGCCGTCACCGCGGCGGACGACGACGGCGTCCCCCTCCTCGTCCTGGGGGGCGGGTCCAACCTGCTCGCCTCCGACGAGCCGTTCCCCGGCACCGTGGTGCGGGACATGCGGCGCGGCATCCGCGCGGAGTCGTTCTCGACGTGCGCGGGCGCCGCGATGGAGGTGCCGGCGGGGCAGCCGTGGGACGACGTCGTCGCCCTGGCGGTTCAGGAGGAGTGGATGGGGGTGGAGGCGCTGTCCGGCATCCCCGGCACCACGGGCGCCACGCCGGTGCAGAACGTCGGCGCCTACGGGCAGGAAGTGGCGGAGACCATCTCCTCGGTCCGGGTCTGGGACCGGTTCGAGCGGCGGCCGCGCCTGTTCGCCCTCGGGGAGCTGCAGCTGACCTACCGGGACTCGCTCCTGAAGCGCTCCCTGCGGGACCCGGCGGTCGGCGGCGGCCGGGTGTGGGGGCCGACCGGCCGGTGGGTGGTGCTCGAGGTCGCCTTCCAGTTCCGGCTCGCCAGCCTCTCCGCCCCGATCCGCTACGCCGAACTGGCGCGGACGCTGGGCGTGNNGCCCGGGGACCGTGTCCCCTCGCGCGAGGTCCGCGCCGCGGTCCTGGAGCTGCGGCGGGGCAAGGGCATGGTGCTCGACGCCGCCGATCACGACACCTGGTCCGCCGGGTCCTTCTTCACGAACCCCGTCGTCACCGCGGAGCAGGCCGCCACCCTCCCGCCCGACGCGCCCCGGTTCCCCGTGGCGGACCACTCCGCCATCCACCAGATCGGCGGGGAGCCCGTCGCGGTGGAGGGGCTGGTGAAGACCTCCGCAGCCTGGTTGATCGCCCATGCCGGGTTCGGCAAGGGGCATGGCCTCCCCGGGCCGGCGGCCCTGTCGACGAAGCACGTCCTCGCGCTGACCAACCGGGGCGGGGCCACGGCGGCGGACCTCCGGGCGCTGGCGGACGAGGTCCGCTCCGGCGTTATCGCGGCCTTCGGGATCGACCTCGTACCCGAACCGGNNGCCCCGCGGACGAGGGCGAGCACGTCGTCGTCGGCGAGGCCGCTGCGCCGTGCCGCGGCCACGAGGGCGGCGACGGCGGCCTGCACCGGTGCGTCGCCGACCGTCCCCCCGGCGGCGACCACGGTGCCGGTGCGGCGCCGGGACGTCACCAGTCCGGCGGCCTCGAGCTCCCGGTACGCGCGTGCCACCGTCCCGACGGCGACCCCCAGGTCGGTGGCCAGGTCACGCACCGTGGGCAGCCGCGTTCCCGCGGGCAGGGCACCCGTCGCGATGAGCGAGGCGATCTGGGTGCGGATCTGCTCGTAGGGCGGCACACCGGAGGTGATGTCGACGGTGATCGCGGCGCTCACGGGGCCACCCGCCGCAACGCGACGCCGAGCGCGGTCCCGAGCACCACGACGGCGAGGATGAGCAGGGGCCACGCCCACCACCACCCGGCGTTGGCCGACGTGGCGCCCGCGAAGAACGTCACCCCCGCCAGCGCCGTCCCCTGCGAGAGCTGGGCGCCGCGCACCACCCGTGTCGCCGAGATCGTGCGCAGCAGCGCGTCGTCCTCGGCGGAGGTGCCCCGTACGGCGGGGCGGCGGGCGACGACGTGGAGGACCCCGAGGGTGGCGGCCACGACGAGGGCGGCGCCGAGCAGCATCGGGAGCCCGTAGGGCCAACCGGGGAAGGGTCCGGACGCGCCCCCACCGCAGGGGACCGGTACGCCGTCGGCGAGGCACTCGCCGACGCCCGGGCCGTGGGCGATGCTCCGCCCGTCGGGCTCGGCGATCGCCCCGAAGAGTACGAGGAGCGCGGCGAGGAGCGCGGTCCAGGTCCACAGCGCCCGCGCGGCCCACGACTGGGGCCGGGAGAACAGCGGCCGGCGCTCGAGGTGCGCGGCACGGTAGGAGCCGGCGGGCCGGGGCCACGTCGACTCGCCGGCTGCGGTGACCGCGAGGAACACGAGTCCGGCGAGTGCCGGGCCCAGCGCAGCGAGGAGCCCCGGCACCTCGGTGGCGCTGACGTACACGGTGGGGAAGCTGGACCAGCCCCAGGCAGCGAAGCCGAGCCCTCCGAGGGCGGCGATCGCCGTCGTCGTGTTGGTGCGCCGCAGCGCGCGCTCCATCGCGAGGTCCGCGGGCACCACCCGGCGGGACCGGAAGGTCAGGGTCACCAGGAACGCCAGGAGCCCGAGCATGAGGACGACGAGCACCATCCGCGTGAGACCCACGGCGGACACCTCCGATCGATTGAATCAATGTATCGGCACAATCTTCGAACGGGAGCGGCAGTGTGTCAAGGCGGTCAATCACGGGGTGGCGGCGCCCGGGAACAGGATCCCGCTCGCAGGCGTTGGAACCTGTGGCAGCCCTCTCTCCCGAAAGGGGACCCTCGTGCGCCTTCTCCTGAACATCATCTGGCTCGTCTTCGCAGGCTTCTGGCTGGCGCTCGGCTACGCCGCCCTCGGCGTGATCGCTTTCCTGCTCATCATCACGATCCCGTTCGGCGTGGCCTCCTTCCGCATGGCCAACTACGCGCTCTGGCCGTTCGGGCGGACCGTGGTCGCGAAGCCGGGAGCGGGTGCCGGCTCGGTGGTGGCGAACGTCATCTGGCTCCTCATCGCGGGCATCCCCATCGTGGCCGGCCACCTCACCACGGCCGCGGCGCAGGCCGTCACGATCATCGGCATCCCTCTCGCGATCGCCAACATCAAGATGATCCCGATCAGCCTCTTCCCGTTCGGGAAGGAGATCGTGCCGGTGGGCGCCGTGCCGGCGGGGTACACCTCCGTGCACGCCGTGATGTCGGAGGGCGAGCGGCTCGGTGGGGGGCACCAGCCCTACGCCGCCCCGCGCCCCTGACCGGCGAGGTGGGCCACCACCACCCGGTGCACCCGGGGGGAACCCAGCGGCGCGAAGTGACCCGTCTCGGGCAGGCGGATGTTGGTGCCGCCCGTGACGTGCGCGTCGTCCGGTACGTGCGGGTCCCACCGCGGGACCAGTGACACGATCCGGGCGTTCGCCCGCGCCTCGCGGGACAGGGCGCGCACCCCGCGGGCCCACGGGGTGAGTGAGCGGACCCCCGAGCCGGGTGGTGCCCAGAGCGCCCAGGAGGAGCCGGCGAACGGGGTCGCGACCGTCACGAGCACCGTCACCCGGTCGCCCACGGCGGGGTGCAGCAGCACCGCCTTGCCCACAAGACCGCCCTTCGAGTGTGCCACGATCGCGAAACGCTCCAGGGACTCGTCCCCCACGTGCCGTGCCACCGCCTCCGCCACGGTGCGGATGGGAGCCAGGTTGAGGCCCACCTCCGGGACCACGTGCACGGGGTGGCCCGCGGCGCGCAGCGCGTCGGCGACGGGCCGCATCATCCGCCAGGTCTCGTAGATGCCGGGTAGTACCACCACCGGCAGGCGGGTGACACCCTCCACCTCCTGCCACGAGCGCGGGTCCTCCCGCAGCACCACCGAGACGGCGCCCCTGGCCAGCTGGCGCCCGCAGTACCAGTAGTCGGCAGCCCACGCGCGGGCGTGCCGCAGGTTCCGGAGGCCCGCCCGCACCCACTCAGCCGGGCGCATGGTGTTGCGCGAGGTGCAGGACGGCACGGTACACCTCGTCGTCGTGGTCGTAGATGACGGAGTGTGCGGCCCCGCGGACCGTGGCCGCCCAGCTCCAGCCCCCGGCCCGCGGATCGGCCGAGGACGTGCCGGCGTTGGCCGCCAGGAGGTCGATCCACGGCTGCGGCGCGACGGCGTCGTACTCGCCCCGCAGGATGGTGACGGGGCACGGGACCTGGCGGATCCGCTCCTCGATCGGGTAGTTCATCATGTGGGGCAGCACCGAGAAGAACCATTCCGGCCCGGTGGAGAGGTAGGCGGCCACCGCGATGCGGCGGATCGCCGAGGGCTCGTGGCGCGAGGACTGGAGGAACCGCCACACGAGCGGCAGCAGGCGGCGCTCCCGGTGGTTGACCGGGGGGCCGATGAGCACGGCCCCGGCCTCGTCCACGAAGTGGCCGATGTTCTCGCCCCCGGCGAGGAGCTCGGTGACCACCTGGGCCCCCATGGAGTGGCCCACCAGGACCGGTTGATCGAGGGCGAGCTGCCCGACGATCGCGTCGAGTGCGGCGGCGAACCCGGCGATGGTGAGGGGGGTGCGCGGGCGGGGGAGGCGGGCGAAGCCCGGCAGGTCGATGAGGTAGACGTCGCCGGTGCGGGACAGCTCCTCGGCGAGGGGCACGAAGTAGCGGGAGGAGACCCCGATCCCGTGCACGAGCACGAAGTCCGGGTCGGCCGAGTTGTGGCCGAACGGCGTGGGCAGGCCGTGCGGGCCCGGGAGGTAGTGCACCCGCAGCCAGTGTCCGGACCGGGTGCGCACCACGGTGGGGATCATGTGGCCGAGCGGGTCATCCCTCCGCCAGAAGGGCCGCGCGTCGAGGCGCGGTGCGCGCCACACGCGCCAGTCGATGGTCATGCGTCCTCCTCGAGCCACGCCTCCACGCCGGCCCGCAGCTGCTGCTTGGTGGCCTCGCCCGCGAAGGACGCGTCGATCGAGTATCTCGCGAGGGCGGCCAGCTCGTGGTCCGTGAAGCCCTCCCGGCGAGCGAGCGCGTACTGGTCCACGAGGCGGGAGTGGAAGAGCAGCGGGTCGTCCGCGCCGAGGGCGAGCCGCAGCCCGGCGTCGAACAGTGGCCGCAGCGGGACGGCGCCGAGATCCGGGTAGACCCCCAGCGAGACGTTGGAGGTGGGGCACACCTCGAGGGCGATCCCGTCGTCGGCGAGGTGCTCGAGGAGTGCGGGATCCTCGCTGGCCCGCACGCCGTGGCCCAGGCGCGTCGGACCGAGGTGGGCGACGACGTCGCGCACGTGCTCGGGCCCGAGCAGCTCGCCCCCGTGCGGCACCGTGGGGAGGCCCGCCCGGCGCGCGATCGCGAACGCCGGGGCGAAGTCGGAGGTGACGCCGCGGCGCTCGTCGTTCGACAGGCCGAGGCCCACCACCTCGCCGGGGCCCTCGCCCGCGTGGCGGACGGCGAGGCGCGCCAGCGTCCGGGCGTCGAGCGGGTGGCGGATCCGGGAGGCCGCGACGATGATCCCGACCTCGACGCCGGTGGCGCGGCTCGCCGCGCGCGCCTCGTCCAGGATGATCTCTAGGGCGGGCGTCAGGCCGCCGACGTCGGGGGCGTAGGAGCTCGGTTCCACCTGGAGCTCGAGCCGTCGCGAGCCCTCCGCGGCGTCGTCCGCCGCCGCCTCGCGGACCACCCGGCGGATCGCAGCCTCGCCCCGCACCACGGCGCGGGCGGCGTCGTACTGGCGCTGGAAGCGGAACCACCCGCGCTGGTCCGCCGGGACGCGGAGAGGATCGGCGTCGGTGAGTGACGGCGGGAGGCGGACACCGCGTTCCGCCGCCATCTCCACCAGCGAGGCGAGGCGCAGCGAGCCCGTGAAGTGGAGGTGGAGGTGTGCCTTCGGCAGGCGGGTGAGGTCTCGCATCGACTCCATCATCCCCGGGCCCGCGCGGGACGGCACACCCATCTCGTGGTGAACTTGTACCCATGGAGCCGATGAGCGAACTCGAGCAGGTCGAGCTGCTCACCGGCCCGGGCGCGGGTGGGCTGCTCGAGGCCGCCCTCGGCACGGAGGACGCGACCATCACGCACTGGGACGTCCACGCCCTCCACCACCGCCCCTCCGCCGGTGTCTCGGTCGGATACACCCTCCAGGTCCGCGACCCCTCCGGGCGGGAGAGCTCCCAGTACGTCTGCGCCACCACCGCCCGGTTGACGGATCCCTCCGTCCCCGGCCTGGTGCGGCTCGAGCACCCGGGTGGGCGCACCACCGTCCACCTGTGGCGCCACCCGCACGATCCGGAACTGCCCGCGCTGCCTCCCGCGTGCGACGCCGCGGCCATGTCGGGCGTGCTCGGCCGGCCGGTCGTGGTCCACATGGTCGCCTACCGGCCCACGCGGCGCTGCGTCCTGAAGCTCACCGACGGCGAGGCCACCAGGGCCTTCGTGAAGGTGGTCCGGCCCCGCGTCCTGCCCGCCCTGGTGGATCGCCACGAGCTCCTGACGGGCGCCGGCGTGCCGTCCCCCCGGGTGCTGCACCACGACGCCTCCGGCCTGGTCGTGCTCTCGGTCGCGGAGGGGACCCCCCTCGCCAACTTCCTGGCCCGCGGGCTCGCGGACCCGGTCGCCACCTTCGACGCCACCATGGCGGTGCTCGACGGTCTGCCCGGCGGCGTGATGGACCTCAAGCGCCATCCCAGCTGGTCGGAGCGGGTGGAGCACTACGCGCACGCCGCGGCGACCGCGCTCCCGGAGCACGAGGGGACGGCGCGGGCGATCGCCGCCGCGGTCACCGCCACGATGGCCTCCAGCGACGCCGGCCCGTTGGTGCCCACGCACGGCGACTGGTACGAGGCGAACATCTTCATGGCGGACGAGGCCACGGTGGCCTCCATCCTCGACGTGGACTCCGTCGGTCCCGGCCATCGGGTCGACGACGTCGCCTGCCTGCTCGGCCACGTCAGCGTCCTGCCCCACCTCGCCCCGCAGGTCTACCCGCACGTCCCCGCGATTCTCGACGCCTGGTGGAGCCGCGCGGCCGAGTCGGTTGACAGCCGCTCCCTCGCCGCCCGCACCGCCGCCGTCACGCTCTCGCTGGTGGCCGGTGCCAAGCGGCCCGGCGACGACGGGTGGCGTGCCGACGCGCTCGGTCGCCTCGAGGAGGCCGAGCGCTGGCTCCGTCGGTGACCCGCGGCCGGGTCAGTCGGTGCGGAAGTCGAGCACGAGGCGGACGGGGTCGTCGAGCGTGATGACCCGGAAGGGCACCTCCTGGTCGAGTCCGATCAGCATCTGGAGCTGGCCCTCGAAGATGCCCGAGACGTGGACCTGCTCCACCACCTCGAGGTCGTCGGCGTCCGTGGTGCCGGAGGGCAGCACCTCGTCGTACTCGGCCTCCTCGGGGTAGCGCAGCCCGGTGATCACCACCTCGGCGTACGCGTCGCCGTCGAGGGGGACCACCTGGCCGCGGGGATCGTCGATCGGCTCCTCGACCCAGGAGACCCGCCATCCGGGCGTGCCCTCACCGGTGAAGTCGACGACCACCCTGTCGAAGCCGGCGTGCTCGCCCGTGCGCACCGCCACGGGCAGGAGGGGCCCGCCCGAGCCGGGGAAGTCGTCCGACTGCTGGTCCGCGGCGGAGAAGGTCTCGTCGTCGGCCGTCCCGTCGTCGGGGCCACCGGTGTCGGAGGGCATGGGAGTGGCGGTGGGAGTGGGCGTGCCGGAGGGCGTGGGCGCGCCGGAGGGCGTGCCGGCCGCGGTGGTGGTGGATGGCGCTCCGCCGGTGCCCGACGTCGTTCCGGGAGTCGCCTCCCCACCGCAGGCACCGAGCAGCAGAGCGAGGGTGATGAGGGCTGTCGCGCGGGCTGGCTTCATGGTGGCCTCCTCGGCCCCACGATAGACCTCGCGTCGCCCGATGAGAATGGCCGCGGACGGGTTCGGGCCGCTGGATCAGGAGGGATCGGTCAGCCGGTACCCCATGCCCCGTACGGTGAGGAGCCGGTCCGCGCCGATCTTGCGGCGCAGGTAGCGGACGTAGACGTCCACCACGTTCGAACCGGGGTCGAAGTCGTACCCCCATACCCGGGAGAGGAGCTGCTCCCGGGAGAGCACCTGCTCCGGGTGCGCCAGGAACGTCTCGAGGAGGGCGAACTCGCGGGCGGAGAGCTCCACCGACCTGCCCCCGACGCTCGCCTGGCGGGTCCGGAGGTCCAGTCCCAGGTCTCCGTGGGAGAGCGTCACGGTGTCCTCGGCGGGGGCCGTGGAGCGGAGGCGCAGCCGCACCCGGGCCAGGAGTTCCTCGAAGCGGAACGGCTTGGCCATGTAGTCGTCCGCCCCGCCCTCCAGCCCGGCGACGGTGTCGTCCACCGAGGCGCGGGCGGTGAGGATGATGACGGGCGTGCGGGAGCCCGCGGAACGCATGCGTCGCAGCACCTCGAAGCCGTCGATGTCGGGCAGTCCGATGTCGAGGACCACGAGGTCGTACCCCCCGGTGAGGGCGTGGCCGAGGCCCTCGGCGCCGGTGGACACCGTTGTCGGCTGGTGGCCGGAGGAGCGCAGCCCCTTGGCGACGAAGGCCGAGATCCCGGGCTCGTCCTCGATCACCAGGATGTTCGCCATGTCGGTCCTCCCCTCGCTCCCACTCTAGGGCTCCGGCTCGGGCTCGACCGGGAGGACGATGGTGAAGGTGGAGCCGATCCCCTCCGCCGAGACGAGATCCACCCGGCCCCCGTGGGCCTGCGCGATGGCGGCGACGATGGGAAGCCCCAGGCCCGCCCCGCCGCGGTCGTGGCCGGCCTGGGCGAAGCGCTGGAAGATCCGCGCCCTGTCCTCCGCCGCGATCCCGAGGCCCTTGTCGGTGACCCAGAGGCGGAGCGCGCCCTCGGCGAGCTCGCTGCCGATCTCCACGCGGGAGCCTGCCTCCGAGAACTTCACCGCGTTGGCGGCGAGCTGCAGCCACGCCTGCGTGAGCCGCTGGTCGTCGACGTCCACCACCCCCTGGGCGGCGGCGACGAGCCGCCAGGCGCGGTCGCCCAACTGCTGGGCGTGCTCGAACACCGCCCGGGTGAGGTCGTGGACATCGGTGGCGCGGCGCACCACGAAGTCCGGCCGGCCGGACCTCGCGAGCATGACCAGGTCGTCGGCGAGGCGGTGCATGCGGTCGAGCTCGTCGAGGGCGAGCGCCCGGGTCTCCGCGGCATCCACGGGGTCGGCCGGGTCCATGAGCTCCAGGTGCCCCCGCACCACGGTGATGGGGGTGCGCAGCTCGTGGCCGGCGTCGTCGAGGAGCTGTCGCTGGGAGGCGAACGCGCCCTCGAGCCTGTCCACCATGCCGTTGAAGGAGCGCGCCAGCTCCGCCAGGTCGTCCTCGCCCCGCACGGGGAGGCGCAGGGCGAGGTCGGACTCCGAGATGCGGGCCGAGATCTCGCGGAGCTCGCGCACCGGCCGCAGCAGCCGGCCCGCCATGACCCAGCCGACCAGGCTGAGGAGGAGGAGCGCGATCACGGCGATGACCGCGTAGCTGCGCACCACCTCGACCACGTCGGACTGCTCCGCCCCGCGGTCGTACGCCAGCACCAGGGCACCGGGGGTGGAGTCGCCCACCCGAACCGGGATGACCGCGACGCGATAGTCGGAGCGCTGCGTGCCGACGGAGGAGATGAAGGCGCGCTCCCCGGTCGTGAGGGGGGCGACGTGCGCCACGAGCTCCCGGTCCGCGCCGAAGTCGAGGGTCGGACGCGCCTGCTGGTAGCGCAGCTCACCGGCCACGAAGGCGACGATCGCCTCGTTCTCGGCCGGCACCTCGTTGCCCATGGCGGCGTACAGCAGCGCGTCGGTCGTGGCGTGCGGCTGACCGGTCGCCGGGTCGACGGCGGTCGCCGCGAACGTCGCGAACTCCGCGGCAGTCCGCTCCAGCGTCGTGTCCAGCGTGGCGTCCACCCGCTGGTGCTGGAACACCCACAGGGCGAGCCCTGCCGCCAGTAGCGCGAGCGCCGTCAGGGCGAGGGTGAGCGCCATGATCCGGCCCCGGACGTCGAGCCTTCGCATCAGTCATCCTCCCCATCGTCATCGTCGTCGTCATCGTCGTCGTCGTCGCCATCGTCGTCGTCCCAGTCGTCGTCGACCTCGACGGGTGGTGGGACGGGAACGCGGTCCGGCGGCGGCGCGGGCGGCGGCGCGGGGGAGACGCTGGGCGAGGAGGTGGGCGAGGAGTTGGGCGAGGGAGTGGGCGAGGCACTCGGCGGCGCCGCTGGGCCGGCGTCGACGACGACGCGCGACCCGAGGTCGGTGACGGGGGGCGGGACGACGAGCTGCGCCACGGCCGTACCCATGCCCAGCACCCCGAGGGCGAGGGCGGCTCCGATCAGGAGCGTGAAGGCGCGATCCACCGTTCCAGTGTGGCCCACGAGGATGAGAGGGACATGAGACGCCGGTGGGGTGCGGGCTCGGCCCGCACCCCACCGGCCGCGATCAGGCGAGCAGCTGCTGGATCCTCCCGACGCCCTCGGCGAGGTCGTCGTCCGACAGCGCGTAGCTCAGGCGCAGGAACCCCGAGGGCCCGAACGCCTCACCGGGCACCACCGCCACCTCGACCTGGTCGAGGATGAGGGCGGCGAGCTCGCTCGACGTCGTGGGGACGGTGCCCCGGATCTCCCGTCCCAGCACTCCCGCCACGGACGGGTAGGCGTAGAAGGCGCCCTTCGGGGTGGGGACCTCGACGCCGTCGATCGCCCGGAGCATCTCGACCATCGTGCGCCGCCGGCGGTCGAAGGCGGACCGCATCTGCGCGACGGCGGAGAGGTCGCCGGTGACCGCCGCCAGCGCGGCGTGCTGGGCCACGTTGCAGACGTTGGAGGTGAGGTGGGACTGGAGGTTCGTGGCGGCCTTGATCACGTCCGACGGGCCGGTCATCCAGCCGACGCGCCATCCGGTCATCGCGTAGGTCTTGGCGACGCCGTTCAGCACGATCGTGGTGTCGGCGAGCTCCGGCACGACCCGGAGGATCGCGGTGGAGGCCGTGTCGTCGTACACGAGGTGCTCGTAGATCTCGTCGGTGATGACCCAGACGCCGTTCTCCAGTGCCCAGCGGCCGATCGCGGTGAGGGCCTCGGGCGGGTAGACGGCGCCCGTGGGGTTCGAGGGGCTGCACAGCAGCAGGGCCTTCGTGCGCGGGGTGAGCGCGGCCTCCAGCTGCTCGACCGTGACCAGGTAGTCCTGCTCCGGTCCCGCGAACACCTCGACGGGCTCGCCGCCCGCCAGCCGGATGGCCTCCGGGTAGGTGGTCCAGTACGGGGCGGGGAGGATGACCTCGTCGCCGGGGTCGACCACTGCGGCGAACGCCTGGTAGACGGCCTGCTTGCCGCCGTTGGTCACCAGGACGTTGGCGGCGGCGACGTCGTAGCCGCCGTCGCGGGCCGTCTTGGCGGCGACGGCCTCCCGGAGTGCCGGGAGGCCCTGGGCCGGCGTGTAGCGGTGGTTGACGGGATTGCGTGCCGCGGCGATCGCGGCCTCGACGATGTAGTCGGGCGTCGGGAAGTCGGGCTCGCCGGCCCCGAAGCCGATCACGGGGCGGCCCTGGGCCTTGAGCGCCTTCGCCTTGGCGTCGACGGCCAGGGTGGCCGACTCCGCGATGGCGGCGAGGCGGGCAGATACTCTGGGTTTGGTGCTCACGCACGCCATGGTGGCAGACGGGTGCGACCCCGGTCACGGGGCGCCATCACGTGGACGCTCGCGCTTGGACTTCCGCTCGTGCTGCCCGTAGAATCGTCCGGGTCCCTCACGGGGCCAGCCGATCGACCGCGCCCTGCGGTGGGGTAGGATCGGTCAGTGCGTTCCGGCGCACGAAGGGCAGTGGCGCAATTGGCAGCGCACCGGTCTCCAAAACCGGCGGTTGTGGGTTCGAGTCCCTCCTGCCCTGCAGGGAGCAGCACCGCTGCGGATCGATGCGGCGCCACGCCGCCCCCCGGACCGAGGACTGAGGAACGTATGAGCGACAGCGCACCGAGCGCACCCCGCAAGGCGGGCACCGCCCCCGCTGCGAAGCGGGGCCTCTTCGCGCGCCTGTCCCTCTTCCTCCGCCAGATCGTGGCCGAGCTCCGCAAGGTCGTGCGCCCCTCGCGCACCGAGCTGTGGACCTTCTTCGTCGTGGTCATCGTGTTCGTGCTCGCGATCATGGCCTTCGTCGGCGTGCTGGACTTCCTGTTCGGCCAGGCCGTGTTGTTCATCTTCGGAAGCTGACGCTCAGAAAGCTGGTCATTTCCTTGCCTGAAGACTTCGAGTCCACCTCCGACGACGTCGTCGACGTCCCCGACGCCACGTCCGGCGATTCCGGCGACGCCATCGACGCCACGTCCGGCGACGCCGTCGACGCCCCGTCCGACACCCCGGAGGCCGCAGCCCCCGTGGAGGACGCGCCCGAGGAGGAACTGGACCCGGCGGAGCAGTTCCGTGCCGAGCTGCGCTCCCTGCCGGGCCGGTGGTACGTGGTTCACTCGTACGCGGGCTACGAGAAGCGCGTGAAGCAGAACCTGGAGTTCCGCATCCAGTCGCTCAACATGGAGGACTACATCTTCCAGGTCGAGGTGCCGATGGAGGAGGTGGTCGAGATCAAGAACGCCCAGCGCAAGCTGGTCACTCGCGTCCGGATCCCCTCCTACGTGCTCGTCCGCATGGACATGAACAACGACTCCTGGGGCGCGGTCCGTCACACCCCCGGCGTCACCGGTTTCGTCGGCAACTCCCACGACCCGGTGCCGCTCAGCGAGGACGAGGTGTTCTCGATGCTCGCGCCCGCCCGGACCAAGGCGCCCGCCTCGGCGCCGAGGTCCGCCGGTGGTGGCGGGAAGGCCGCGAAGACGGTCGAGGTCGACTTCGAGGTCGGCGAGTCCGTCACCGTCACCGACGGGCCCTTCGAGACCCTGCCCGCCACGATCTCGGAGATCAGTCCCGAGAACCAGAAGCTCAAGGTGCTGGTCTCGATCTTCGGCCGCGAGACCCCGGTCGAACTCTCGTTCTCTCAGGTCGCGAAGATCTGAGCGCCGCGGGCAGCAGAACCGCCCACGGCACGATCCACACAGGTAAGGACCCGAAATGCCTCCCAAGAAGAAGAAGGTGGCCGGGCTGATCAAGCTCCAGATCCAGGCTGGTGCCGCCACCCCGGCGCCGCCGATCGGACCGGCGCTCGGCCAGCACGGCGTCAACATCATGGAGTTCTGCAAGGCGTACAACGCCGCGACGGAATCCCAGCGTGGCAACGTGATCCCCGTGGAGATCACGGTCTACGAGGACCGTTCCTTCACGTTCATCACCAAGACCCCTCCGGCGGCCGAGCTCATCAAGAAGGCGGCTGGCGTGTCCAAGGGATCCGCCACACCGCACACCACCAAGGTCGCGTCGCTGACCAGGGACCAGGTGCGCGAGATCGCCCAGACCAAGCTGGTGGACCTCAACGCGAACGACGTCGAGGCCGCCGCGAAGATCATCGCCGGCACCGCCCGCTCCATGGGCATCACCGTCGAGCAGTAGACGACATCCACGTCGAGACACCAGTGGAAGGGCCGCGCGGGCCCGCACCACGACTGCGAAGGAGAAGCAGATGACAACGCGCAGCAAGACCTACAGGAAGGTCTCGGAGAAGATCCACCCGGGCGTCCTGTACTCGCCCCTCCAGGCCGTGCGCCTGGCCAAGGAGACGTCGATCACGAAGTTCGACGCCACCGTCGAGGTCATGTACCGCCTCGGCGTCGACCCCCGCAAGGCGGACCAGATGGTGCGTGGCACCGTCTCCCTGCCGCACGGCACCGGCAAGACCGCTCGGGTCCTGGTCTTCGCCGTCGGTGAGCGTGCCCAGCAGGCGATCGACGCCGGCGCGGACGAGGTCGGTGGTGACGAGCTGATCGCGAAGGTGGCGGCCGGGTACACCGATTTCGACGCCGCCGTCGCCACCCCGGACCTCATGGGGAAGGTCGGCCGTCTCGGCCGCATCCTCGGCCCGCGTGGCCTCATGCCCAACCCGAAGACCGGCACCGTGACGATGGACGTCGCCAAGGCGGTCTCCGACATCAAGGGTGGCCGGATCGAGTTCCGCGTGGACCGGCACGGCAACCTCGCCTTCATCATCGGCAAGACCTCGTTCGACGAGAAGCAGCTGGTGGAGAACTACGCCGCCGCCCAGGAGGAGATCATCCGGCACAAGCCCGCCACCTCCAAGGGGCGCTACGTCCTGAAGGCGACGATGTCGACCACGATGGGCCCCGGGATCCCGGTCGACCCGGCGAAGACCCGGAACCTCCTCAGCGAGGACGCCTCCTGAACGAGGACGCCTCCTGAACGAGGACGCCTCCTGATGTTCGAACGGTCCGGTGGCCGGCCCCCATGGGTGCCGGCCACCGGACTGTGAGGATTCTCCCCGTCGCGGTGCGTTCCCGGTTTGGAGGGCGGCCGCCGGGGGAGGTAGGCTGAACACTGCCCAAGACCGCCGGTCACCCACTTCGGTGGGGCCAAGTCCGCGAGGAACCCGCGCAGGCGAACGAAGCTTCCGAGCCCCGTGCGCCCCTGCGCCGGGGCTTTTCCCTTGTGGTCGGCCGGTGTCACACAACGGAAGGAGAGGCCATGGCGAGGCCTGACAAGGCAGCAGCAGTTGCCGAGCTCGCGGACATGTTCCGCGGGTCCTCCGCCGTGCTCCTGACCGAGTACCGGGGCCTGAGCGTCAGCAAGCTCAAGGACCTCCGGCGCTCGCTCAGCGGCACTGCGACCTACGCCGTGGCGAAGAACACCCTTGCGTCCATCGCGGCCCGGGAGGCGGGAGTCGGCGACCTCGCCGAGCACCTCACGGGTCCGATCGCCCTGACCTTCGTCAGCGGTGAGCCGCCGGTGGCGGCCAAGGCTCTCAAGGACTTCGCCAAGGCGAACCCTCAGCTCGTCATCAGGGGAGGTGTCCTCGACGGCCGGATCCTCTCGGCCGACGACGTCATCAAGCTTGCCGAGCTCGAATCCCGCGACGTGTTGCTCGCCAAGACCGCCGGAGCCCTCAAGGCCTCGCTGTTCCAGGCCGCGTACGTCTTCACCGCACCCGCCTCCAAGGCCGTGCGCACCATCGAGGCCCTGCGCGAGAAGCAGGCTGCCGAGGCCTGAGAGGTCTCACACCACCACCCCCCTGCTCGCGTAGCAGATCCAACGGAAGGAACGCCACCATGGCGAAGCTCACCACCGACGAGCTCATCGAGGCTTTCAAGGAGCTCTCCCTAATCGAGCTCTCCGAGTTCGTGAAGAAGTTCGAGGAGGTCTTCGAGGTCACCGCTGCCGCCCCGGCCGCCGTCGCCGTCGCGGGCCCCGCCGCCGCGGCCGCGGAGGAGGAGGTCGAGGAGAAGGACTCCTTCGACGTCGTCCTCGAGGCGATCGGCGACAAGAAGATCCAGGTCATCAAGGAGGTGCGCGCCCTGACCTCCCTCGGCCTGAAGGAGGCCAAGGACCTCGTGGACGCGGCGCCCAGCGTCGTCCTCGAGGGTGTGAACAAGGAAACGGCCGACAAGGCCAAGGAGGTCCTCGAGGGGGCCGGCGCCACCATCGTCCTCAAGTAGCAGCGACCAGCGCTCCGACGAGGCCCGCACCGAGGGTGCGGGCCTCGTCGGCGCGAACGCGACCGGTTGGACACCATCCGTCGCACCAATTAGACTGTCGCTTTGCGCTGACCCAAACCCCCATTGCCCACCCTGGGTGAGGTTTGTCCGGCGCAGTGTGCACACACAATCGCAGGGAAGGACACCCTTTGGCTGCCTCGCGCACCCCTTCTTCAGCCAATCCGAACGCCACGGCCGGCCGCCGAGTCTCTTTCGCAAAGATCCACGAACCCCTGCAGGCCCCTGACCTGCTGGGACTGCAGACCAACAGCTTCGACTGGCTGCTGGGCAACGACGCGTGGCGCGCACGCGTGGAGGAGGCCCTCTCCAGCGGGGACCGGAACGTGCCGTCCACCTCGGGCCTCGAGGAGATCTTCGAGGAGATCTCCCCGATCGAGGACTTCGGGCAGACGATGTCGCTGTCGTTCCGCGACCACCGCTTCGAGCCGCCGAAGTACACCGCTGACGAGTGCAAGGAGAAGGACTTCACCTACTCGGCACCCCTGTTCGTGACCGCCGAGTTCTCGAACTACACCACCGGTGAGATCAAGTCGCAGACCGTGTTCATGGGGGACTTCCCGCTCATGACCGAGCGCGGCACGTTCATCATCAACGGGACCGAGCGCGTCGTCGTCTCCCAGCTCGTGCGGTCGCCGGGCGTCTACTTCGAGCGGCAGATCGACAAGACCTCGGACAAGGACATCTTCACCACCAAGGTGATCCCGTCCCGCGGGGCCTGGCTCGAGTTCGAGATCGACAAGCGTGACGCCGTCGGGGTGCGCATCGACCGCAAGCGCAAGCAGTCGGTCACCCACTTCCTGCGCGCGCTGGGGTTGACCGAGGCGCAGATCGCCGAGGAGTTCGCCGAGTACCCGGTGGTCCTCGAGACCATGGAGAAGGACACCGTCAAGACCCAGGACGAGGCCCTGGTCGACATCTACAAGAAGGTGCGCCCGGGTGAGCCCCCCACGGTCGAGGCGGGCAAGAACCTCCTGGACAACTACTACTTCAACCCGAAGCGGTACGACCTCGCCAAGGTGGGCCGGTACAAGATCAACAAGAAGCTCGGCCTGGAGGCCGAGTTGTCGGTGTCGGTGCTGCGCGTCGATGACATCGTCGCCTCGGTGAAGTACCTCTGCGCCCTCCACAAGGGTGCCGAGACGATGCCGGGCACCCGCAACGGCCAGCCGGTCGACCTGCGCGTCGAGACCGACGACATCGACCACTTCGGCAACCGCCGCATCCGGGCGGTGGGCGAGCTCATCCAGAACCAGGTCCGGACCGGGCTGTCGCGCATGGAGCGCGTGGTCCGCGAGCGCATGACCACCCAGGACGTCGAGGCGATCACCCCGACGACGCTCATCAACATCCGCCCGGTCGTCGCCTCGATCCGCGAGTTCTTCGGGACCTCCCAGCTCTCGCAGTTCATGGACCAGAACAACCCCCTCGCCGGCCTGACGCACAAGCGCCGCCTCTCCGCTCTCGGCCCCGGTGGCCTGTCCCGCGACCGCGCGGGCATGGAGGTGCGGGACGTCCACCCGTCGCACTACGGCCGCATGTGCCCCATCGAGACCCCTGAGGGACCGAACATCGGCCTCATCGGTTCGCTGGCCACTTATGCCCGGATCAACCCGTTCGGCTTCGTCGAGACCCCGTACCGCAAGGTCGTGGGCGGCGTGGTGACCGACGAGGTCGTGTTCCTCACGGCGGACGACGAGGACCGGCACATCATCGCCCAGGCCTCGGCCCAGATCGACGAGGACGGCCACTTCCTCGAGGACCACGTCCTCGTCCGGACCACGGGCGGCGAGCCCGCCCTCGTCCCGGTCGACGAGGTGGACTACATGGACGTCTCCGCGCGCCAGATGGTGTCCGTGGCCACCGCCATGATCCCGTTCCTGGAGCACGACGACGCGAACCGCGCCCTCATGGGCGCGAACATGCAGCGCCAGGCCGTGCCCCTCATCCGGTCCGAGGCCCCGCTCGTGGGCACCGGCATGGAGCACCGTGCGGCGGTCGACGCGGGCGACGTCGTCGTGGCGTCGAAGGCGGGCGTCGTCACCGAGGTCTCGGCCGACAGCGTCCATGTCGCAGCGGACGACGGCACGAGCCAGGTGTACCGGATCTCGAAGTTCCGCCGCTCCAACCAGGGCAACTCCTACAACCAGCGCGTGGTCGTGGACGAGGGCCAGCGGATCGAGTCCGGTGACGTGATCGCCGACGGGCCGTCCACCGAGAACGGCGAGCTGTCGCTCGGCCGCAACCTCCTGGTCGCCTTCATGTCCTGGGAGGGCTACAACTACGAGGACGCCATCATCCTCTCCCAGCGCCTCGTCGCGGACGACGTGCTCACCTCGATCCACATCGAGGAGCACGAGATCGACGCGCGCGAGACCAAGCTGGGGCCGGAGGAGATCACGCGGGACATCCCGAACGTGGCGGAGGACGTGCTCGCGAACCTCGACGAGCGCGGCATCATC
>DBPQ01000141.1 GCA_002304945.1 Actinomycetales bacterium UBA1416 | reverse complement strand
GCGGCAGGCGATGACCCGTCAGCCGCGATCCCACACTCCACGTCATAGAAGGCCCCCTTCGCGACGATCCGTCTGGCTACTATACTCAAAGCTAAAGCCCCCCGTCCACCGGTTTCGCTGACTCCACCAGCGCATGTGCATCACGCGTCAGGCTACGCGTGCCCACCCACGCGCACGGTCGACCCCGTCCACCACGCAGTGTGACCGTCGCCGCCCGGCGTCCCGTCAGCACGTCACTGCCCCACCCGCACCCACGCAAGGAGTGCGAGGTGGGCGTGCCCACCCACGCGCACGGTCTCGATCGAGCCGACCTCAACCCCACCACTGACGAGCACGTGGTCGATCTCGAGCACCGGCGGCCAGGGCGGACGGTCGGCCCGGTAGGTGGGCATCCACCCACCCCCGGCTGCTTCCGCCGCGTTCACCAGCCCTGCGCCCGCCGACTCACCACCTGCCAGCCCTCCGCCGTCCACCCCACCGTCCACCAGCCGACGGAACGGCAGGTGCTCCCGCACGGCGTTGAAGTCCCCGGCCACGACCACCGGCCACCCCGCGGCCACCTGCCCCGCAGCGGTCTCCCCGAGCGCGGCGATCTCCTGCTCCCTCGCGGCCACCCCGTCCTGCGGGCCGGGCACGTCCGCCGGCACCAGCACCACCGGGCCGAACTCCACCTCCAGCCGCACCGCCGGCACCGGGGAGTCCCCCACCTCCTCCACCGGCACGCGCGCGTACACCGCCGTGCCGCACGAGGGCAGGTGGCCCATCGGGAAGAACGCCCGGTACGGGTGCCCGTCCAGCACCCCGGACTCGTCCAGGTGCTCCCGCAGCCTCTCCGGGGCGCCCACGATCACGACGACGCCGGGCTGCTGCTCCCCCAACACCATCACCAGGTCCTCGCGGCCACTCGAATCACACCGCGCGTTCAACGTGAACAGCGAGGTTCCCACCGGTCCAGCGGCCAGCGTCCGGGCGGGCACGTACCCGGAAGCCCATGAGAGCTGCAGCACGAGACCCGCAACAGCCGCGAGCGCCACCAGCTTCCCCCAGCCACGCCCGGCCGCGACGAACGGACATCCCCCGAGCAACCGGGGAACCTGGACGAGAGAGATGAACGGTCAGATGTCGTGCCGTCGGAGTGCCAGTGCCCCCACCGCGATTGCCGTGTGCAGCGACCGGTAGACTCGCCGTGGCCTTCCGACGGATGGATCGGGAGCAACGCAGAATTCTAGGATGTTCGGAGACATGGAGTGAGCCACTTTTCAGAAGACTCAGTTCTCGGCATAGTGGGCGCTGGCGCCTTCGGTAGGGAAGTGCTCCCAATCGCTGTGAACACACTCGCGAAAGATCTCGGCGCCCCGGTTGCGGCACGCGTGGTCTTCGTCGACTCTGCACCCACCGTTGATGTCCTCAACGGACACCGCGTCGTGACGGAGGACGAGTTCTTCGACCTGCCGTGCGACACCAGGTATTTCTCTGTCGCCATCGCTGACTCGCGCGCCCGTCAGCGTCTGGCCGAGTCCTTCATGACAAGGGGCGCGGTTCCGTTCACACTGCTCTCAGAGCAGAGCCTCGTTCTCGAGGACTCTGAACTCGGCGACGGCGGGATCTTCTGCCCGTTCGTCTCCGTCACCTCTCGCAGTCGGATCGGTCGCTTCTTCCACGCAAACATGTACTCCTACGTTGCGCATGACTGCACCATCGGAGACTACGTCACACTCGCTCCCCGGGTCAGCATCAATGGAAACGTGATCATCGAGGATCACGTCTACATCGGCACTGGGGCGGCGATACGTCAAGGCACTCCTGGCAAGCCGCTGAGGATTGGCCGTGGTGCCTTCATCGGCATGGGCGCGCTCGTCGGCGAGGACGTTCCTGCAGGTGCGACTGTGGTTGGGGCGATGAGCCGAGCCCTCCCGAACGCTGAATCCGAGGCACCCACAGCCCCCCAGACCGACAGCGCGAACACGAGCAGCGACAAGTCGAGAGCGAGGGCCACCATCGAGCGAGTCTTCGCCTCGCTCTTGGAGGACGACGGTCTTGACGTTCCCCCACTTCGAGATGACTTGGTTCTGCTCAGTTCGGGCTTGGACAGTCTCGGGTTCGCTGTTCTCGTCACGCAACTCAACGATGAACTTGGCTACGACCCCTTCACCTTGACGGAGGAGGCGGTTTATCCAAGAACCCTCGGCGAATTCGTCGCCATCTACGAGCGCTTCGAGGACCCACAGTGAGCACATTCACAGCACACTCGGGGATGACCTTGGTCGACCAGGTCGGAGCATTCGATCAAGCGTCACTCGCATCAGATCCATTCGGACTGCGGGAGCAAGGAGTCGTCGGCAGCGAATTCGCCCTACAGTCGGGAAGGGCAGCCGTCGTTGCCTCGGCGCTGCTCACACTCGATCGGTATGCCGACGCTGTCCATCTTGTTCCGCCGGACACTGATGTGCCGATCGGCCCGGGCGTCACAAGGCTCACACCAGCAACTGTGAGGAGTCGATCACCGCGATCTGGTGAAGCAGGGCTAGCAGAGATCACCACGGACTGGATTGTCTACACATCGGGAACAACGGGCACACCCAAGCCCGTCCGCCACTCGCTGTCCTCACTCTCACGTACAACTCGGAGTGGTGACCGCTACCGAGACCTCATATGGGGCCTTGTCTACGATCCGAACAGAATGGCGGGGCTTCAGGTCCTGCTCCAAGCGCTGGCAGCCGGATCGGCGGTTGTGGCGCCAGACCCGACCGCCGAGCTTGCGACGAAGATTCGATTCATGCGGGACGGTGGCGTGACCGCGCTGTCCGCGACACCCACCCTGTGGCGCAAGATCGTCCAATCTGGGGTCGCCGACGCATGGCCGCTGGAGCAGGTCACTTTGGGTGGCGAGATCGCAGACCAGAAGATTCTGGACTCGCTGCGGCGCGCCTTCCCGAGCGCACGAATCACCCATGTGTTCGCGTCAACGGAAACCGGCGCGGCCTTCGGGGTACACGACTCCTTCGCCGGCTTCCCGACGAGCTTCCTCAGCGATCCACCGGCCGGGATCCGCCTGCGTATCGTCGATGACATGCTCGAAGTGCACAGTCCGAGTGTGAGCACCGCAGGACCGGATGGCTTCGCTTCAACTGGTGACATCGTCGAGGTACGTGGAGATCGCGTGATCTTCCTCGGACGCGATTCGGGTGTCGTCAACGTCGGCGGAGCGAAGGTCTGGCCAGAACAGGTCGAACAACTACTGCGCACTCATGAAGATGTAGTTGACGCCGTGGTGGTTCCACAAGCAAACGCGTTCAGCGGCTCCATTCTGACCGCCACAGTCGTCATCCGCGACGGATCGACTACTGACGGTCGAACCTTGCGGGCGTGGGTGAAGGCCCGCGCGCCGCTCCATCACGTTCCAGCGATGGTCAAGATCGTTGATTCCCTCGACACATCAAGCGCGGGAAAGGCGGCACGACGTTGAGCCAGTCAGATCTTGTTGTGATCACCGGCACGAGTTCAGGATTGGGCCGCGCCATGGCGACCAGGCTTGGTGGCGCCGGCTACCGCATCGTGGGAATCGCCCGACGTCCCGTGGATCCCGACGACCTTCAGCTCACCACGGACACCTACACTCACCTGACTTTCGACCTGGGCGATGTCCAAGGCATCCCCGAGATGGTGGCAACACTCGTCCGCACCCACGGTGCCCCCTACGGCCTGATCAACAACGCAGCCATCGGGACTGACGGGATCTTGCCCACCATGCACAACAGCGACGTCGAGGAGCTCATCCGAGTCAACGTCACCTCGCCCATCATCGTCACGAAGTACCTCTGCAGGCCTATGCTTGCCGCGCGAAGGGGACGCATCATCAACATCTCGTCCGTCGTCGCCCGAACCGGCTATCGCGGACTCAGCGCCTACGCGGCTACGAAGGCGGCGATGGAGGGCTTCACACGATCGTTGGCGAGAGATCTCGGCCCTCGGAATATCACCGTCAACAGCATTGCGCCGGGATTCACCGACACGGCCATGACCGCCTCACTCGGCGCCGAGAACCTCGACCGCATCCGACGCCGGTCCCCCCTCGGTCGATTCCCGACTGCCGACGAGGTCGCTTCCAGCGCCGAGTATCTGCTGAGCGAGTCAGGGGGCGCCATCACGGGTACAACCATCACAGTTGACGCTGGCAACACGGCGTAGCGCTTCACGACTCATACAGAGCTGCGAAGTCACCATCGTCCGGGCACACCTTTGACCAGGCTGCGGTCTGGAACGTCACGAGTGACGCACGCGGCTGCGCCAACGGTGGCATCAGAGCCCACCGTCAACCTCTCCAGGACAACCGCCCCAGCACCAACCAGTGTTCGATCCTTGACATGGCAGGCCCCGGAGACCGTCGCGTTCGGATTGACTGACACGAAGTCGCCAAGCCGGGTGTCGTGTCCGATGACAGCGCCGGGATTGATGTGGCAGTGCCGGCCGAGCACCACTTCGGTCGAGATGAGCGCACCTGCGCAGATCACGGCTCCCCCGGCGACACTCACGCCGCTTCCAAGACGAGCGGACGGGTGGATTAGTGTTGCTGCCCTCAATCCCGCAGCATCGAAGCGTTCAGCGATCCCCCCGCGCACCGAAGGCGCACCGATGCCGACGACGTATTCAGGAAGAGTCTCGTGGTCTTCCGCAGCCCTTCCGAGCCATCGCTCAAGCACTCCCAGGTACGGGATTCTCCGCCTTCCGAGTCGGCTCAGATTCTCCGCTGATGGTCCGTCATCCACAACACCGATCAAGTGGAAGGCCGGCTCCACAGCGGCCGCGTTCACCGCGTCGAGCACATCGAGTGTCTCACGCCCGAATCCAGAAGCTCCCACCACCACAAGTTGCCCGCTCACGACTCGGCATCCTCACCGGAGCCTCGGAACGGGGACATCGTGACTCCGCCTGCCTCGCTGATGCCTGTCCGCCGGATCACCGAGACCACTGTCTTCCAAAGGATGGCAGCGTCGAGCCGAAGGCTCACGCTCTCGACATACTGGGCATCGAGCTCCAGCTTCTGCTCCCACGAGAGGTGGTTGCGTCCGTTTACTTGCGCCAGCCCAGTGAGGCCAGGGCGCACATCGTGGCGCATGCTCTGGCGAGCGTTGTAGAGCGGCAGGTACTCCATGAGGAGCGGCCGCGGGCCAACCAGACTCATGTCGCCCCTCACGATGTTGAGCAACTCGGGTAGCTCGTCGAGGCTCGTGCTCCGTAGCGCGCGACCGAACGCGGTGAGCCGCACCGCGTCGGGTAGGAGCGCACCATGCTCATCCCGCTCATCCGTCATCGTCCGGAACTTGAGTACATCGAACGGCTGCCCGTCGAGGCCCGGACGCGTCTGGCGGAACAGCACGGGCGACCCCAGCTTGTGCTTCACCGCAACAGCCGTGCCCACAAGGACAGGAGACGCAACGACAAGGGCCACTGACGCCACCGCCAAGTCGATGGCTCTCTTGCCGATTCTTCGGTACACCACACTCCGCGTCTCTTGTCTCACAAGGCAATCATGCCGGTTCCTGCCCACACGCATACCGCTCCGGATCGGCCGTCCCTCATTCGGAGGACGGGCCCTGTGAATGTCGCCACCACAACTCGCAACTCTGAACGCACTTCGATGCGAAATACCTCACAACAGCTGGGTAATGTGACCACGCACATAGCGACCCCGCCGGTTCACCCGCCTAGACTGGCAAGCGGCAGGGGAGGACCTCCACTCTTCTCGCGCCTTGTAAGCAATCTCGAAGGATGCAGATGAACGAGCGTACGTACCTCTCAGCTCCGCATGTGACGGAGCTTGAGGAGGCCGCCGTACTGCGTGCCATCCGCTCCGGCTGGGTGGCCCCGCTGGGCCCTGAAGTCGACGCCTTCGAGCAGGAACTGGCCGACTATTGCGGGCGCGAGTACGCGGTCGCGCTTTCGTCGGGAACGGCAGCGCTCCACCTCGGGCTCCTCACACTCCGCATCGGTCCCGGTGACATCGTGCTCACCTCCTCGATGACCTTCGCCGCCACGGCCAATGCGATCACCTACACCGGAGCGGAGCCCGTCTTCGTCGACTGTGACGAAACCGGCAACATGGACCCGGACCTCTTGGAGCACGCCTTCCAAGATCTCGAGAGCCAGGGGCAGCGAGTGAAGGCCGTCATGCCAGTGGACCTCCTTGGCAAGATCGTCGAACACGAACGCATCGACGCCATCGCGGAGCAGCACGGCGCCGTCGTGCTCTCGGACGCGGCCGAGTCGCTCGGGGCACGGCGCAACGGCGTCCCGGCTGCCGCGTTCGGAGTCGCCGCCGCTGTCTCCTTCAACGGCAACAAGGTCATGACCACCTCGGGCGGCGGTGCTCTCCTCACCGACGACGAGTCGATCGCCACCCACGTCCGCTACCTGGCCACCCAAGCACGCCAGCCGGTGGTCCACTACGAGCACCACCACATCGGCCACAACTACCGGATGTCCAACGTGCTGGCGGCACTGGGGCGCGCCCAACTCTCCCGCCTCGACGAGATGATC
>DBPQ01000124.1:5265-5436 GCA_002304945.1 Actinomycetales bacterium UBA1416 | reverse complement strand
CCTCACCTGACGCGGCCGGCTACAACACGATCCCCAAGGCGCGGCCCAAGCACAGAGCCTTACGCTCTCTCCAGCATCGCCGCGAACGCCTCCTCGGTGACGATCGGGATGCCATAGTCCGCGGCCTTGCGCGCCTTGCCGGACAGTGAGTCCGGGTCCGCGGCCACCACG
>DBPQ01000124.1:0-5175 GCA_002304945.1 Actinomycetales bacterium UBA1416 | reverse complement strand
TACCACGCCGTCGGCGAGCGCCGCGCGGGCCAGCGCCGCGAGGTAGGTACGGTGCAGACCGACGGCGGTCGGCTGGTCGACCCCCAGCTCACCCGCGGCCGCCACCAATCCCGCCTGCTCGCGCACGGATAGGAAGCGATCGAGGAGGGCGCGGTCCAGCAGGGCGAGGTACTCGGCTTCGGCCACCACGCCGCACGGCTCCGGCAGCGAGTCCACCAGCCGCGCCAGATAGGGCACGGCGCGCTCGGTGGCGTTGCCGCGGCGTACGCAGGTGCAAGCCGTGCCAGGGATCGCCGGCCATACCGCGCGCGCCGCCGACTCGTACACCTCCCGCCACGGCACCGCACGCGGCCCCACCTCGCCGAGCATGCGCCGCAGCAGACCGGCGGCAGCCTGGGCGTCGGCGAGGGCGGAGTGGTGGTTGCGGAGCTCCACGCCGAGGTGCGCGCACGCGCCGGCGAGGGTGCGCGGCAGCCCGAGGAGGCGGCTCCCCCACTGCATGGTGCACACCGACGTCTCCGGCGCCACCGGCACCTCGTATCCGAACCAGCCGTACCGCGCCGCGACGAACCTCGAATCGAATGCGGCGTTGTGCGCCACGAACGTCCTCCCGCGCAACAGGTCCGCGAGCGTGGCCGCCACGTCCGGGAAGGTCGGCGCCCCAAGCACGTCCGCGGCACTGATGCCGTGGATGTCCTGCCGCCCCAGGTCCCGCCCGGGGTTCAGGAGGGTTTCCCAGGTGCCCTCTACCTCGCCGTCGGGCGAGACCAGCACCACCCCCACCTCCACGATCCGGTCGTGCCCGCCGGGGAACAGCCCCGTGGTCTCCAGGTCGACGACGGCGTACCCTGCCATGGCACTCTCCCCCTGCGTTTGCGTCTGCCTCACATCGGATGTCAGATCCATCCTTTCGGCGGCCGCCGACATTCACCGGGACCAACGGCCGCATTCGACTCCCTGTCCCCCATGAATGGGACAACGGCTGGTCAGCAGCGAGGATCACGGTCTCCTTCTCGGCTGTCGGGGCCCGCTTCGCCGAGCATGCGCTGCAGCAGAGTGGCGGCACCTGGGCGGCTGCGAGGACGGAATCGTGACCATGCAACTCCACACCCACATGGGCGCACGCACCGGGCAGGGTGCTGCGAACTCGGGAATCAGGCGGCTCCCCACCGCATCGTGCACACCGACGTCTCCGGCGCCACCGGCACCTCAGATCCGAACCAGCGGCACCGCGCCGCGACGGACCTCGAATCGAGGGAGGCTATGTGCGCCAGGACCGTCGGTACAGTTCCTCGATCGTGCCCGCTACGTCCGGAAACGTCGTATGAAGCGAAATCCCCACCGCATCGTGCACACCGACGCAATCGAGGCGACCGGCGCGAAAGGCCGCCAAAACGATCTCTGCGTTCCGAACTGCTACTCCAACCGCCGCTGCTTCGGGCTCCACGCACTCACTCCTGCCGATCCCCCGGGATGTCACCAGTACGATAAGATTGACTGAGGGGGTGACCTGTGCGTGTAGCGAAATTCAAGGTCGAGAGGTATCGGTCTATTCAGACGTCAGAGTCAATCGACCTCACGACCCTATCAGTTCTTGTTGGACCAAACAATGAGGGTAAATCGAACATCTTGCGGGCAATCGTCGTCGGTCTCCGCGCACTTGCACGAATAGGACGCGAGTCCTCAATGGCACGGTTGACCAGTGGAACCCTCCGGCGGCGAATGGACGATTTCCAGATATACGACTGGGAGCGCGATTTCCCGTTGTCCCTCCAGGCCCAGACACCGGGGGCCAGCAGCGTATTCGAGTATGAATTCGAGTTGAATGAGGCGGATCTCGCCGATTTCAAACGAAGCACGGGGCACGCACTCAATGGGCATCTTAAAATCAGAGTACTTATTGACCGTGAGGGACAGGCCGCAGTCAAAGTGGTCAAAAGAGGTCCCGGCAGTTCGGGTCTGAACGCAAGCGTCCGTAAGATCTCGGAGTTTGTTTCCCGGCGGATTCGCGTGGAGTACATCCCCGCGTCGAGAACCGCCGAGGAAAGCTTGTCCATCGTTCGTAGAGAGGTGTTTGATACCTACCGTACGCTCACCGACACTCCCGAATTCATCGCGGCCCTCGAAACACTAACAAGCTTGACTCAGGCTGCTTTGGTGCCGGTCCAGGAGAAACTTCTCCAGCACGTGCAGTCTCTGGTTCCGAGTGTCCAGAACATCACTATAGAAGCCGATCTTGGTCTTGGTCGATTTGGCCCCGACCATCTCGACGTCCACCTCGACGACGGCATGAAAACCGCGCTATCAACAAAGGGAGACGGAATCCAGAGCCTCGTGGCGATCGCTTGGTTGCGCATGACAGCCACCGAGCGATCGAACGCAACCTTTATTCTTGCGATCGAGGAACCAGAGGCGCACCTGCATCCAGGGGCCGTGCATGAACTCGCGCGCTCACTTGATGATCTTGCCCTAGAACATCAGGTTATTGTGACGACACATTCGCCCATTCTCGTGCGGCGGGAACCTGCGCGAGCCAACATCATAGTGCGCTCGCATTCTGCGGCCCCCGCAAGGACCCTCACGGCGGTGAGAGATTGTCTCGGGGTCCAACTGCCAGACAATATGACTTCTGCTGAAGTCATATTGATCGTCGAAGGAATACATGACGCGACCATCCTCCGCCACCTTCTCTCTCGGATGAATCCCTCTCTCGCCCCCGCTCTGAAGCACGGCCGGTTAGCGCTTCGCGAGGCAGGAGGTGCGCAGGGGTGCCCCCACATCTACCGCCTGTCGTCAGATGCGATCTGTCGTGTTCATGTAGTCCTTGATGACGATAAGGAAGGTCGCTCTGCGAGATCGAAACTCGATCAGATGAACGTGCCCCCGGGAAACATCACCATGCTCTCCGCTGTTGGCATGAATGAGGCGGAACTGGAGGATCTGTTCGATGAGCAACTATTCGCTGGTCACCTACTAAGTCGCTATAACGTTGTCATGACGTCGGGTGTGACGCAGCCCGAAAAGCGCTTCTCGCTGCGCATGAAGGACTACTTTGTTAATAGCGGCCAACAATGGTCCGATTCGGTTGCGAGCAACCTGAAGTCGGAATTGGCGAAGCTCCTCACCGATGACTCGGCCCATATCAGCCCTCGCCCCGAGCGCGAGGTCGTGTTGAGAATGCTCGCGGAAGCGCTGGACGAGAAACTCCAGAGGACATAAAGCTGGATCGAGGGCTTGGAGACTAACGGATTTTCAACGCCCGATTGCTTGTGATAAACAGATCATATCGAACTCTTTGAGAACTAGGTGTTTGGTGCGGTATTCGCCGTAGTCGCGCTCGTCGTACTTGCGGACCACCGCGAATGAGTCCATCACGTGCTCCACCTCGTCGCGGGTCAGACCGTAGATGTGGAACATCGCCGCGTCCAGTTCGGCCTTCAGGAGCGCGCGGCGGTCAGGGTCCCAGACGAACGGCGGGCCGTCGTATCCGAAGTCCCTCGCGTACGGCGCCATCCGGTGCGAGGTGTAGACCAGCTCAACCACGCGCGGGGTGATGTACTCCGCTAGCGTGATCTTTGGTTGCCATCGCGCCGGCTCGTCGAAAGCCTCAGGTGCAGGGCACACGATCTGTTCAAGGATCCCGTAGGTCAAGTGATTCCCACTCATCTTCTGGCGTACCCCGTAGTCGCAGATGAACGAAGACCAGATGGCCTGCAGCAAGGGCGCAAGGCGGTAGTCCGAGAGGATCACGATGGGGAAAACGTGGCCTACCGCCGACCGGGGAAGCGCAGTGGGGATCAGAGTCCGCTCCTGCTCAGCTTTCGTGATGTCGCGCCAACCGAGAAGCCAGCCTCGATCCCAGCGTTTGACGAGCACCTTGTCCACTTGTTGCTCACTGACCCAGTACCGAGACAGTTGTTCCAGTTCAGGATCACTGTGATCAGCTTCGCTGAGCCGGGGCAGTGTATTCATATTCAGCTGCGCCTGCGTAGCTCCAGCGTAGGTGGAGTAGCGGTGGTCGAAATGCGCGAGAAGCTTCCCCTCGTACAGAGGTAGCCAACGCTGATTGCCGTTGGTCCAAGCCCACCCATCGAAAGTCGCACCTACAACGGAGAGATCGTGAGCTGAGAGGAAGTGGCCGGAGTCGTTGGCCATGTCGAAGAGGCGAGCAAAGGAGAGTCCCCACGGATTCCCGGCCGGGTCACCGTCGCGGATGAGCACAGGGTGACGTCGGTAGACGCCAAGTGGGATCTCGGCGTCCTCGCGGCTCCGGAAAAGCGGCAGAGTTCCCGTGTTGGGGTTCAAGAGGAGGACTTCCGACGCGGCGAGGTCGAACCGTCGAGTCGGCACATCCTCCACGTGGCGCACGAGAAAGCCGAAGAGGGACCGCTGAACGCGGGCACCCCCGGTCATCGAGGTCACCGCGAAGCGGAAGGCATGGTGCACGTTCGGAAAGATCTTCGCCTCGTTGTCGAAGTCGTAGAACGCAGCGAGCCGTTCTGCCCGCAGCGTGTCCGAGAAGAAGGCTGCGGTGGTGGCGTCCGTGGCCAACCCCGTCGGCGTGATGATCCCCATCCGACCGTCGGGGCGAATGATCGTCCGGAACGTCTCGGCGAACACCGAATACGTGTTCACATCCCCCCGCCCGGTCAGCGGGTACCGACCGGACAACCGCAGGAACGAACTCTCCCCCTCTGCCTTCCGCTTCTCCGCGAGGAACTCGTCGGAGAGCGTGGGGTTCTCGTCCACGAGCTTCTTGATCATCGCCTTGCGCTTCGCCGCATTGGCCGCGTTCGCAATCGTGGCATCCCGCTGCGCGAAGAACTCCTGCTCCTGCAGCTTCACCCGCTCCCACGGAGGGTTCCCAACCACGCAGCCGAAACCGCCGCGCCAGCCGGTCGGGGTGTCGGGGGCGCCGCCGTCGGGCACGTCGAAGATCTCCGGGAACTCGAGGTGCCAGTGGAAGAACCGGTGCCGCGCGGCCAGGTCGTCCACCTCACGCCGCACCGCCGGGTCCACGGCTCCGGAAGTCAGGACGGACTGCGTGATCGCGGGCGCGCCCGGCACCTTGCGCTGCACGAACGCCGCGCACCAGGCGTCGGCCTCGAACAGCGCGGCCCGCATCTCCTCCGAGCCCTCCAGCGCCCGGAGCCGCTGCTCCTGCAGGTGCACGTC
>DBPQ01000014.1 GCA_002304945.1 Actinomycetales bacterium UBA1416 | reverse complement strand
CGTGCGACTTTCACCGCATCCGGCTCAAGCAAGCCCCGTGGGCGTCCTGTGTCTGCGCTGGTCCCGCTGCCGTTGGCGTAGTTCGAGTTGTCGGCAGTGGGCGTGCTGGAGGCGGGTGGTCCGATCGTCGCCGTTGGTCTCACCCAGAACGAGGGCGGTCGCGCGTAGCGCCTTCGTCGTGGTGCGGGTCCACTGCTCCCACTCGTGTGGTGACTGGGGGGCGTGGTCGGCGTCCAGCAGGAGCGTTCCGCAGGTGGGGCAGAGCCCCTGCTGCCGCAGCAGCAGGGAGGCCGTGCGTCCACCGAGTTGGGAATACGCCGTGCGGCGCCGAGAGGACCAGTACCAGTCAAGGGCTGGGTCATCTGGTGACGCGGTGCCCATGACCATCTTGTGGCGAACGATCTTTGTCCAGGCGAACTGGCGCAGGTAGGTGCCGCTGTCGCGGTCACCGAACACCCAGCGATCGTTCCTGGACGGGTTGAACATGCCGAAGTACCGGTTTACGACCCAGTGCCTCGACTTGTTCAGGTGAGCGCGCAGCGCCCACCGATAGAGACGTCCCCACAGATAGTGATCAATCTGGGAGAACACCTCCTTGGAGACCACGCTCCGGTAGTAGCCGGCCCAGCCCCGCGTGATCGGGTTGAGCCTGCGGATCACCGCCACGGCGTTGCTCCCTTGGAGGGAGTGCACCTCGGCGGCGAGCCGCTGTCGGATTCGCCTCACGGCCGCCTGGCTCGGTTTGATCAGCAGCTTGCCGTCATAGCGACGGACGTTGAACCCCAAGAAATCGAACCCTTGCTCGACGTGGACGACTTGGGTCTTGTCCTCGTTGAACGCGAGCCCCCTCGGGCTCAGCCACTGCGCCAGCCGGTGCCGGACCTGCTCTGCCTGGTCCTCGGTGTGGCACATGACGACGAAGTCGTCGGCGTACCGCACCAGCACCGGGGAGCCCATCGCCACGTGCGCCCCATGCGGGTCACAGCGTATGTATCGGACTCCGGCGGCTTCTTCCATCCCGTGCAGCGCGATGTTGAGCAGCATCGGGCTGACCACCCCGCCTTGAGGAGTTCCCTCCTCGGTTGGGGTGAACCGGCCCTTCTCGACCACTCCGGCAGCCAACCACCCGGCGACCATGCCCCGGGCGGGGAAGGTGCCAAGCTGGTCGAGCAACCGGTTGTGGTCGATGCGGTCGAACGCCGCTGACAGGTCCGCATCCAGCACCCACTGCCGCCTGGACCGTCGGCCCTTCAACGTCCAGTAGATCGCTTCGATCGCGTCATGACAACCCCGTCCGGGCCGAAACCCGTACGAGCGCGGCTCGAACCGCGCTTCCCACTCCGGCTCCAGCGCGTTGGCTACCCGGGCCTGTTGCACCCGGTCGCGCAGCACCGGAATCCCCAGTGGTCGCTGCTTCCCATTCGCCTTCGGGATGTAGACCCGCTTGACCGGACGAGCGTGCCAAGGCGAAGTGTTCCGGTGAAGGTCCACCGCTAGCGCCGCCCTGTCCGGCGAGGTCAACGCGACCTCGCCATCCACGCCCGCCGTCTTGCGACCAGCGTTGAGCTGCGTCACCCGCCGCACGCTGACCAGCGTGTTCGACCGGCTCCGCAGCATCAGCTTCTGCAGGTTGCGGACCCTCTTGAGGTCCCCTTCCTGCGACGCCTTGAAGATTCTCTGCCGCAGCCGCCGTACGTCATCCTCGACCGGGCGCCAATAGATCGCATCCCAATCGAGGTCGTCGTCTTGTGGTCCGTTCACCGGGTCGGTGTCCAACTTGTCCGCAAGTGCTGGCGTCACAATCATCGTCTCTTCAAAGGCTCACCTGGCCCACGTCAGCAACCCCGACGGGCTCCGCACTTCCGCGGTATCCGGCCAGTTATCCGCACCCCACCGCCCGGAGGAGAGCGATGTTACTGGAGGCGGTTTCCTGCTGCCTTTCGGCCACCGGCATTGGCTTCTTGGGCCATCCTGTTCCCGCCCAGGCGATCGGCGTTCCTCACGGTCGGCCCACCAGACATGTCCGGACCAGAGCGGGGTTTCCACGTTCCACATGCGCAAGACCCGGCCGGAGAGGGTGCCGCCTCGATCCCGGGGCAGCGGTGTCCACGCGACCGGTCAAATGCCCCCGGCCGCCGCCTGCCGCTTCCCAGCGGCCAGCCCTGCACCCCGGTCCTGCATCCATCCACCCGAGGCTCACCTTAACGAGACGTATCGGCGGTTCACTCACGTTCACCCGTCCGGCCTTCCCCTCGCCTACGCCCCCAGATGGATCAGGGGTCGCTTCGGCTTCTCCCCGAGGCTTCGCACCCCGCCGTTACCAGCGACGCACGCCCGGGTGGGGACGGGCCATCGAACACTTACCCGGGCTACGTCATCAACGTCACCGCCGACCTCCAACTCAACGCGCCACTTGCGCATGCGACCTCGTGTCGCACCACTTACGGGGTGTCCCTCTTGTGCTGGTGGAAACGACTTAGACAATCGCCATCCTCCCAGCTCAGGAGGGCACTTCCATCTCACGCCACGCTCACACACCCCACCAACGACGGTGGAT
>DBPQ01000079.1:745-19154 GCA_002304945.1 Actinomycetales bacterium UBA1416 | reverse complement strand
GGCGGCCAGCCACCGGGTGAAGCCCTCCACCACGGCCAGGGCCGGACCCGTCAAGTCCAGCGTGACGGGCGTGGACTCAGTGGTGGGACCGGTGGTCGGATCGGTGGGGACGCGCCCGGGTGTGCCGGCAGTGTCGCCGTTCCGGATGCCTGCCCCTTCGTACATGTGTTTGATTCTACTCCTGCCCACCCCGTCACGCAACCCGTAATCGTTGGTATTGCAACGAAAAGTGTCCACAGGGGGTGTGGATTCCGCAGCGCCAAGGCACCTGTGGAAAAGTCGTGCGGGAGGGCCGATACGCGAGCATGGAGGGCGAGGACACCGATGCCGTGGCCCTCTCCTGGGACACGTCCGTGTCGCGGAGTATGGTCGCGGAGTGACCGAGTTGCGCACCCTCTACCCCGAGATCCAGGCCTACGACACTGTCCTCCTCCCCGTTGGGGACGGCCACGAGGTGTACGTCGAGCAGTCCGGCAACCCGGACGGTGTCCCGGTGGTCTTCCTGCACGGCGGACCGGGGGCGGGCACCAGCGCGAAGCATCGGCGCCTCTTCGACCCCGAGCGCTATCGGATCGTCCTGTTCGACCAGCGGATGGCCGGGAGGTCGCGCCCCCACGCCTCCACCACGGTCGACCCGCGCGTGTGGGCAACCAACACCACCTGGCACCTGGTCGCGGACATGGAGTTGATCCGCCAGCACATCGGCATCGAGCGGTGGCAGGTGTTCGGCGGCTCGTGGGGTTCCACCCTCGCGCTCGCCTACGCCGAGGCCCATCCCGATCGCGTCACCGCCCTCGTCCTGCGGGGCATCTTCACCCTCCGTACCTCCGAGCTGGCGTGGATGTACGAGCGTGGCCACCTGGAACACGTCTACCCGGACCACTGGGCTGCATTCGTCACACCCGTCGACCCGGCACGCCGCCACGAGATGCAGGCCGCCTACCACGACCTCCTCTTCGACCCCGACCCGGCGGTGCACGAGCCGGCGGCGCAGGCGTGGAGCGAATGGGAGGCGCGGATCATCACGGTGCTTCCGGACGAGGAGGAGATCTCGCGGACTGTGGAGCCCCGCCACGCCGTCGCCTTCGCCCGCATCGAGAACCACTACTTCGTGCACGGAGGGTTCCTGCGCGAGGGGCAACTGCTCGCGGACGCCCCGTCCCTCGCCCCCATCCCGGCCGTCATCGTCCAGGGCCGCCTGGACATGTGCACGCCCGCCCGCACGGCGTTCGACCTGGCGGCGCGCCTCCCGGATGCCGAGTTCGTCGTCGTGCCCGACGCGGGGCACGCCTTCAGTGAGCCGGGCATCCTCGACGCCCTGATCCGCACGACCAACCGGTTGGCAGGCCTCCCGCACTGACCGGCAGCCCGTGCTGACGGCCAGCGCACGCTGACCGGCCTCAGCCGGGTGGCGCCTCGAGAGTGGATTCGCGGTCCCGTACGAGGTTGCGCTGCCGCACATCCTCCACCATCCGGCGGTAGCGCACATCGGTGAGGGGGTAGGCCAGGAAGATGAGCGCCCCGAGCAGCGCGAACGCCGCCGGGCCGAGCCCCATGACGGCGCGGATGGCCACGAGAGCGGAATCCGGCTGGGAGGGCAGTGCGGCCGAGAACCCACCGAGAGCGAGGGCGTACCCCACCACGGAGCCGGCGAGCGCCTGCGAGATCTTCCGGAAGAACGAGTAGACCGCGTAGGTGGCTGCCATCTGTTGCCAGATCCGCGTTCGCCGCGCGGCCGACGGCGTCGCCCACGTCGCCCGGGCGCCCTCGGTGTCGTACTCCTCGAGCATCTCCGCCCACAGCGGCTCGATGAGGTGGTAGGTGACCCACCGCTCGAGGTCGTGGTACGCCGCGAAGCCGCGTGGGGTGAGGGCCCACGCGCCGTCGTCGTCACGGCGGAGGAGGCCGACGGCGGCCAACGCCGGCAACAGCGCCCGCACGGCCGCGGGCCAGCGGCCGTTCGCCGCCGCCAGCTCGGACGGCCGGATGCGCCCGGCGTACGCCTGCCAGAACGCGTCGTAGGCGAGGCCACCGGGCGCGCCGAGATGGAAATGGCGTGCGACGGGGGCCCGCCCGGCCTCCACGGCAGCGATGTACGTCTCCACGCCGAAGTGGTTGAGGAGGTGGTCGCGGCCCAAGAAGGAGGCGGAGCTGGCGCCGAAGCCGAGGAAGCGGCGTCGCGTGATCGAGGTGTACGTGGCCGACTCGCGCCGGTTGAACGTCCACACCGAGCGCCGCTCGTAGCCGTGGGCCGCCGCGATCCGCGTGGCCTCGGCGAGGACCTCGTGCTCGCGGCGCCGATCGTGCCGCGCCCGCCCGAACGGCGTGTAGCCGAAGCGCATGAGCGGGTAGGTGGAGACCTGGTCCACGCCCACCTCGAGACACGTGGTGAGGTCGCGGAGGAAGGCACCGGCGTGGGCGTCGTCGAACTCGACGTCCACGATGAGGTCCACGTCCACGAGCGCGAACCGCCCCACCGCGGCGACGACGGCGGCGCGGGCGGCTGCGGCGTCGTGCGGGCGGCGGAGGTGGTGGAGCACGTCGTCGGAGAAGGACTGCGCGCCTATGCTGACGGCCGTGAAGCCCATCGCTGCCAACGCGTCGAGGCGCGACGGGGTGCCGTGGGTGGGCAGGACCTCGATGGCGCGCTCGCCCGTGGCCGGGAGGAGGGCGACGACGTCCGCCAGCAGTTCCGGGAACAGCGTGGGCGTCCCGCCGCCCACGTAGAGGGAGGTGAAGGGCCCGGCGCCGGCGTCGAGGTACCGGCCCACCTCGGTCCGCAGCGCGGCGAAGTAGCGCTCCGGTTGGCCGGGCCGGGGCACCACCTTGTCGTACGGACAGAACGGGCAGATCCGCGCGCAGAACGGGACGTGCACGTAGGCGCCGGCCGGGGCATCGAGGAGGGCGACGACGTCAGCCGGTGCCAGGGGTGCGGCGGCCATGGCGCCATCGTCCCACCGGGAGCCGCGCCCCATGGGGCTGTCACGAGCCGGGTCGCGGCCGTTCCAGGTTGAGGGGCTCCCCCGTCGCGGCAGCGCTCGCGGCGGCGGTGAAGAGGATGTCCGTGGAGGAGTTCAGCGCGGTCTCCATCGAGTCCTGCACCACGCTGATGACGAAGCCGATGGCCACCACCTGCATCGCCACGTCGGCGTCGATGCCGAACAGGGCACAGGCCATGGGGATGAGCAGAAGCGAGCCACCGGCCACACCGGAGGCCCCGGCGGCGGCGAGCCCGGACACGACGCTGAGGAGCAGCGCAGTCGGGATGTCGACCTGGATGTCCAGGGTGTGGGCCGCCGCGAGCGTCATCACCGTAATCGTGATGGCCGCACCCGCCATGTTGATGGTGGCGCCGAGCGGGATGGAGATCGAGTACGTGTCCTCGTGGAGGCCGAGGCGCTTGGCCAGCTCGAGGTTGATCGGGATGTTGGCCGCGGAGCTGCGGGTGAAGAACGCGGTGACGGCGCTGTCCCGCAGGCAGGTGAACACCAGCGGGTAGGGGTTGCGGCGCAGCTTCCAGAACACGAAGAGCGGGTTGACGACCAGGGCGACGAACAGCATGCAGCCCACGATCACCAGCAGCAGCTTGCCGTAGCCGAACAGTGCGTCGAAGCCCGTGCTGCCGAGGGTGCCGGCGACGAGGCCGAAGATCCCGAGGGGAGCGAAGCGGATCACGACGTGCACGATGGAGGAGACGGCGGCGGCGAGGTCGTTGACCGTCGTGCGGGTTCCCTGGCTCGCGTGCCGCAGCGCGATGCCGAGGCCGGCGGCCCAGACGAGGATGGCGATGAAGTTGGCGTCCATCAGGGCGCTGACCGGGTTCTGCACCGCGCTCAGCAGCAGGTTCCGCAGGACGCCGAGGATTCCTCCCGGGGCATCCCCCGACGCCGGAGGAGCGTCGAGGGTGAGCGTGGTCGGGAAGGCGAAGCTCGCGAGCACTGCCACCAGCGCCGCGCTGAAGGTGCCCAGGAGGTAGAGCACGATCACCGGCCGGATGTGGGTGGGCTGTCCCTTGGTGTGGTTGCCGATGGCCGCCATCACCAGGACGAACACGAGGATCGGGGCCACGGCCTTCAGCGCCGAGATGAACAGGTCCCCGAGGATGGCCACGGAATCGGTCGCGGCGGGGGCGAGCAGCGCGAGCGCGATGCCGAGGACCAGGCCGATGGCGATCTGGCCGATGAGGCTCATGCGCAGCAGTCGCCGGAGGAAGCCGGGGGTGCCGGTGGTCGTGAGGTGGGTGGTGGCCATGGGTACCTCCTGAAGAGGCGGGAACAGAGGGCGGGCCCAGGAGCATTGTGCTCCCGGGCCCGTTCGAGACTGCCCGATCAGACGCGCGCGGTCTCCGCGCCCGCGGGCAGGGATGCGAGGATCGCCTGCACGGACGCCTTGGCGTCGCCGAAGCACATCGCGGTGTTCTCCTTGAAGAACAGCGGGTTCTCGACCCCGGCATACCCGGGGTTCATGGACCGCTTGAACACCACCACCTGCTTGGCCTCCCAGGCGTGCAGCACGGGCATGCCCGAGATCGGGGTGCCGGGCTCCATCGCGGAGGGGTTCACCGTGTCGTTGGCACCGATCACGAGCACGACGTCGGTCTCCGGGAAGTCGTCGTTGATCTCGTCCATCTCGAGCACGATGTCGTAGGACACGTGCGCCTCTGCGAGCAGCACGTTCATGTGCCCGGGCAGGCGGCCCGCCACCGGGTGGATCGCGAACCGGACGAGGGAGCCGTTCGCCTCGAGCGCCTTGGTCAGCTCGGCCACCGGGTACTGGGCCTGTGCCACCGCCATGCCGTAGCCGGGGACGATGATGACGGACCTCGCCTCGGCCAGTTCGGCCGCGACCTCCGCGGTCGAGAACTCGCGGTAGTCGCCGTAGTCCGTGGCTGGCCCCGTGGAGCCGGTCTCCCCGAATCCACCGAGGATCACGGAGATGAAGGACCTGTTCATGGCCCTGCACATGATGTAGGACAGGATCGCACCGGAGGCGCCCACGAGCGCACCCGTGACGATGAGGACCGAGCTGTCGAGCATGAAGCCGGCGAAGGCGGCGGCCCAGCCCGAGTAGGAGTTCAGCATCGAGATGACCACGGGCATGTCCGCACCGCCAATGGCCGCCACGAGGTGGATGCCGAGCAGCAGGGCGAGGATCGTCATGAGGATCAGGGGGATGATGCTCCGGGTCGGGACGAACCAGAACGCCATGCCGACGATCAGGAGGATCGCCGCGAGGTTCATCCAGTGCCGGCCGGGGAGGGTCAGCGGCCGGGACGGCAGCTTCTCCGAGAGCTTGCCCCATGCCACGATCGAGCCGGTGAAGGTCACCGCGCCGATGAAGATGCCGATGTACACCTCGGCCAGGTGGAACGTGTCGGCCGAGCCCTCCAGGTAGGAGTTGAACCCCACCAGGACGGCCGCGAGGCCCACGAAGCTGTGGAGGAGTGCGATCAGCTCCGGCATGCCCGTCATCTCGACCTTCAGCGCCTTGCGGATGCCGACGACGGCGCCGATGGAGACGGCTCCCACCAGCAGGATGATCCCGAGGGTGTCGAGGGCCTCACCCTCCTCCGGACTCACGACCGAGGCCACGGTGGCGATCAGGGCGAGCGCCATGCCCAGGATGCCGAACGCGTTGCCGCGCTTGGAGGTCTGGAACCGGCTCAGCCCCGCGAGCGCGAAGATGAACAGCAGCCCGGAGACGATGTAGGTCGCGTGGACGAAGTTGGTCATCACTCACGCCTTCCTGAACATGGTGAGCATCCGCTGGGTCACGGTGAACCCGCCGAACACGTTGATCGACGCGATCAGCACCGCGATGGTCGCGATGATCCTGATCGTGAGGTTGTCGCTGGTCAGCTGGGTGATGCCGCCGACCACGATGATTCCGCTGATCGCGTTCGTGACGCTCATCAGGGGCGTGTGGAGCGCCGAGGTGACGTTCCAGACCACGTAGTAGCCCACGACGATCGCGACCACGAAGACCGCCGTCAGTTCCAGGAACGACGCCGGAGCCATCGCCAGCAGGCCGATGAGGGCGATCGACCCTATCGCCACGGCCACGAAGGAGTGCCACCAGGGGCGCGGCTCCTTGGGCGGGGCGACGGCGGCAGGGGCCGCCGTCGTGGCGGCGGGGGCGGCCGAGACCTCGATGGGGGGCGGTGGGAAGGTGGTCTCGCCGTCGCGGGTCACGGTCATGGAACGGACGATCTCGTCGTCGAAGTCGAGGACGAGCTGGCCGTCCTTCTCCGGCGTCATGAGCTTCAGCGCGTTCACGAGGTTGGTGCCGTAGAGCTGGGAGGACTGGCCGGGCAGGCGGCTGGCGAAGTCGGTGTACCCGATGATCGTGACGCCGTTCTCGGTCTCGTACTTCTCGCCGGCGCGGGTGAGCTCGCAGTTGCCGCCGCTGTAGGCGGCGAGGTCCACGATGACGCTGCCGGGCTTCATGCTCGCCACCATCTCCGCGGTGACGAGGAGCGGGGCGGTCCGGCCGGGGATGGCGGCGGTGGTGATGATGATGTCCACGTCCCGGGCCTGCTCGGCGTACAGCTCGGCAGCGCGGCGCTGGTAGTCCTCGCTCGCCTCCTTGGCGTAGCCATCCTTCGAGACCTGCTGTTCCACGCCCTTGACGTGCAAGAACTCCGCACCCATGGACTCGACCTGCTCGGCGGTCTCCGGGCGGATGTCCGTGGCGCGCACGATGGCGCCCATGTTGTTCGCCGCCCCGATCGCGGCGAGGCCGGCAACTCCGGTGCCCGCCACCAGGACCTTGGCAGGCGGGACCTTGCCCGCCGCGGTGACCTGGCCGGTGAAGAACCGGCCGAACGCGTACGAGGCCTCGACGACGGCCCGGTACCCGGTGATGTTCGCCATCGAACTGAGGGCGTCCATTGACTGCGCGCGGCTGATGCGCGGCACCATGTCCATGGAGAGCGCGGTCACGCCACGGGCGCGGAGCTTCTCCACGAGGTCGGCGTTCTGGCGTGGGTAGAGGAAGGTGACGAGGGTGGCGCCGGGGCGGAGCTTGCCGATCTCGGCGTCCGTGGGCCGGTTCAGGGCCAGCACGATGTCCGCGGCCCACGCGTTGTCGACGACGTGGGCGCCGGCCTCCTCGTACGCCTCGTCCGGAAGGCTCGCCCGCCTGCCGGCGTCGTGCTCCACGACGACCTCGTACCCCAACTTCCTCAGCAGGGTGACCGTGTTAGGCGTCCCCGCCACCCGGTTCTCCCCGGCGACCGACTCGCGCGGGATCCCGATCGTCATCGGGGTCAGCTGCTCACCGGTGCTTTCCTGTCCCTCGCGGGGGACGGGATCAGCCGTCACCTCGCCGTCCAGGGGCTGCCCTGTCTCACGGGCCAACCCTGTTGTCATCACGAATCTCCTTCGATTCATCGTCCGGACGCGACACTGGCCGCGTGGCCATGCCGATGCGATGTCCGCCATGGGCTTGTGGGGTGGTCCACCCCACCGTCGAGGCTACCGTCCCCCACCCCCGGACCTTCGGCCCATGGTCCTAGATCGGGCCGTGCGAGACCACCCGCGCTCCGCCCGGAAGACGCGAGAGGCGCGCGCACCGGCAGGGGGAGGCAGGTGCACGCGCCGGTTCTCGCGGCCACGTCACTACAGCATGCAGGACACGCAGCCCTCCACCTCGGTGCCCTCGAGCGCCATCTGCCGCAGCCGGATGTAGTACAGGGTCTTGATGCCCTTCTTCCAGGCGTAGATCTGCGCACGGTTGAGGTCACGGGTGGTGACCTTGTCCGGGAAGAACAGGGTGAGGGAGAGGCCCTGGTCCACGTGCTGGGTGGCCACCGCGTACGTGTCGATGATCTTCTCGTAGCCGATCTCGTACGCGTCCCGGTAGTACTCCAGGTTGTCGTTCGTCATGAACGGCGCCGGGTAGTACACCCGCCCGATCTTGCCCTCCTTGCGGATCTCGATCTTGGAGACGATCGGGTGGATCGAGGAGGTGGATCCGTTGATGTAGGAGATGGACCCGGTGGGCGGGACCGCCTGGAGGTAGGCGTTGTAGATGCCGTGCTCCATCACGGAGGCCTTCAGGTTCCGCCAGTCCTCCTGGGTGGGGACGTGGATCCCGGCCTCGGCGAACAGTCCGCGCACGCGGGGGGTCTGCGGCTCCCACACCTGGTCGGTGTACTTGTCGAAGAACTCGCCCGACGCGTAGGTGGAGTCCTCAAACCCGCCGAAGGCCCGGCCCCGCTCGATGGCGAGCTTGTTGGACTCGGTGATCGCGTGGAACAGCACCGTGTAGAAGTAGATGTTCGTGAAGTCGAGGCCCTCCTCGGATCCGTAGTGGATCCTCTCCCGGGCGAGGTAGCCGTGCAGGTTCATCTGGCCGAGCCCGATGGCGTGGGACTCGTGGTTGCCCTTCACGATCGAGGGCACCGACTCGATGACGCTCAGGGTGGACACCGCGGTCAGGGCGCGGATCGCCGTTCCGACGGTGAGCCCGAAGTCCGGCGAGTCCATCGCCTTGGCGATGTTGAGCGAACCGAGGTTGCAGGAGATGTCCTTGCCGACCTCCGCGTAGGACAGGTCCTCGTTGTACGTCGACGGCGTGGAGACCTGGAGGATCTCGGAGCAGAGGTTGGACATGACCACCTTGCCCGCGAGCGGGTTGGCCTTGTTCACCGAGTCCTCGAACATGATGTACGGGTAGCCGGACTCGAACTGGATCTCCGCGAGGGTCTGGAAGAACTGGCGTGCGTTGATCTTCTTCTTGTGGATCCGCTTGTCGTCCACCATCTCGTGGTACTTCTCGGTCACGTTGATGTCCGCGAAGGGCATCCCGTGGATGCGCTCGACGTCGTAGGGCGAGAACAGGTACATGTCCTCGTTCTTCCGCGCGAGCTCGAACGTGATGTCCGGGATGACCACGCCCAGCGAGAGGGTCTTGATGCGGATCTTCTCGTCCGCGTTCTCCCGCTTGGTGTCCAGGAAGGACAGGATGTCCGGGTGGTGGGCGTGCAGGTACACCGCCCCCGCACCCTGGCGGGCGCCGAGCTGGTTCGCGTAGGAGAAGGAGTCCTCGAGGAGCTTCATCACGGGGATGACCCCGGAGGACTGGTTCTGGATCTTCTTGATCGGTGCGCCGGCCTCCCGCAGGTTGGAGAGCAGGAGGGCCACTCCACCGCCGCGCTTGGAGAGCTGGAGGGCGGAGTTGATGCCCCGCGCGATGGACTCCATGTTGTCCTCGATGCGCAGGAGGAAGCAGGAGACGAACTCGCCCCGCTGCTTCTTGCCCGCGTTCAGGAACGTGGGGGTGGCGGGCTGGAAGCGGCCGGTGATCATCTCGTCGATGAGGTGGAGGGCCATCTCCTCGTCCCCCGCCGCCAGGGTGAGGGCCACCATCACCACGCGGTCCTCGAACCGCTCCAGGTAGCGCTTCCCGTCGAAGGTCTTGAGCGTGTACGAGGTGTAGTACTTGAACGCACCGAGGAACGTGGGGAAGCGGAACTTGTGGGCGTAGGCGCGCGCGAAGGCCTGCTCGAGGAAGTCGAAGCGGTACTTCTCCAGGACCTCCGCCTCGTAGTAGCCCTCCTCCACGAGGTAGTCGAGCTTCTCCCTGAGGTTGTGGAAGAACACTGTGTTCTGATTGACGTGCTGGAGGAAGTACTGCCGCGCGGCCTCACGGTCCTTGTCGAACTGGATGTTGCCGTCCTCGTCGTAGAGGTTCAGCATCGCGTTGAGCGCGTGGTAGTCCATCTCCGGCGCCTCCGGCGCGGTCTCTACGCCGGTATCTGTGAGTGTCTCGACCAAAATTGTCCCAATCCCTCGCGGACCCGCCGCACGTCATCGGCGGTTCCCAGTAGTTCGAAGCGGTACAGGTAGGGCACCTGGCACTTCGCGGAGACGATGTCCCCCGCGATGCAGAACGCCTTCCCGAAGTTGGTGTTGCCCGAGGCGATGACCCCCCGGATCAACGCCCGGTTGTGCGGGTTGTTCAGGAACTTGATGACCTGGCGGGGCACCGCTCCCCCGGTGTTGCCGCCGCCGTACGTGGGGACGATCAGCACGTACTCCTCGTCGACCTCGAAGCCGTCCTCCCAGTGGACCGGGATCCGGGTGGCCGGCAGCCCGAGCCGCTCCACGAAGCGGTGGGTGTTCTCGGACACCGAGGAGAAGTAGACAATGCGTCCCATGCGTCCGGGGCGCCCGGCTCAGGCGGTGAGGATGCCGGCCTCGGCAGCCACGCGGGCGGCAGCCTTGATTCGGTCCGGCCGGAAGCCCGACCAGTGGTCGCCATCGGCGAACACGACAGGAGCCTGCTGGTAGCCCAGCGCCTTGACGGTCTGCAGCGCCTCGGGGTCCTGCGTGATGTCCACGACCTCGTACTGCAGGCCGTGCTTGTTGAGCGCCCGGTAGGTGGCGTCACACTGAACACAGTTCGGCTTGCTGTAGACCGTGATGCTCATCGTGATCCTCCTCGAGGGGCTTCCGCCCGTGCAACTACATGAATGTAATTCGACCTGCTTGGAACACAGACACTACACCTAGTGGTGTCCGCGCACCACCACCACAAGATCTGGTTCCGGCGTGTCGCTCCGCAGCGTGTCATCCCCAACTCCCTCCTCCTCCTGTGGACGGACCGGGCCCCGCTGGGGACGGGCTGTGGAACCGTCCGATGCCCGCGCGGGGACCCACTGACAACCATCCCAGTGCCCACCGACACGAACCCCGCGGAGCACCTCCAGCCCACCTGTGGACCGTCGACCGCCGGGCAATACTCACCTGTGGACAGGGAGTTGCGGAAAGTGCCGCCCTCAGCACTCCACCACGTTGACCGCGAGGCCACCCTCGGCGGTCTCCTTGTACTTGCTCATCATGTCCACCCCGGTCTGCCGCATCGTCTCCACCACGGCATCGAGGCTGACCGCGTGCTGGCCGTCCCCCCACATGGCGATCCGGGCCGCGTTGATGGACTTCACCGCGGCCACCGCGTTCCGCTCGATGCACGGGATCTGGACCAGGCCGCCCACGGGGTCGCACGTCAGCCCGAGGTTGTGCTCCATGGCGATCTCGGCGGCGTTCTCCACCTGGGCGGGGCTCCCACCCGTCACCTCGGCGAGCCCGGCCGCGGCCATAGCGGAGGCGGACCCCACCTCGCCCTGGCACCCCACCTCGGCGCCCGCGATGGACGCGTTGGTCTTGATGATCGCCCCGATGGCCGTGGCGGCGAGCAGGAAGCGGCGCACCCCCTCCCGGGAGGCCCCGGGCACGAACGTCACGTAGTACTTGATCACCGCCGGGATGACCCCGGCCGCCCCGTTCGTCGGGGCGGTGACCACGCGGTGCCCGGAGGCGTTCTCCTCGTTCACAGCGAGCGCGAACAGGTTCACCCAGTCCATCACCAGGAGGGGGTCGCCGCTGCGCGGGACGTGGGCGTAGTCGTCCGCGGAGGCGTCCCAACCCGCGGCGGCCACCTCCCGGGCCTTCAGGTCGCGGAAGAGCCGGCCGGCGCGGCGCGGGACGTTCAGCCCGCCCGGGAGGATCCCCTCTCCCGACAGCCCCGCCGTGATGCACGCGTCCATGGCGTCCCAGATCTCGTCCAGGTGGGCGTCCAGCTCTGCCCGCGGCCCCATCGCCTCCTCGTTGGCTTGGACCACCCCGGCCACCGACAGCCCGGCCTCGCCGCAGCGCGCGAGCAGCTCGGCGCCCGTCCGGAACGGGTGGGGGACGACGACGTCGCCGCCACTGTCGTCGTCGTCGAGCGGCCGGGTGGTCGCGCCGTCGAGGCGGGTGACGAACCCGCCGCCGATGGAGAAGTAGGTGTGCTCCAGGACCACCTCCCCGCCGTGGCGGGCGATCAGGCGCAACCCGTTGACGTACTGGGGCAGCACGGTGCGGGGCAGGAAGAGGACGTCCCGCTCCCGCTCGAAGGGCACGGGCACCTCGCCGCCGAGCGTGAGCGTGCCGCCGGCCTCGATCTCGCCGACGAGGTGCTCGATCACCTCGCGCGGGCAGGTGCGGGGGTGGTGGCCGGCGAGGCCCCAGATCACGGCGCGATCGGTGGCGTGGCCGCGGCCGGTGGCGCCGAGCGAGCCGTACAGCTCGGCCGTCACCCGGTCCACCGGCCGGGCGAGCGCCACCACCTCGCGCGCGAACGCGAGCGCCGCCTTCATCGGGCCCACCGTGTGGGAGGACGAGGGCCCGATCCCGATCGAGAACAGGTCCGTCACGGAGAGTGGCCGCTCCGGGAGCGGGGTGGGCAGCGCGCGGAGGTCCGTGGCATCGGGGTGGAGCTCGGCGGGATCCATGCACAGCAGTGTGCACCCGCCCGGGGTTCGACGCTCGTGCAGCGGCGGCAGATACCGCCCGCTACCCTGAGGAGATGCTCCCCCACGTGCCGACCGCCCGCCGGTGACGGCCGAGAGGGTCGTCGTGGTGGGCGGCGGATTCGGCGGCCTCGCCGCGGCCATCCGGCTCGCCGGCGCGGGCCACGACGTCACGGTGCTGGAGCGGCGGGACCAGCTCGGGGGCCGCGCCTCCCAGTGGGTGATCGACGGGTTCCGCTTCGACGCCGGCCCCACCGTCCTCACCGCCCCGCACCTCTTCGAGGAGCTCTTCACGCTGGCCGGCGAGCGGCTCGCCGACCACGTCACGCTCGTGCCCCTCGACCCGTACTACCGCGTGTTCGACGACGACGGCGCCCCCTTCGACTTCCGGACCGACGAGGCGGCGATGCTCGCCCAGGTCGCCCGCCGCAGCCCCGCGGACGTGCCGGGCTACCAGCGCCTGCAGTCCCGCATCGCCGCGATCTTCGACGCCTTCCACCCGTACACGGAACGCTCGATGATGTCGCTGCCCGCGATGCTGCGGATGCTGCCCTACCTGCTGGAGCACCGCGCGATGCTGGGCGTGCGCCACCTCGTGCACGGCACGGTGCGGGACCCGTTCCTCCGCCGGGCGCTGACCTTCCACCCCCTGCTGATCGGGGGTGACCCGGCGCGGACCCCGGCCCTGTTCGCCCTCCTGGTGGAGTTCGAGCGGCGCTGGGGCGTGCACCACGCGATCGGGGGCACTGCCGCGGTCGTGGCTGCCCTCGGCGGCCTCCTGGAACGGCTGGGCGGCCGCATCGAACTGGGCGCCGAGGTCGAGCGGATCCTCGTCGAGCGCGGCCGCGTGACCGGGGTCCGGCTGGCCGACGGCACGACCCGGCCGGCCGACGTCGTCGTCAGTGACGCGGACCCCGGCCACGTGTCCGGCACGCTGCTGGCGCACAAGCCGCGCGCCGCGGCGGCGCGGGTGCGCCTGGGGTGGGCGCGGCCGAGCATGTCCCTGCACGTGCTCTACCTCGGCGCGGACCGCACGTGGCCGGACACGCCGCTCGCCCACCACAACATCCTGTACGCCGGCGATCCGGAGCGGGCCCTGCGCGCGGTCTTCGGGCCACCCTGGGGCGGTACGCCGCGGCGGCGGCCCACGGCGGAGGACCTGTTCCTGTACGCGCACGTCCCCACCCGCACCGATCCCACCATCGCGCCGGACGGCTGCGAGTCCCTCTACGTCCTCGTGGCGGCCCCCGCGCTGCCCCGGCGGGGAGGGGAGGCGACCGAATCGGCCCGGATCCGCGAGCGCGTGCTGGAGGTGCTCGGCGAGCACCACCTGCCGGGCCTCGCCGACCACCTGGTGGTCGAGCACGCGATCGGTCCCGAGCACTTCCGGGACGTCCTGAACACCCCGCGCGGGGCGGCCTTCTCGCTGCACCCCTCCCTGTTCCAGGCCGGCTGGTTCCGGCCCCACAACCGCTCGCCCGTTGTCCGCGGCCTGTACCTGGTGGGCGCCGGCACCCACCCGGGAGCCGGCGTGCCCGCGGTGCTCGCCTCCGCGAAGATCGCGGCCACCCTGATCGGCGCGGCAGCGGGCGCCACCCCCGAACGGAGAGCGCGATGACCGAGTTCATGGACGCCGGCTTCGGCCGGAGCCCCGAGACCCTGATCGACGACGTGCCGGTCCGCGGCACCCTCCCGGACTGGCTGGAGGGCTCGCTGCTGCGCAACGGCCCCGGCACCTTCCAAGTGGGCGGGCACCGGTACCGGCACTGGTTCGACGGGCTCGCCATGCTCCACCGGTTCTCCATCGCGGGCGGCCGGGTCTCCTACGCCAACCGCTTCCTGGAGACGAAGGCGTGGTCCGCGGCCCGGGACGAGGGGCGCATCGCCTACCCGGAGTTCGCCACCGACCCGTGCCGGTCCCTGTTCGCGCGCGCGATGGCGGTGTTCGATCCCCAGGTCACCGACAGTGCGAAGGTCAACATCGCCCGGGTGGCCGAGCACTTCCTCGCCCTGGCCGAGACCCCGATCCAGGTGGAGTTCGATCCGCAGACGCTGGCGACCGTGGGCGTGACCGGCTGGGACACCTCGACGTTCGGCCGCATGACCACGGTCCACCCCCACCTGGACGCCGAGCGCGAGGAGGCGATCAACCTCGTCACCCGCTACGGCGCCGCCAGCCAGTACGCGTTCCGCCGGGTCGACACCTCCACCACCGACCTCGCCGCCACCACGCTCGCCACCCGGCGCGTACGCCAGCCGAGCTACATCCACTCCTTCGGGATGTCGGAGCGCCACCTGGTGCTCGTGGAGTTCCCGCTCGTGGTCAACCCGCTGGACCTGCTGCTGTGGCGCAAGCCCTACATCGAGAACTTCCGGTGGCGGCCCGAGCGGGGCACCCGCTTCCACGTCTTCGACCGCGCCACGGGCGCGCACGTCCGTACCGTCCGCGGCCCCACGTTCTTCGCCTTCCACCACGTCAACGCCTTCGACCACCTCACCCCCGACGGCCGGGTGGACGAGGTCGTGGTGGACCTGGTCGCCTACGACGACGCTGCCGTCATCGAGGCGTTCTACCTCCACCGCCTCGAGGAGCCGGACTCCCGCATCCCGCCGGGCACGCTGCGCCGCTACCGGGTGTCCCTCGCCGGCCCGGCGCGGGACGCCGAGGGCGAGGAGCTGTGCGGCACGGGGATCGAGCTGCCGTCCCTGGACTACGCCCGCATGAACACCTCGCCGGAGCACCGGTACGTGTACGGGGTCGGGCTGAGCGGCGAGCGCGGGTTCTACGACGAGCTCGTCAAGATCGACATCGCGGCGCGCTCCGCCGCGACCTGGTCCGAGGAGGGCTGCTACCCGGGTGAGGGCGTGTTCGCCGGCCGGCCCGGCCGTACCGCCGAGGACGATGGCGTGGTGCTGTCCGTGGTGCTGGACGCCCCCCGCGGGACCTCCTTCCTCCTCGTGCTCGACGCCGCCACCTTCACCGAGCTGGCCCGGGCCGAGCTGCCGCACCCCGTGCTGTTCGGGTACCACGGCCAGTTCTACGACGACGTCGCCGGTCCGGGCGGCGCGGCCGCCCGCTAGCCGTCGCCGCGCCGTCGCCAGCGGAAGAAGGCCCACGCGAGGAGGGCGGACAGGACGGTCCAGCCCAGCATCACGAGGGCCACGCGGGGCATCTCGAACGAGCCCGCCACCTCGAGGGCGGCGGCCGACTCCGGCAGGAAGACGTACCGCATCCCCTGGGTGAGCCACTTGAGCGGGAACAGGGCGGCGAACTGCTGCATCCACGTGGGGAGGTCCCCGTACAGGAAGAAGACGCCCGAGGTGAACTGCAGCACCAGGATCACGGGCGTCACGATCGCGGAGGCGCCCTTCCCGGAGCGGGGCACCGCGGAGAACGCGAGGCCGAGCAGGGTCCACGTGACGAGGCCCAGCACGCTCAGCCAGGCCAGCGCCCCCCACTGCTGGGCCGTGCCCGGCAGTTCCACCCCGAACAGGAGGATGCCGATGCCCATCAGGAGGGCGAGCTGGATGAGGTACACGAGGAAGATCTGGCCGATCTTGCCGATGAAGTACGCCGCCTGGGGCATGGGGGTGCCCTCGAGGCGCTTCAGCGTGCCCTCGTCGCGCTCCTGGGGGATGCCGATGGCGAGGTTCTGAAAGCTGGTGTAGATGATCCCCGAGGCGATCATCCCGGCCACGAAGTACTGCGCGAAGGTCACTCCCGTGCCGCCCAGCTCTTGGCCGCCGAACACCGAGCCGAACACGATCATCAGGATCATCGGCAGGGCGAGGGTGAAGACCGCGGCCTCGAGGTCGCGGAACAGCTGCTTGAGTTCCACGCCGATGCGGGAGAACCCGATTCTCAGGGTGCCCGGGAGCTCGCTCACTCCGCCTCCCCGCCGATGAGCTCGAGGTAGGCGTCCTCCAGCGACGGCCGGGAGACCGCCAGGCCCGGCACCTCGCCGCCGAAGCGGGCCGCGAGTTCGGCGACCACCCGGGTGGGGGTGTCGGTGTGCTCGGACCGGCGCGCGCCGTCGTCGTCCCGCCACGAGACGACCGCGCGGCCGGCGTGGCGGCCGCCCAGGTCGTGCGGGGCGTCGAGGGCGACCAGCCGGCCGCGGCTGATGACCCCGACGACGTCCGCGAGCGCCTCCGCCTCGTCCAGGTAGTGGGTGGTCAGGAGGATCGTGGTGCCCTCCGCCCGCAGCGTCCCGATGAGGGACCAGAACTCGCGGCGTGCCTCGGGATCGAAGCCGGTGGTCGGCTCGTCGAGGAAGAGCAGTTCGGGCCGGCCGATGATGCCGAGCCCCACGTCGAGGCGGCGGCGCTGGCCACCGGAGAGGGTGCGGCCGCGGGCGTCCGCCTTCTCCTCCAGGCCGATCCGCGTGAGCACCTCGTCCACCGGGCGCGGGTCCGGGTAGTAGCCGGCGAAGTGGCGGAGCGACTCCCGGACGGTGAGTTCGCCGAGGTCGCTGACCTGCTGGAGGACGATCCCGATGCGGGCGCGCCAGCGCCGGGGGGCGTGGGCCGGGTCGGTGCCCAGCACGCGCACCTCGCCGGCGTCACGGTGCCGGTAGCCCTCGAGGATCTCGGTGGTGGTGGTCTTGCCGGCACCGTTCGGGCCGAGCAGCGCGACGCACTGGCCGCGCTCCACCGTGAGGTCGAGGCCCGCGACGGCGACCGTCCGGCCGTAGGTCCGCCTCAGCCCCCGGACCTCGATCGCCGGTTCAGGCACCGGCCCGGTCCGGCAGTCCCCGGAGCCGGACGGACAGGCAGGTGACGCAGCCCTCGAGCTTCTCGTACTCGGAGATGTCCACCGTCACGACGTCCAGTCCCCGCTCCCGCAGGAGGCGGGCCGTCTCGGGGGCGCTCGCCGCCATGAGGACCTTCTGGCCGCCGAGGAGCACCACGTGGGAGCCGGGTTCCTCGGGGACGGGCAGGAAGGTGGGGAAGAGATCCGGGTCGTCCACGATCGGCGGGTAGCCGATGACCGTGCCGTCGGGCAGTGCCGTGACGGCGGACTTCAGGTGCAGGACCTTGCTGAGCGGCACGGTGACCACNNCGCGCTCCGAGCGGTTCCAGGTGGGCCGCCAGCTGGCGGATACCCTCGGCGTTGGTGCGGCCGCCCCGGCCCACCCAGACGGTGTTGCCCCACTTCAGGACGTCACCGCCGTCCAGGGTGCCGGGGGCCTCGATGTGGGCGACGCGGTAGCCCAACTCCTTGACCGCCTCCTCGGCGGCGGGGGTCTCGCCCCGGCGCTCCTCCGCCCCGGGCCGGGCGATCACGGCCAGGTCCCCGTAGACCAGCATGGTGTCCTCGACGAACACCGAGTCCGGGTGCTCCTCCGCGGGATCCACCTCGTGGGTCTCCCAACCGGCGGCGTGCAGGGCGTCCACGTAGGCCTGCCACTGCGTGCGCGCCTTCTCGACGTCCACGGGGGAGCGTTCCAGGTGGGTCACGATCCCGTCGGCGAGGCGGGAGGAGGGGCGGCGGATGAGGGCGTGCTGGGCGAACATGCGGCCATTGTCGCGTAATCGGGTGTGGAAGGCTGGGCTCATGGACGATCTGGCTCTGCTCCGCCGCTTCGAACCCGTCCTGCGGCTGACAGCCGGCGAGATGTTCGTCCCCTCCACCGTGGAGGCGTACCTCGGCCGGGCCCAGCTCCTCCTCGACGCCGGCACCCCGTTCGCCCAGGTCGTGGCCGAGCGCGGCGAGCTCACCCCGGAGAGCCTGGCGGCGCACGGCCGCGCCCACCCGGGCACCGCGCTCTCGCTGCGCTACGTGACGGGCGGGATGGGGTGGCGCGCCCACCGGGAGTGGCTCCGCCAGGGCGGTCGCAACGCCTTCCGGCCCATCTCCCGGGCGGCCGCCGTGGGGCTGTTCTCCCGGCTCGTCGCCGTCCTCATGCAGCTGAGCCTCCTCGTGCGGGGCCGCGTGCCCGGCGGGTGGACGGCGGCGGCGGCGGAGCAGGCCCGGGCCGCCAACCCGGCCCGCCGCACCACCTGGTACGGCCGGGTGGTGCGCGACGCCGGGTACGTGGCCCTGCAGTACTGGTTCCTCTACCCGATGAACGACTGGCGCTCCTCCTACGGCGGGGTCAACGACCACGAGGC
>DBPQ01000079.1:0-725 GCA_002304945.1 Actinomycetales bacterium UBA1416 | reverse complement strand
CTCCAGCCACGACGAGGTGGGGGCAGACCTGCGCCGCCGGTGGGACGATCCGGATCTCACCCTCGTCGGCGAGCATCCCGTGGTGTACGTGGGCGCGGGCTCCCACTCCGGGGCGTACCTTCCCGGGGAGTACCTCGTCACCGTGCGCCCCGAGCTCCCGCACTGGCTGGAGAACGCGCACCGGCAACTCGCCCGGCTGTTCGGGCGCGAGCAGGCCGGCTTCGGCGTCGGCATCCCCTACATCGACTACCGCCGCGGGGACGGCCTGGCGATCGGCCCCGGCCAGGACCAGGAGTGGGACGCCCACCTCATCGACGACGACACCCCCTGGGNNCGTGACTTCCGTGGCCTGTGGGGCCTCGACACCCGCGACCGCTTCGGGGGCGAACGTGCCCCCGCCGGGCCCCGCTACGAGCGCGACGGCCGCGTGCGGCAGTCCTGGCGTCAGCCCGTCGCGTGGGCGGACCTCGACCGGGTTCCCCCGTCGGACGGGGTGGCGGAGGCGATCTGGGCTGGGCGTGCGGACGAGCTCCGCGCCCGCCTCGCCGTCGTCGAGGCCACGCTGGAGGCAGCCCGCGGCGAGCTGCGGGGCGCCGCGGTGGCCGACGACGTCGCAGGCCGGGCAGCGTCGTCGGCGCTGGCGGAGGCGGTGGCCGGCCGGCGCGTGGAGGCGCTCCGGGCGGAGCACGCGGCGCTGAGTGACGCGCTCGAGGACGCGGTGCGAC
>DBPQ01000108.1:18828-19152 GCA_002304945.1 Actinomycetales bacterium UBA1416 | reverse complement strand
GCAGGCCATCCGCGAGGCCCGCGAGAAGGGCACCACCGTGCTGCTGTCCTCGCACATCCTCGCCCAGGTCGAGGTGCTCGCGGACACCATCTCCATCATCCGCGAGGGGCGGATCGTGGAGACGGGGACCCTACGGGACCTGCGCCACATGACGCGCACCACCGTCGTCGTCGACACCGCGCAGCCGGCCGAGGCGCTTGCCGCCGTGCCCGGCGTCCACGAGCTGCGGCGCGACGACGGCATGGTCACCTTCGAGGTGGACGGCGACAAGGTGGAGTCCGTGATGCGCGAGCTCGCCGGGCTCGGCGTGCGCTCCATCCAGGC
>DBPQ01000108.1:0-18683 GCA_002304945.1 Actinomycetales bacterium UBA1416 | reverse complement strand
TACATCATCTACATCGGGGCCGCGCTGCCGCAGCTCGCGCCGGATGAGGCCGGGCTCGCGGGGGCGGCGATCCTGTTCGAGTCCCCGGTCGGCCGCATGTGGGTGGGGCCCGCGTTCGGGATGGAGGCGGTGACGTTCGAGCGGTTCTTCGCCGCCGCGTACGCCCTCTACCTCCACCTGCTGGCCGCACTGATGAACATCCTGCTGATCGCGCGGCACACCCGCGCCGAGGAGCAGAGCGGACGGTCCGAGGTGCTGCGGGCCAACGTGGTGGGGCGGCACGCGCCGCTGACCGCCGCCCTGATCGTGGCGGGGATCGCGAACGCCGCGGCCACCCTGATCGTGATCGGCCTGGCGATCGCCAACGGGTACGCCGCGGAGGGCTCGGCCCTGGTGGGCGTCACGATGGGCCTCACCGGCATGGCGTGGGCCGGGATCACCGCGGTGACCGTGCAGCTCAGCGCCAACTCGCGCGCGGCGGCCGGCCTGGCCGGTGGCGTGCTCGGCGTGGCGTTCATGATCCGGGCGCTCGGGGACATGCTGGCCGTGGGCGGCTCAGCACTGTCCTGGGCCTCACCCCTCGGGTGGGGCTCGCAGACGGCACCCTACGTGTACGACCGGTGGTGGCCACTTCTCCCGCTCATCGCACTGACCGCAGTGTGCGTGGTGGCGGCGTTCGCGCTCCAGTCCCGCCGCGACTTCGGGGCCAGCATGCTCGCGGCCCGCAGCGGGCGGGTGGACGCCCCGCCGTCGCTGGGAACGCCGTTCGGGCTCGCGGCCCGGCTGCTCCGCGGCTCCATCATCGGGTGGGGCTCGGTGATCGCACTGTTCGGCATCATCGACGGCGCGTTCGCGCAGGCCATGCTGGACGCCGCCGAGGAGATGCCGCCGCTGCTCATGGAGGTGTTCGGCGAGGGCCTGGCCGAGGGCTACGTGGCGTTCCTCGCCGCGTTCTCCGGGTACATGACCGCCGCCTACGTGGTGTTCGCCGTGCAGGGACTCGTGGTGGAGGAGGCCCGCGGCCGCGCTGAGGCGATCCTCGCCACCCCCACGAGCCGGTCCGCCTGGGCTGGGTCCCACTTCGGCGTGGTGGCCCTCGGCGGGGCACTCATCATGCTGGTGACCGGGCTGCTCACCGGGCTGGCGATCGGTGCCGTCACGGGCGATTGGGCCGCCGTCGGACAGTCCGTCTGGGCCCACCTCAACATGGTGCCGGGCGTGCTCGTGGTGGTCGGGGTGAGCGCGCTGATCTTCGGCTGGGTCCCGCGGGCGCTGGCGATCGTGGGCTGGGCGCTGGTGGGCGTGATCATCTTCGTGGGCGTGTTCGCCTCGCTGCTCGACTTCCCCGACTGGTTCCTGAACCTCTCGCCGTTCAGCCACCTGGCCCAGATGCCGGTGGAGGACTTCGCGTTCGCACCCGTGCTGTGGCTGACGCTCATCGCGGCGGCGGGCGTGGCGCTCGGGCTGATCGGGCTGGGGCGCCGGCAGGTGGTCAACAAGGGCTGACGTGGGCGACGGCGTTGGCGCCGGCAGCTGTCACTGGGCCGGCGCCGTCGTCTTCGCCTATCATCGCCGGGTGATGGAGACGCGTGAGCAGCTCACCCGCCGCGGCCTGAGGCTCGCCCAGTTCACGGTGGCGTACAACGTGGCCGAGGGCGCGATCGCGATCACCGCGGGCCTGATGGCGGGGCTCGTCTCCGTGGTGGGATTCGGGGTGGACTCGGCGATCGAGTCGATCGCCGGCGTGCTGGTGGCGCTGCGCCTGTCCGCGCGGTTGCGGGACGGCACCTTCGACGAGCGCCGCGAACGCCGGGCGCTGCGACTCGTTGCGGTGACCTTCTTCCTGCTCGCCGGGTACGTCACGTTCGAGGGGGTGCGCAGCCTGATCGAGGGCGAGACGCCGGACTCCTCGCCGCTCGCGATCGGGATCCTCGTGGCGTCGCTGATCGTGATGCCGCTGCTGGCCGCGGCGAAGAAGCGGGTGGGGATCGCCCTCGGTGGGGACCCGCTCATCCTCGCGGATGCCGCGGAGACACGGATCTGCGTGATGCTCTCGGCCTCCACCCTCCTGGGCGTGGGGCTGTTCCAGCTCACGGGGGCCGCGTGGCTGGACCCCGTGGCCGCGTTCGTGATCGCCGCGTTCGCCATCCACGAGGGTCGCGAGGCGTGGGAGGGCGAGTTGGTGGAGGGCGACGACGAGGACGACGACGGTGACGACTGACGCGTCAGCCGGTGGGTTCGAACTCCGGGACCGGGCGAGCTTCGGCGTCGTCCTCGGTGGTGGCAGGGCCGTTCTCCGCGATGTCCTCGATGAGCCACTCCATCTCGGCGATCTCGCGGCGCTGGGCGTCGGCGATCTCCTGGGCGAGCTCCTGGACGCGGACGTCCTCGATGCCGGTGCGCTCGCTCGTGAGGATGGCGATGGAGTGGTGGGGAATCATGGCGCGCATGTAGTCGGTGTCGTNNGCGAGCCACAGCGAGACGCCGCCGAGCACCACGGCGCCCGCGATGATCGCGACGTTCAGGCGCCGGTCCTTGTACATGCCCCACATGTACCCGAGCATCACCACGATCATGGTCGCGCCCATGAGGAGCCCCATGTAGAAGCGCATCTCGCTCCACCGGACGTGCTCGCGGGCGTAGGTGTTGGCATACATGAGGCCGAACATCACCACGGTGGAGGTGGTGATCATCGCCGCGAAGCGCAGGTAGTTGCGGTGGCCCTTGCCTGACTCGTGATCCATTCGAACCGTCTCCTTACCTCGGCCCCGCGCGGCAGGGCTCCGCGAGTCTCACGGTTCGCCAGACGTTAGAGCACGCCGGCGGAGCCCACAACCGGAGCGACCCGCCCGGCTGGTGCCGCGCCGCCAGACGGTGGGCGCCAGTCGGTGGGCGCCAGTCGGTGTCCGGCGTCCATGGGCTGCCGGGCGTGGTCAGAGACAGTCAGCTCTCCTGGCCGTGCGTGTCCTGTTCGCCAACCCGTGCCTTGCCGGTGAGACGCTCGATCTCGAACCTGAGCACCGCCACGCGCTCGAGGCCAGCGTCGATGTAGGAGTCCCGGGCGCGCGGATCGTCAGGGCCGAGACGTTCGGCGAGCTGCACGAGGGCGGCACGCTTCTCCGCACCCGCGAGCTCCGTGACGCGGCCGAACGCGATGACGGACTCGTACGCCGTTGTGAAGTGCTGCGGCTCAGTCCGGGCTCGTCCAACCACCGTGAAGCTGGCCCGCGGGTGTGCACGCACATTGCCGAGCCGGTGTCCCTCCTGCGCGCCGTGGATGAGGAGCGTCTCCGCGCCGTCGTACGCGTAGTTGACCGGGACGCCGTAGGGCTGGGCGGCGTCGTCCACGGTCGCGAGCACGCCCCACGTCTCCCGCACCAGCACCGCTCGCGCCGCGCCGTCGCCCAGCGCGCGGTCTCCGCGCCGCATCTCCCGGCCGGACGCCTCTCCCGTCGCGACGACGTCGGAGCTCGCGTCCCGCCCCACGGCGTGGTTCCGGGCTGACTCCCTGTCGTCTGCGGCCGCCTGGTCTGCGGCCTCATCCGCAGCGGCTTGGACCCGAACCACGTAGTTCGCCCACCACGCGCGGTCGTGCTCGGGGATGTTCTCGTTGCCGGGCAGCAGGCCGACACTGCCGTCGAGGAGCTCGCGCACGATGTCCGCCTGGCCGGCGTGCCGGGCGACGTCCGTGATCACGTGCACGAAGATCGTGTGGAGCGTGACGTGTTGCCGGTCCTCACCCCACCAGGGCACGAGGCCGGGGGCGTCCAGCTCGAGTGCGTCAGTTGTCGCCTCGATGTGCTCCCACGCCTGGCGCAGCAGTTCGCGGACCGACGCCGTTGTCTCCTCCGCTGGGACCCACATGTCCGCGTTGTCCTCGGCGCCGTCCTCGTACCACGGGAGCGGGATGCCGGCGGGACGGCCGAACACCTCGCCGAAGTACCCCAGCTCGATGCTGGCCACGTGCTTCACCAGCCCGAGCAGGTTGGTGCCGGTGGGGGTGAGGGGCCGGCGGAGGTCACGCTCGCCGAGGCCGTCCAGCTTCCAGGCAAGGGCCTCGTGGAGCGAGCGGAGGTATTGCTTCAGCGTTTCCTTCTCATCAGCCATGCGCCAACCCTAGAGGGGGCCGATCTGCCCCACCCCCGGGCCCACAGGCCCCCGGGCACACCTGACCCACGGCGACCTCGCTCAGGTTCCGGTGTGGTCCGTATCGTCTGTGCGACGGCGCTTCTCCCGGGAACTCTGGCGTTGCACCCCCGGGAACAGAGCAGTACCCCGTCCCCCAGGTCGGTGCGCCCGCCCTTCGCCCAGTCCATCGACGCGTGGTGCGCCTCGAAGAACGTGGTCTGCCCGGCGCTTCGGTTCGGGGTACGCGCGACAGGACGGCGGCGCAGCTCGCGACACGCCACCCCACCTCCGTCCGAGTGCGGCGGAAGTGCGTTAAGAAAAGGGCAAGGCCGGGACCAAATAAGCCTTGGTCCCGGCCTTGGGCGTCCGGACCGAACGAGTCCGAACCACGGGTGGTGCGCTACGCTCCCGCACCCCGTTCCGGTGCGTCCTGCAGGCGAACCCGCAGGTCAGAGCGTCGCTTCCGCCCGTCGCGTCCTTCCCTGAGGAGGACGTAGGAACAGTTCTAGTCGGTCGTGTTCGGGGGCGCAAGGGGTTCGCACGAACTACAGGGGCGGAATTCTCGCGCCGCACATCGAGGCGCCCGGGCGGTCACATGTCGCGGTAGCGCACGGCCTCCCGCAGGGCTGTCTCGAGCGCCTCGCGGGTGGCGGGGCGGGCCGGCGTGGGGAACCCCTCCCCCGGGGTGGCGTAGGGGCGGACGTAGGCGGGGGTGTCGCGCTGGTAGCGCCAGCCCTCGGCGAGCGGGCCGGCGTCGAGGGAGTCGTAGCCGATCGAGTCGAGGAACTCGGTGACCGTCCGCTTGGCCGCATCGTCGTCGCCGGCGATGGGGAGAGCGGAGCGCTCGGGGTCCCCCGCGGGGCGAGCCAGACCGGCGAGGTGGACGAAGAAGATGTTGTTGAAGGCCTTCACCACGCGCGACTCCGGCAGGTGCTGCTGCAGGAGCTCGCTGGTGGTGGTCTGCTCGTCGTCCAGCTCGGGGAAGCGCCCGTCGCGCTCGGGGTAGTAGTTGTTGGTGTCGATGACCACCTTGCCGCGCAGCGGCTCGACCGGCACCTCACGGTAGGCCTTCAGCGGCACCGTCACGACGACGACGTCGCCCGCGCCGGCCGCCTCGGCCGCGGTTGCCGCCCGGGCGTGCGGTCCGAGCTGGTCCACCAGCTCGGTGAGGGTCTCCGGGCCGCGACTGTTGCTGAGCACCACGTCGTGGCCGGCGTCCACCGCCAACCGCGCCACGGTGCTGCCGATGTGTCCACTGCCGATGAGTCCGATGGTTGTCATGTTCCGTGCAACCCGGGCAGGGCGGGCTCCATTCCCCGGGTCTGGGCGGCTGGGCCACCCGCGCTTCATGATCGGAGCGTTGCACCCGTCAGGAGAGGCGCGTCGCCACCTCGGCGACGGTGTGCTCCCGGTGCAGGTCGCGGTCCAGGGGATCGTCGGCGTACGCGCCCGCGACCGGCTGGATCATCACCTCGGTGACCCCGAAGCGCTCGGCGAGCGCCCGGGCGCCGTCCGCGACGTCGTCGGCCGTGCCGACGAGCCAAGTTGCGGTGACGGCGTCGAAGGCGTCCCTGGGCAGCGGCAGCTGCGCCGCCTGCGCCTCCTCGACCGTGAACAGGGGGCGGCGGGCCATGGGCCCGGGGACCCGCAGGCTCGCCATCATGTGCTGGAACGGCAGCGCGAGCCGCGCCGCCTCCTCGGTGGTGTCTCCGACGACGGCGTTGACGGTCAGGAANNCGGCCGGAGAAGTGGTGGGCGAAGACGTAGGGCAGGCCGAGCTGTGCGGCCAGGCGCGCGGAGTAGTCGGAGGAACCGAGCAGCCAGACCGGGGGTTCGCCGCCGGCCCGCGGGGTGGCGAGGACCTCGTGCCGGTGGGCGCCGATCTGGACGGCCGCCCCCTCGCGGGACATGAAGGCCATGACCTGCTGGACGTACTCCGGGAAGCGCTGCACCTGATCCTGCTCCGAGAGCCCTCCGCGCAGCGCCCAGCTGGTCACCGGGTCAGTGCCCGGTGCGCGCCCGATCCCGAGGTCGATGCGGCCCGGGAAGGCCGCCTCCAGCAGCGCGAACTGCTCAGCCACCACGAGCGGGGCGTGGTTGGGGAGCATCACGCCGCCCGAGCCCACGCGCATCCGCTCGGTCGCGGCGGCGATCATGGCGATCGCGACGGGCGGGTTGGTGGAGGCGACCGACAGCGTGTTGTGGTGCTCGGCGAGCCAGTAGCGCGTCACCCCGCTCTGGTCCGCGACCCGCGCGAGGGACCGGGCGGCATCCATGGCCTGTGCCGAGGTCTGGCCGGAACGGACGGGGAGCAGGTCGAGGACGGAGACGGCGATCGGAGACATGACACTCACTCTAGGCATGGGCGGATTGCGGGCGCGCTCGGGACCGTCGCGGGAGCACGGCGCTCAGCCCGCGCTGATGATCTCTTCTGGGCGCCGGTGCGTCACCGCGTTGGGGTAGTCATTCAGGGCAGTGTCGAGAAGGGCGGCGACGTCGCCCTGGTAGGACTGTTCGGCAAGCTTTCGCACCGCTTGAGCGAGTTCCCTGCCCGGGATCAGGACGATGGGGTATTCGTCGTCCACCACTTCGACCTGAGCCTGCTGGCTGAAGGAACCGGTGGTCACGAAGACTCCGATCCATCCCCGACGCAATCGGGCGACCACCCGGGCTACTTGATCGGGACTGATTGACGAGGTGGGCGCGACACACTTCGCTTGACCGAGCACTACAAGCGGGGTCTTGGAACTCGAGTTGCCGACGTCGAGGCGCCCAACGAAGTCCATACCACCGTCACCACCCGCCTTGGTGAGCCATCCCTCCTGGTATCGGGCGCCGGACTCACCGAGAACCTGCTCCGCCACTCGCGACGCCAACCACTCGAAGGCGTGCTTGTTGGTGTCGAACGCGCTGTAGATCTGCTGGAGCACCTTCTCCTCAGTGCTGCCGGGCAGTGGCATCTGGTCCTCGCGTGAGAGCACCCGGCTGCTCATCACCCGCCGTCGAATCCTTGGCAGAGACACCCGTCCTTCATTCACCCACTGCTTCCACGCGTCCGGCGCGAATCGGAGGGTCTGTTCTGCCGACGTTCCCGGATCGCGCCTGTCGTCCAGCCAACGCCAGTCGACCTCGTCGTTCGCGTCAAGCCGGACGACGTTCAGGTCGATGGCGATATTCGGAAAAGTCCTTCCAGTTTGGGGGTCCCGTTGAAGGACGAACTCAAGGCGCTCCACAATGCAGACGCCACAGAACTCCAGATGACCCTTGTCCTTTCGTACACCGTTCGTGTAGACGGGGACACCGCGAAAGACGAGCAACGGCGCTGCGCGGACTCGATCGGAGCGGTCTCCCGATGCGTGTTCAGTCCAGAGGTCCAGGAGAGCCCGATTCCCCCGAGTGACGCCCACGGGACCGAGCGTCCCAACCTTGTGGTCTCCGTAGTAGCGAATGTGGCCGTGGTCCAGATCGTATTCATCGTGCCACGGAGTGGCGTCCGAGCCCGCCCGCCATGGACTCGACCGAAGCGCGACCATTGGGGTTCGGACTCCGTCGGACGCCCGGACCTGTGCCACTGGATTGATTCCGCTCTCCAGGAGCAGCCGGTTGTGCTGGAAATCAGGCGCCTGCTGCAGATACCAGAAGTTGAGGTACTCGCCGGTGAACGCCTCCACGGCCGAATACGTGCGGTCGTAGCGCACCAGTTCCTGGATTCTCAACAGCCGCGGATCGCTCACAGTTCGATCTTGCCAGGTGCCTCCTTGTCAGGCACTCACACCGGGACCGGCTCACCCACCTTCCGACCCAGCACCATGACCTCGATCTCGTCCAGCTTCAGCGGCCGGATGCCCCAGTCCCCCGCCGTCCCGCCGCCCACGTGGGTCACCGCGAGCCCCGCGAGCCGGAACAGCAGACTCACCTCCGACGGCGTGAAGCCCCGCTCCCGCACTGTCACCGGGTCCGACCCCTCGCGCGGGGGCATCTCGGACGTCTCCACGGACGTGGCGGGGTCGAAGCGGCCGGCGGCGACGTCGTCGTCGGACCACCGGCGGAACATCCCCGGCGCGCTCAGCGCCGTCAGCGCCACCGGCGCCCCCGGCCGCAGTGCGCGCGAGATGTTGGAGAGGATGGCGAGTGGCTGGTCCCAGGGGTCGTCGGCAGCGCTGAGCAACCCGAACGCACCCTCGCACAGGCAGATGGCGGCGTCGAAACGCTGGCCCAGGTCGAAGCGGGTGGCGTCGCCCTGCACCCACTCGACGACGACGCCCGCCTCCTCCGCCCGCGCCCTCGCCCGGGCGAGCATCTCACCGGAGAGGTCGAGGCCGGTGACGGCGAACCCGCGCCGCGCCAACTCGACCGAGTGCCGGCCGGTGCCGCACCCGACGTCGAGGATCGCCGCGCCGGGCGCCAGTTCGAGGTGCTCCACGAGGAAGTCCACCTCCGCGAGGGTGTTGCCGGTGAATACGTTGGAGTCGTAGATCTCGGCGTGGGAGTCGAAGAAGCCCTGCCATGAGTTGACCGTCATGCCACCATCCTCCACCGGGCAATGCCTCCGACCCAGGAGCTTCACGCCTGCCACAGGGAGGTGATCGGCAGGACGTGCAACCATCCACCAACGTGCGCCACTTGGGTTCCACCATGGAGCACCACAGCAGTGATCTCGCGGTCCGGGAACTTTCCACGGAACCGCTCCAAAGGTGCCCACGCCTTCTCCGTGACCGACTTCGAGCTCTTCACCTCGATCGCTATCAGTCGGCCATCGGCGAGCTCGATCACGATGTCCACTTCCAGCCCATCGTGATCCCGGAAGTGGAACAGGTCCCAACTCTCCGTACTCCATGTCCGTTGGCGGGCAAGTTCGAGAACGCAGAACTGCTCCACCAGGCTGCCGTAGTACTCACGGCCACCGACTGTTGATGCCTTCTCACTCGTGAACCCCACAAGGTGCGAACTGAGGCCCGTGTCCGAGAGGCTCACCTTCGGGCGACGCGCGATCCTGCCCCTCGGAGATCTGCCCCAGGACGGGACCTGGTTCAACAACCTCATCGTGGCTGCCAGCCGGACGTAGGCATCGACGCTGTTCTCCGCAACACCCATGGCACGCGCCAACCTGGCCTTCACCAGTTCCGCCTGCCCTCCGGCCGCGACCAATGACAACAGGCCGCGCATGTGCTCGGCGTAGCCGCCGGACTGAAGCTCCCGTGCGTCGTGGTCAGCGAGCCGCTCGATGTAGGACGAGAACCACCGGACGGCGCGCGGTCCCGAGCGCGTGATCACCTCGGGATACCCTCCTGTCACCACGGCATGTGGATCCAAGGCCTCGAACCCGCGCCCCTCGGCTCCGCCCAGGACCCACGCCACGTAGTCCTCCGGCTCCTCCCTACCGGACAACTCCCCTTGGCTCAACGTCATGAGCTCGATGGTCTCCGCCCGCCCGGCGAGGGAATCACCCACACCCTTGACCTGCAGGAGATCTGCAGATCCTGTGAGCAGGAACCTTCCGGGCCGTCGGTCACGATCCACAGCAGCCTTGAGTGGCAGGACCAGACCGGGCGCACGCTGTGCCTCGTCGATCACCAGCAGGCCCTGACCCGCTTGCTCCACGAAGAAGACGGGATCAGCCTCAGCCACTGCCAGAGTTCCCGGATCGTCGAGCGTCACGGACACCACATTCACGGAGTCACGGACGAGCGTGGCCGCCAAGGTGCTCTTCCCCACCTGTCGGGCTCCTTGGATCACGACCACAGGCGTGTCGGTCAGTGCCTCCCGAATGGCTTGAGCTGCGTGCCTCCGGTAGAGCTGGGCGATATCCACACGGACATCCTCGCACGGACTTGCGGTTTTTCGGTGTCTGACTTGCAGATTTTCGGCGCCTGTCCTGCAGATTCTCGGGCTCGACGTGTGAAGTACCCCGGCTGCGGTGCCGACCTCACGAGACCACGAGGAGAGTCATGCCGGGCTGCCGACTCTCGGAGATGAGGACGCCTGCCGTGGCCCCGACGACCGCGAGGATCACGGCGGCCGTCCCCCCGATGATCCACTGTCGCCTCTGACCGCCCTGCCTCAGGTCAGCCCGAGTGCGGCGAACGCCGCCGCCAGACCCTCCTCCTCCGGGCCGGCGGCCACGTGGTGCGCCACCGCGAGGAGCTCCGGGGGCGAACCCTCGATCGCCACGCTGACCCCGGCGTGCTCGAGCATCTCGAGGTCGTTGAGGCCGTCCCCGAACGCGACGAGTTGCTGCCGCTCCAGGCCGAACCGCTCCGCCACCACCTCCATGCCCCCGGCCTTGTGCACGCCCAGCAGGTAGATCTCGCCGACGGAATCCCCCATCGCCTGGACGGAACTCGGCAGCGCCCCGACCCCGTCGCCGATCTCCTCGGCGAGGGCGGTCACTGGCACGGGTGAGTCGAAGAGCGTGACCTTGCCGAAGGACACCCCGGACAGGTCCTCCGAGGTTCGCAGGTTGGCGATGATGTCCGCCAGCCCGCCGTCCTGCCCCGGGGTGAAGTGCCCTGCGAAGGCGGCCCGGAGGCGCTCGTCCACGCCGGGGAGCCCGTGCACGGCCTCGGGCGCCTCGAGGATGTACCCGACATCGTGCGCGTCCAACACTCGGAGCACCGTGGCGGCGAGGTCCGCGGGGAAGCGGGTGTCCAGCAGCACCTCCCCATCCACCTCCACGTAGCCACCGGCAGCAGCGACAATCCCATCGAAGCCCGCGGCCAGGATGTGGTCCGGGAGCATCGACCTCGGCCGGCCCGTGCACAGCAGCACCATGTTCCCCGCCGCCCGGGCCGCCCGCACGGCTTCCACGTGCCCCGCCGGTGCGATGCCGCGGTCCGCGTAGGTGCCGTCGAAGTCCAGGAAGATCGCGTGCCGCTGTGTCATCCACCCATTGTCCCCCGGGCCGGCCAGACCCGCCGCCGTCTGTGAGCACTCGCTTGCGCATGTGCAACCAGGTGCTCACAGACGCCACGGGATGTGTGGCGCCGCCTCAGCCCACGCCGCCCGCCACCGGCCGGCCCGCGGCCCGCCACTCGGGGAGCCCGCCCTCGAGCCGCACGGCGGTGATCCCAGCCTCCCGCAACTGGGCGACGGCGGTGGACGCCATCACGCAGTAGGGGCCACGGCAGTAGGCCACCACCTCGGTGTCCGGGGGGGAGGTCGCGCAGGCGGGAGGCGAGGTCGGCGACGGGAATGTTGACGGCGCCGTCGACGTGACCGGCAGCGAACTCCGACGGCGGGCGCACGTCCACGAGCACCACGTCGCCGGTGCGTGACAGTTCGTCGAACTCGGCGAAGCTCACGGGCCGAGTGCCGTCCGCCGCGCCGAAGAAGGCCTCCGCGAGTGCGGAGAGTTCCGAGATCTGCTGCTCCGCGAGGGACACGAGGGTGCGATATCCCTCCTCCACCGCGGGCGCGGCCAGCCGATAGATCCGGGACGTCCCCTCCACCCGCCGGGTGACCAGGCCTGCCGCCGCGAGGATCTGCAGGTGCCGGGACGTGTTCGCGACGGAGGCGTTGACCTGCCCCGCGAGCGATTCCACGCTCCGCTCCCCCTGCGCGAGGACGTCCACGATCTCCACGCGCTTGGCATGCCCGAATGCCGCGCCGATGCGCGCGAAGTGGTCGAGGATTGCCTGAGGAAAGGAGCGCGCGATGACGAAGGTCCTCATGATCATCAACGGGTCCGCCTACGGCCTGGACTCCACCTACAACGCGATCCGGCTGGCGGCGTCATTGTCCAAGCGGGAGGGCGTGGAACTGACCGTCTTCCTCATGGGCGACGGCGTCACCGCCGCCGTGGCCGGCCAGAAGACCCCGGATGGGTACTACAAGCTCGACCGCATGATCGGCACCGTGGTCCGCAACTCCGGCGAGATCCTGTGCTGCGGCACCTGCATCGACGCCCGCGGCATCCGCGAGGACATGCTCGTGGACGGGGCCCGCCGCTCCACCATGGAGGAGCTCGCAGACCGCACCCTCGCCGCGGACAAGACCCTCGTCTTCTGACCCCGCCCGGGCGAGGATGGCACGCATGACCGAGCGCCCCATCTACCTCGACCACAACGCCACCACCCCGGTGGACCCGCGGGTGTTCACCGCGATGACGCCGTACCTGACGAGCGAGTGGGGCAACCCCTCCAGCTCCCATGCGTACGGGGTGCGTGCCCACGCGGCGCTCGAGGACGCCCGCGCCAGGGTCGCCGCCCTGATCGGCGCGAACCCGTCCGAGATCGTCTTCACCGGCTCCGGCTCGGAGGCCGACGCCCTCGCCATCCGCGGCGCCGCCCTGGCAGCGCTCACCTCCGATCCCCGGTTCGCCGGCACCCTCACCCGCACCCGCCCGCACGTCATCACCCAGGCCACCGAGCACCCCGCCGTCCTCGCAGCGTGCCAGGAACTGGCGGACCTCCACGGGGTGGAGGTCACCATGCTGCCCGTCGACGGCGCCGGCCGGCTCTCGCCCGACGACGTCGCGGCCGCCATCACCCCCGCCACCGTCCTCGTGACGGTCATGCACGCCAACAACGAGACCGGCACCCTCCAGCCCCTCCGCGAGATCGCCGCGGTCACCCACGCCCGCGGCGTGCTGCTGCACACCGATGCCGCCCAGTCCGTGGGGAAGGTTCCCGTGGACGTCAGGGAGCTGGGGGTGGACCTGCTGACCGTCGTCGGGCACAAGATGTACGCCCCCAAGGGGATCGCGGCCCTGTACGTGCGCGACGGCGTCGCCCTGCGGCCGCTCGTCGGTGGCGGTGGGCAGGAGCACGGGCTGCGGGCGGGGACGGAGAACGTGGCCTACGCCGTCGGGCTGGGGCGGGCGGCGGACCTCGCGATCGCCTCGCTGGCTGCCGGGGAGTCGGCCCGGCTCGCGGACCTGCGGGACCGGCTCGAGGCCCGCCTGCGGGACCTGCTCCCCGGCCGCGTCCACCTGAACGGGCACCGGACCGAGCGGCTGCCGAACACGCTGAACGTCCGCATCGACGGCGTGCGCGCGCTCACCCTGCTGGCGGCGGTGCCGTCCGTGGCGGCGTCGGCGGGATCGGCCTGCCACGCGGGGCGGGATCGGCCCTCCCCCGTGCTGACCGCGATGGGGCTCGGGGAGCGAGAGGCGCTCACGGCCCTACGCCTGAGCGTGGGCCGGTGGACCACTGCGGAGGAGATCGACTCCGCCGCCGAGGCCATCGCCCGCGCGGCGGCGGAGGCCTAGGACCCGTTCGCCTCCTCCGCCACGCGGCGCATCCGCTCCAGCATCACTGCTGACGGTGTCACGGACCCGCTCAAGTAGGTGGACATCCGCGACGGGGAGGTGCCCACCGCACGCGCGAACTCGGCCTGCGTCATGTTCGCGCGCCACACGTACTCCCGTAGGCGCCAGCCAACGCGCTCCGCCTCTGACGCCCGCGCACGTTCCAGTGCGAGCTGGAGGACCCGCGCTGCGCCGGCGTCCTCGGCCAGTTCCAGCGCCTCCTCGAGATCCCCTGCCACCGGCCCGTGTGGGTCCGCCGCGACGGCACACGAGATCCGCCGCCACTCGGCCAGGCCCCCGCGGTCGATCGCCGTCAGGATGCCCTCGGGACCCCAACGGTCAACCGGGTCCCGCGGAGTCACCTCCAGGTTCCGGAACTGGACAGCCATCAGCCGAAGTCAGCCTCCTCCATCCGCAGCGCCAGGTGGCGGCACGCCTCCACGACGGCGCCCCAGTCCTGCCATCGCGGCGCGAGTCCCTTGTAGTCCCGGAGCCGTGCCGTGACCCGCGCGTCGCGGGGGCGGGGTTCCGCGAGTTGGCGGACGACCTGGTCAGCGAAGGGAGTGCCGTCCTGCGCGGGATCGGTGTAGTACCTGTCGATGTCGGCGAGGGTTCGGGCCGCCGGGCCGAACCCGCACCGGCTCGCGAGCGCGACGACGTCGAGGTAGTCCCGCACCTGGTTCCTCTTGACGATCAGGAACGCCTTGATGCGGAGGATCTCGGCAGGAGTCGGCACGCGCACCACGTTGCCGCTCGGGAGCGAGACCTCCTCGGTCTCCAGCGGCACCGATCGGATGAGTTGGCGGACCCCGGCCTCGATCTCCCCCAACTCGCCGAGGATGATCTTCCCGGGCGTGACGCGGTTTGTGACCCAATCGCCTTCACGTTCGAGGGCGTCGAGGACGAGGTCGAAGCGCTCGCGGAGGTCGGCCACCACGCGGTCGTGATCGAAGGATGCTCGGTGGCCGGCGTGGAGAGCCGCGGCGGTCCCACCGACGAGAACGGCGTCCGGGACACGCTGCTGGAGCACCGCCGCCGATTCGAGGACCCGAAGGAGATCGGGGCCGATCGCGCCGTTCTGCGCGCCGCTCCCCGCCGCATAGGGACCTCGTTGGCTCACATCACAATGTTATCACTACCGATAACTTGCCACCGTGCGTGTGGGGCAGAACTGGCACGCCCACACGCGGCGTCCACGCCCCCGACCGCCGCCTTTGAGGCCCACCCACCACACCTGCGACAATCGCACCGATGACGAACCGGCGAAGGACCGACCCGAACCAGCGGCACCTCCAGGTGGTCGGAGGCACCGAGCACACCCCACCCACGGCGGGTCCGCCACCCCCGCGGGCCGAGAAGTTGCGCACCGAGGAGTCGCGGACCGAGGAGATCTCGCGCCCCGCTGATGAGCCGTACACCGCGGCGGACGCCGCCGAGGACGCCGCCGAGCTCAACGCCCTCCTCGACCCGTTCCTCGGGATGCTCGCCGACGGCATCGCACCGGCGGAGTGGCCGCTCGAGGCGGAGATGCACGCGAGTGACGTGCTCGGCGTCCTCGAGGAGGGCATGGCGGGAGCGATCGAGCGGGATCCGCTCCCCGATGAGGAGGCCGGCAGCGCGCCGCTCGACGTGCTCCTCACCCAGCTCGTCGCCCACGCCGAGCGGCAGCGCACCCCCGAGTCCCTCGCCGTCCTCCGCACGCTCTCGCCGTTCACGGAGGGTGCGTTCCGCCAAGCGGTCGACGACGCCGCCAACCGGGTGGCGGCGTCGGGTGTCCCGGACCCGGCGTGGGCGAACACGATCGGGCGCCCCACAGTGGAGCGGTGCTGGCGGTTCGGGGACATCTTCGGCTTCCAGGCCTCCTACCACGTGGTGTTCGCCTACGGGCGGCGCCGCCATGCCCTCGCGATCCTCCTCGACCACACGCTCGGCGGCGGGATCAAGGACAGCTGGGTGTCCGACGACCCTGATCACCTGTGGTCCGAGGTCCGCCGCGAGTCCAGGAGGGAGCCCGATGCCTTCCTCGAGGAGATCCCGTGGAGCGTGGCCCGGGCGGCGCTGCGCGAGGCTGCGGAGCGAGAACCGTGCCCTGCCGATCCCGACCAGGTCGAGGACGTCGCGCGCCACGCCCATCTCGTGCGGTCGCGCCTCTCGGTGGACGACGACGCCGCCACGGCCGGCGGGACGACGGCGCCGGCCACCCGCCGTCGTCGGCGTCCGAAGGAGGTCCTCCAGCTGAGGGTGAGCCTGAAGGGATCCAAGCCCCCGATCTGGCGGAGGCTCGAGGTTCCCGCCACCATCACGCTGGACCAGCTGCACGAGGTCATCCAGGTGGCGTTCGAGTGGACCGACTCGCACCTGCACGCCTTCGAGACCCCTCAGGGCGAGTACGGCGTCCCCGACCCGGAGTGGGGCCTGGACCTCCGCTCGGAGCGGGGCGTGCGGCTGACGAAGGTGGCGGAGGTCGGGGAGAAGCTGACCTACGTCTACGACTTCGGGGACGACTGGCAGCACGTGGTGCTCGTGGAGAAGATCGCGCCGTCGCAGGAGGGCGTGGCCTACCCGCGGTGCACGGCCGGCCGCCGGGCTGCCCCGCCGGAGAACTGCGGCGGGATCTGGGGCTACCAGGACATGCTCGACGCGGTGCCCGACGCCGCGTACTTCAGCGCAGCGGACGTGACCGAGGACCTGGCCGAGCTCGCACGCTGAGGTTGGCCGTCACCGCCGTTGGATGGTGACATCTCGTCAATCGCCAGCCGCAGCCCACAGGGACTGGACCGGCAACGCGTACAGTCGCTCCGCGTGGACGAGCCCGTGATCCGCCGTATTGAGCACCACGCCCGCCAGGAACCGATGACCGAGGAGGTCGCGAAGCTCTCTCAACCCGGCGAACATCCGCGTCGACGCCGTCGCCGAGGCCTTCACCTCGAACGCCATCACTGATCCGTCGTCGAGTTCGAGCACGAGGTCAACCTCAGCCGACCGCGACCGGTAATGGAAGAGCTGCGACCGTGTCGCAGACCACCCGGACTGCCGGACCAGCTCCGACACCACGAACCCCTCGAGCAGCGGCCCGAGCAGCTTGCCGTGCAGCGGATCAGCAAGCTGTGACGGACGGAGCCTGGTGAGCGAGGCCGCGAGACCGGAGTCGGTCACGTAGGCCTTGTGCCGTCCGACTTCTCTCGTGGTGAGGTTGGGTGTCCACGGTGGGAGGGTCTCCACGATGAACAAGCTGCTGAGCAGGTCCAACAGGTTGGAGACCGTCGAGGCCGGGACACCGGACTCAGAAGCGAGCCTGGCCTTGACGAGTTCACCCGCCTGATTCGCCGCGAGCAGCGTGAGGAGGCTCCGCAGTCGGGAAACGCCGTGGACCCGAAGGCCGCGTGTCGCGTCTTCCCGAAGGAGGGCATCGATGTAGCTGGCGAACCAGGCCTCCCGAATCCTCTCCGGCATCCCCGCGACTGGCGGGTACCCGCCGCGGCAGATCCTGTTCGCCAAGCCCAACCTTGTCTCGCCGGTCCGGAGGCTGCGGAACCAGTCGGGCTCGTCAGCGTGCACAGCGACGGCACTCACCAGATCCTCAGCACCGTCCAGTCCCTCCCACTCCCCTTGCGTGAAAGGGTGGAGGCGAAGGTTCAGGGACCGTCCTGCCAAGGAATCCTTGGTGCCGGAGACCTGGCCGAGGTCCGCCGACCCCGTGAGGATGAACCGGCCGGGACGGCGATCCCGGTCTACCGCTGCCTTGATGGCGAGCGTGAGTTCGGGCAGACGCTGGACCTCGTCGATGACGAGGATCCCATCGCCCGCCGACCGGACGAAGGACACCGGATCTGCCCGGGCCGCATCGATGACGTCGACGTCATCGAGAGTCACCACGCGATGATCTCGCCCTGCAACGAGCATGGACGCGAGAGTCGACTTCCCCACTTGTCGCGCACCCTGGATCGTGACGACTGGGGAGTACTCCAGCATCTGCCGTGCAGTTTCGAACAACTGCCGTGGACGCAGGGTGAGCAGTTCCGTCACGCCGGTATCGTAGCAGTTCAGATGCCTGTACCGTTGATCCGCCGCCCTTGTACTGTTGATCTGCCATACAGTTGTTGTTGATTTGTCCGATGGATGCTGCTGACGCGCCGGACCCCGCTCACGCTCGGCGGTTCGTCCGGGAGGTCGCAGGCGCCGTCCACGGGTCCTCGGGCCAGGGGTGCTTCGGGTACCGGCCGCGCATCTCCGCCCGCACCTGCGCGTACGGCCCCGACCAGAACGACGCCAGGTCCCCCGTCACCGCCAGCGGCCGTCCCGCCGGGGACAGCAGGTGGAACACCACCGGCACCCTGCCGTCCACGAGGCGCGGGGTCTCCGCCCAGCCGAAGCACTCCTGCAGCTTGACCGCCACCACGGGTCGTCCGACGGCGCCGCCACCACCCGCTGCCCTGTCACCACCCGCCGCACTGCCACCCTCCTCCACCGGCGGGTACTCGATCCGCACCCGCGACCCGCTCGGCACCTCGAGCCGCTCCGGCACCAACTCCCCCAGCCGCGCAGCCTCCGGCCACGGCAGCAACCGGCGCAACGGCTCGGCGAGGTCCAGCCCGCGCACCGACCCACCCGCCGCGAGCGCCTCCAGTTCCGGGCCGAGCCACTCCTCGAGCCGGGCGAGCAGTGCCGCCTCGGACACGTCCGGCCAGGGCTCGCCCAGCTCACGCCTCACCAGCGCGAGCCGACGCCGCAGCGCGTCCGCCGCCGTCGACCACCCGATCGCGGCAAGGCCCTCCTCCGCGAGGGCTCGTGCCACAGCGGCCCGCCCCTCCGCGCGGCCCGGGCGCACCGGCGTGGAGCTGAGCGTGATCGCGCCGAGTCGGCGCTCCCGCCGCGCCAGGACACGGCCACCCTCGAACCGGGCCTCGACGCGATCCGTGAGGAGGTGCGCTGCCGCGGCCGCCGCGCCGTCGGCGTCCAGCGCCGCGGCCGAGCGGATCACGGCCCCCGTGCCCGCGGCATCCCGTCCGGACGCGCGCGTCACCTCCGCGACCGCGAGCCACTCGTGCCCGGCGAGCGGACTCCCCGCGGGCAAGCCGGCCGCCGTCCCGGAGGCCAGCAGGTAGGACGATCCGCCGGGAACGCGCCGCGCCACCCGGTCCGGATAGGCGAGTGCCGCCACGTATCCCAGCGCATCGACGACGCCGCCGCTCGCCTCCCCCGCCCGGGTGCGCTCCCGCCGCCCGGCCTCCCGCCGGGCGATGCCCTCCAGCCGCCGGACCTCCTCGCGCCACCGGCGCGCCCCGGGATCGCGCCCGGAGCGCAACTC
>DBPQ01000026.1 GCA_002304945.1 Actinomycetales bacterium UBA1416 | reverse complement strand
AACGTTCCTGCGGGTGGTGTACCGCCCGCAGAATCGTCTCGCGCACGCTCGATCGTTCTGCGGGCGCAGTTGGGGATTGGCCCCGCTGCCACAGATTCCTGACTCCTGACTCCTGACTCCGCGCGACTGCCAGGGTCGCCCAGCGTGTACTGCCCCGTCTTCATCGCCGCGAGGCCCCGGACAGTGAGCAGTTGCGTGCGCATGTGCACGGAAGTGCTCACAACCCCGCGCGGGACCCGGGGCCGGCGACGGTCCCTCTGAGGGCGGCCCTCTGGAGGCGGCACCGGTGAAGGCGGCCCGGTGAAGGCGGCCCGGTGAAGGCGGCGGCACTGGTGGAGGTAGCTAGTGCTGGTGAAGGCGGCACCGGTCGAGGCGGTCCGGTGGAGGCGCACGCCTTGCAGGGGCCCGGTGGCCCCTCCCCGATCAGAGCGACGACGGGTCGAGGGTCTCGTAGAGGTGGTACGCCGGTTCCTCGTAGGGATGGGCGGAGAGGACCGCATCGAGGATCGAGCGGGCATCCGCGCGGTCGCACACCACCTCGATGCGCTCCTCCGCCACCTCCTCGAGCTCGCCGATCCGCCCGATGGCGGGACGGGCGCCGTCGAGGGGCTCGAACCGGCCGGTGCCTGCCGAGGAGAACGAGCACGCCCGATAGTTGCCGATGTGCCCGGCACCGGCCACTGCGGCAGCCCGGCGGACGGCGTCGGCGTGGGAGGTGGGCACGAACACGACGAGCACGATCACGGGCACAGCCTCGCACGCCGCCGGGGCCGGCGCCCGACCGCCCCATCGATCCGCCTCATCGAACCCCCTCATCGCCCCGCCTCATCGATCCGCCCGGGGATGCGCGAGGCAGCCGACCACGCCAGTACCCAGTCCGGGATGGCGGCGTGGTCGGCCAGCGGGCCGGCCACCTCCTCGAGTTCGTCGTGCGTGACGGACCCGCCGGACCGCTTGAGGAAGCGGCTCCGCACGATCGCCTGGGCATGCACCGTCATGCCCACCACGAAGGTCTGTTCGATGTACCCCCACCGGTCGTCGAATCCCAGGACCCGAGTGTGCACCTCGAACCGCTGCCAGAGCCGGAGCGACCTCCGGTAGGAGATCGTCTGTCCCGCGACCACGGGATACCACCCGCGCTCGGTGAGCGCCTGCCAAAGCCCGGAGCGGAGCAGGAGGTCCAGCCTGCCGAGATCGAGGATGGAGAGGTACTTCCCGTTGTTCATGTGGAACAGCAGGTCGAGGTCGGTGGGGAGCACCCGGAACGGGGTGCGTGCCACGTCCCAGACAGAGAGCGGGCCCCTGCGCCGCGCCCGCAGCCGGAGCCACCAGAGCCGGAAGACGAGGTTCACGATAGCCGCCTACCGCAGGAACAGCTTCGCCAGCCGGCCGGTCGTGAGCCAGAGTCCGAGCACCGTCATGACCAGGAAGTAGCCGATGTGCACGGGCGTCATCGCCGTGAAGATTCCCACGGAGAGCTGGCGCATCAGCTCGATCCCGTGCCACAGGGGCATGACCTTCACGAACCACTGGATCGGCTCGGGGTAAACCGTGATCGGGTAGAGCGTGGAGGACAGCAGGAACATCGGCAGCATGAAGAAGTTGATGACGTCCATCTGCTGGAAGGTCTTCATGAAGCTGGTGACCCCCATGCCGAAGCTCGCGAACCCGAACGCCACGAGCACCGCCGCCGGGATCATGAGCAGCGCCCACAGCCCTTCCACGATGCCGAAGCCGTACAGCACCGCCATGAACCCCAGCGCGTACAGGAACCCGCGGAACAGCGCCATGAAGATCTCCCCGATCGCCACGTCCAGCGGCCCAAGAGAGGTGGACATCATCCCCTGGTAGAGCTTCGCGAAGTGCATCTTGAAGAACACGTTCCACGTGGAGTCGTAGATCGCGCCGTTCATCGCGGAGGTGGCCAGCAGCGCCGGGGCGATGTAGGCCACGTACTCGATCTCCTGCCCGCCCGGCCCGGTCACGGTCCCGATCAGCCCGCCCAGCCCGAAACCCATCGCGAGCAAATAGAACACGGGCTCGAAGAAGCCGGAGACCAGGATCATCCAGTTCTGGGCGAGGATCACCTTGAAGCCCCGCTCGATGACGGAGCGGGCGTTGCCGGAGTACAGGCCTCGCAGCGGCCGGTTCGGGTTCTGGAGGCGTTCGAGGATCTCGACCGAGGTGCTCACTCCGCCAGCCTCCTGCGATAGTTCCGGTTCGCCAGCACCAGGCCGAGCGCGAGCAGGGCCAGCAGGTAGCCCACGTGCACCCACGCCATCCCCGGCGCGAGCTCCCGCCCGTAGTTCGCCACCCGGGCCAGTTCCGTGCCGTGCCAGACCGGGGAGAGCCACCCGATCCACCGCAGGTACACCGGCATCGCGGTGAGCTCGAAGAACGTCCCCGCGAACAGGAACATCGGCATCACGATGAACCGCTGGATGAAGGCGAACTGGAAGCCCTCGTCCCTCAGCGTGGCGGCGTACGCCTGGAGCAGGGAGGCGAAGGACAGCGCCGAGAGCACCCCGATCGGGATCACCAGCCAGGACCAGCCGCTCGCGCTCGCCCCGAACAGCTGCATCAGCCCCCAGAAGACGGTGGCCTGGGCGATGAACCGGAACGAGACGGCCAGGAGGTGCCCGAACGCGATCTGGCCCGGGGAGATGGGCGAGGCCAGCGGGCCGTAGTAGATCCGCTGCCACTTGAACCCGCTCATGACGGGGTACGTCATCTCACCGGCCGCCGTCATCACGGCCGTCGAGACGAGGAGCGCCGGCGCCACGAACGTCAGGTACCGCACGCCGTCGATCGTGCCGGCGTTGGCGTCGACGACGGCGCCCAGCCCCACCCCCATCGCGAACAGGTAGAGGAGCGGCTGGCCGACGTCGTACACCAGCACGGGCCAGCCGTAACCCTTCATCTGGCGCAGGATGTGCTCGGTGAAGTACCACCAGCCCAGCCGCCGTGCGCGGGCGCCCTGGACCCCGGGCGGCAGGGCGCGCCCGCTGTAGGCCAGCCGGTTCGAGTCCGCCAGCGAGCCGGGAGCGATCTCAGTCAATGAGGCTCCTCCCGGTCAGCCGGAGGAACACGTCCTCCAGGGACGAACGGCGCACGAGCGAGGTGAGCGGGTTCAGGCCCCGTGCGGTGACCTCCTCCATGGCGGCCTCACCCGAGTCGGCGTAGATGAGGATGCGGTCCGGGAGCACCTCGTTCCGCTCCCCCACGCCCTCGAGCTGGTGCACCACCGTGGCGTTGCGCTCGGACCCGAACCGGACCTCGAGCACCTCGCGGGTGGAGTACTGCCGGATGAGCGAGCGCGGGGACCCCTCCGCCATGATCCGGCCCTTGTCGATGACGATGAGCCGGTCGCACAGCTGCTCGGCCTCGTCCATGAAGTGGGTGGTCACGATGAGGGTGACGCCCTCCTCCTTGAGCCGGAAGAGCCGGTCCCAGAGGATGTGCCGCGCCTGCGGGTCCAGCCCAGTGGTGGGCTCGTCGAGGAGGAGGATCTGCGGCTCGTTGACGAGGCCGCGCGCGATGGTGAGGCGCCGCTTCATGCCGCCGGACAGCGCGGTCACCTTCTCCCCCGCCTTCTCGGTGAGCTGCGCGAACTCCAGCAGCTCGTCCGCCTTGGGGCGCAGGTAGGAGTACGGCAGGCCGAAGTAGCGGCCGTAGGAGATGAGGTTCTCGCGGACGCGCAGCTCCTCGTCCAGGTTGTCCTGCTGCGGGACGACGCCGAGGTGCGCCCGCACCTCGGGGCCGTGCGTCTCCGGGTCCAGGCCCATCACCGTGAGGGTGCCGCCCGTGCGCGTGGAGGTGCCGCCGATCATGCGCATCGTGGTGGACTTGCCTGCCCCGTTCGGGCCGAGCAGCCCGAAGCTCTCACCCGCCGGGACCTCGAAGGAGATGGCGTCGACGGCGGTGAAGTCGCCGTACTTCTTGGTGAGGTCGGAGGCGTGGATGACGGTCGGCACCGGTTGAGGATATGCCCCGCCGCTGACAGCGGCAAAAGGATTTCGGGACGCCTCACCCCGCCCGCTCGTACGCCTCCCGCAGCCACGCGGCGACGGCGTCGTCGAGATCCGTCGGCACGCGCACCTCGAGGTGGTGCACCCAGTGCCGCGCACTCGGGTGTGCGACCTCCTTGAAGCGGGCCGAGGGATCGTGGCGCCCGAGGGCGATGGTGAGGACGACGTCGTCGGCCGGGCGGGCGAGCCACGTGCCCGGCAGCCACAGCCAGGCGAACGCCCGGCGACGGCGGTATGCGAGCTGGCTCCGCGTCGCGCGGGCCGTGAACGGGCCGATCCCGGAGAGGAGCGTGATCACGCCCTCGTGCACCGCCGAGGCGAAGGGGTGGCCGGCGAGGAACTCGTCCACCGGGATCTCGGGTGCCATGTGACCCGGGATACCAGCGGGCGCAACTTGTGGCAACTACTGTCCCGCATTTCCGGCCGGTGATACCAATGAGGTACGCACAAAGGAGTCACGGAAATGCCACGACTGGTGGACCTGAAAGCAGCGCCCTACAACCTCGATGACACGCAGATCGCCTGGGTGGAGGAGACGCTGGCCGGGATGACGCTCGACGAGCAGGTCGGGCAGCTCTTCACGAACCTGTTCTTCTTCGGGACGGACGAGTTCTCCGGCAACCCCTACACCGCGGAGCAGATCCTCGAGAAGTTCCACATCGGGGTGGCCCGCTACCACGGCGGCACCTCCGAGAAGGTCCAGGACCTCATCAACCGGCTCCAGGCAGCCTCGAAGATCCCGCTCCTGGTGGCGGCGAACTGCGACTCGGGTGGCAACGGCGCCATGAGCGACGGCACCTACGTGGCCTCCGGCGCCCAGACCGAGGCCTCCCGCTCCACCGAGGTGGCGCGCAACGCCGGCTACGTCTCCGGGCGGGAGATGGACGCCATCGGCGCCAACCTCAACTTCGACCCGTGCGTGGACATCCTCTTCAACTGGCGCAACACGATCGTCAACACGCGCGCGTACGGGACGACGGCGGAGGACGTGATCCGCTACACGATCCCGTTCGTGGAGGGGCAGCGCGAGTCCGGCGTCCTCACCTGCGTCAAGCACTGGCCCGGCGACGGCACCGAGGAGCGCGACCAGCACCTGGTTCTCGGCGTCAACGAGCTCCAGCCCGACGAGTGGGAGGCCAGTTTCGGCGAGGTCTACCGCGCGCACATCGCGAACGGGGTCGAGATGATCATGGCCGGGCACATCGCCCTGCCGTACTACCAGCAGAAGCTCGACCCGTCACTCGCCGACGAGGACATCCTGCCGGCAACGCTGGCCCCCGAGCTGATCGACGGCCTGCTGAAGACCGAGCTCGGCTTCAACGGCGCCGTCATCACCGACGCCTCGCACATGCTCGGGATGACCTCGGCCATGCGCCGCGAGGACTACGTCCCGGCCGCCATCGCCGCGGGCTGCGACTGCTTCCTCTTCTTCAACAACCTCGAGGAGGACTTCGGCTTCATGAAGGCCGGGGTGGAGAAGGGAATCATCACGAAGGAGCGGCTCGACGACGCCAACCGCCGCATCCTCGGGCTGAAGGCCAAGCTGCGCCTGCACGAGGCCAGGGAGAACGGGACCCTGCTCCGCAAGCCCGAGGACCTCGCCGTCGTCGGCAGCGAGGAGCACCTGGCGATGCGGAAGGACGCGGCCGACAAGGGCATCACGCTGGTGAAGAACACCCTCGACCAGCTCCCGCTCACCCCGGAGAAGCACCGCCGCATCCGGCTCTACCACCTGACCGGCGAGAGCGGCATGTTCGGCGCAGTCTCCGACAAGCTCGCACAGCTCTACGTCACGGAGCTGGGCAGGCGCGGGTACGAGGTGACCATCAACGACGGCACCACGCGGGTCAAGGGCCCGACCCTGAAGTACCGCGAGGAGGTGGATGCCGCCCTGATCATCGCCGAGGTGGTCGGGTACGGCGCCCAGAACAACTACCGGATCGTGTGGAAGACCGCGATGAGCAACGAGTGCCCCTGGTACGTCTGGGAGGTACCGACCTTCATGGTCAGCCACAACTACACCACCCACCTGCACGACGCCACGATGGTGAAGTGCTACATCAACGCCTACCACCCCAACGAGGACAACGTGCTCGCCACCATCGACAAGATGGAGGGCCGCAGCGAGTTCACGGGCCAGCCCAATGACCTGGTCTGGACCGAGAAGTGGCAGGCCCGCCTCTAGTCCCTCACCCCACGGCCGCCGGTCCCCCACCGGCTCAGCAAGGAAGCGAAAGGAAAACCCTCATGTCAGAGGCCACCAACCCGCCTGTCGTCACACTCTTCGAGTTGTACGGTGCAGGCGCCACGACGATCGGTGAGAAGGTCGCCGAACGTCTCGGTCTGCCCTTCCACGGCCAGGCCTTCAGCTCCGGTCAGATCGCCGGAGATTCCGGAGCAGCAGCCGGCGATGAGGAGAACACCGCCGTCCTGTCGAACGTGCTCTCCCTCCTCGGCGGGGCGTACAACACGCTCGAGGACCGCGAGGTCGTGGGCACCCAGGAGCAGAAGTACGAGCTCATCGCGGACAACACCCGGAAGGTCAAGCAGTACGCGCAGCAGGGCGGCGTGATCATGGGCCGGAACGGCGCCGTGATCCTCGCGGACCGGCCGAACAGCCTGCACGTCCTGCTCACCGGCGATGTCGAGGACCGCGTCAAGCGGGCCGCCAAGCGCCTGGGCATCTCCGACGCAGAGTCCGCCAAGCGGCGTGCCTCCGAGGAGGACGTCCGCCGCCAGATGTCGAAGACCCTGTACGGCTGGGATCCGACCAGCCCAGACCGCTACGACATGCTCATCAACACCAGCCGGGTGTCCATCGACGCGGCGGTCAACGCCATCGTCGACGCCATCCAGCACCGCAACGCCTGACCGGCGCCGAATCCCCACACCGAAGGAGACACTCCACCATGACTGCAAGCTCAGTCGCGGCGCCGCAGACAACGGCCCAGCCCCTCACCATGAAGAACTACCTCGCCTACGCGGCGGGCGACGCGGCCAACAACGTGTCGTTCACCATGGCGGGCATGTTCCTCATCCTCTACTACACCAACGTCGTCGGCATCGAGGGCGGCGTCATCGGAACAATGTTCCTGGTGCTGCGCTTCATCGACGCCTTCACGGACGTCTTCATGGGCCGCATCATCGACATGAAGAAGCCCGGGAAGCTCGGCAAGTTCCGGCCGATCATCCTGTGGTTCTCCGTGCCGCTGCTGGTCTCCAGCTGGATGCTCTACGCCGCGAAGTGGATCATGCCGGACGCGAGCACCACGGCCTACACCATCTACATGTACGTCTTCTACGTGCTGATGGGCTCGGTGTTCTACACTGCCGTGAACATCGCCTACGGCTCGATGGCCCCCTCGCTGACCCAGGTCCCGACAGAGCGGGCGAAACTGGCCAGCTTCCGGATGTTCGGCGCCGCGATCATGATCCTCGTCCTCTCGTGGGTCATCGCACCGCAGATCCGGGCGAACGTCGGTGACGCGGACGCGCTGCAGAACTCGTTGGCGATCTCGGTCGGCATCCTGTCGATCATCGGCGCCGCGCTCTACCTCTTCACCGTGTGGGGCACCAAGGAGCAGGTCGCCCGTGACCCGAAGCCCGTAAGCCTCAAGGAGAGCTTCGGCTCGCTCGCCGTCAACCGACCGCTGCAGGTCCTGTCATCGGCTGCGGTGTTCTTCCTCCTCGGCACCACCGTGCTCGGCACCCTGGGTTCCTACATCGCGATCTACGTGCAGAATGACGCCAACTACATCGCGATCAACTCCACCGCCCAGGTGGCCGCCCTGTTCGTTGTCGGACCCATCATTCCCATCATCGTCCGGACGATGGGCAAGCGCGTCGGCTACATCGTGGTCGCGTCCTTCCTCTACATCGGTGCTCTCATCCTCTGGCTCGCTCCCTTGGGCACCTACCCATGGCTCGGCTCGCTTGCGTTCTTCGTGGCCGGCATCGGCCTGTTCGGCGTGAACACCCTCATGTGGGCCCTCGAGGCCGACTGCGTGGAGTTCGGCGAATGGAAGATCGGGCAGCGCACCGAGGGCACCACCTACGCCATCTTCTCCTTCACCCGGAAGATGGGCCAGGCCCTCGGTGGCTTCGTCGGCGGCTGGGTCCTCGTGTGGGCCGGCTTCGTCGCGGCCGACGTCGCGGCGGGTGCCGAGGTCACGGACGAGGTGGCCGGCAACATCCGCATGTGGGCCGCGATCTTCCTGATTGGCTCAACGGTCCTCACCCAGCTCGTGATGTTCTTCTACCCGCTCACGGAGAAGAAGTACCTCGAGATCGTCGCCGAGATCGGGCAGCGCCGCGCCGCCCGGATCGAGGCTGAGGGCTGACCCTCCTGAACAATGGATCGGGGCCCCACCTCCGTCGG